>DASRHL010000398.1:0-4305 GCA_035650535.1 Acidimicrobiia bacterium
CCCTCGTGGATCAGCCCGAGCAGGATGTGCTCGGTGCCGATGTAGTTGTGGTTGAGCAGGCGCGCCTCTTCCTGCGCCAGCACGACCACTCGCCGGGCCCGGTCGGTGAAGCGTTCGAACACCTGATTCCTTACCGCCTTCGGCTGTCGCCGCTCTTCACAAGTTCCGTTTCCGTCGACGCCCGAACCGAATCATCGGCGGAGTCGCCGGCGGTGGCGGACGACCTTCCTCCGACGAGTGTAACCGCCGGAGTCCGGGGGCCCGCCTCCAGGAACGCCGTCTTGTCACCCCACTACCCACTGCCACGCGAGCGGCACACCGACACAACGACGCCGCGGGCCGACGCCGCGGCCGCGACCCGTGGGCCACTTCCTTATCGGACGAACTGCTCCCCTGCCTGAGCCTTCTTCGACCGCTCGCGTAGGGACTACGAACCCGCGGAGCCCGCGGTTTGTTCCGGCCGAGCGAGTGCGACCAGAGTCACGGAGCGACGAGCGACCCGAAGGGCGGCGCCGGGTATCCCGGCGCCGAGCGAGTGCGACCAGAGTCTTGGCTTGGAGAAGAGGTGTGTGCATGCGTAGCCTCGCGGGATGCGGCCCGCCGAGACCCTGGAGCTCGCGCCGCTTCCTGCGGATCTCCACCGGGTCGAGGAGGGTCTCCGCGAGGCCGTCCGGAGCCCCGACCGGTTCCTCGACGAGGTCGCGTCCCATCTCGTGACCGCCGGCGGGAAGCGGATCCGGCCCATGCTCACGCTGTGCGCGGCGTACGCGGCCGGCGGCGCGGACGCCGGCGCGTCGGAGGCGGCCGTCACCGGCGCGGTCAGCGTCGAGCTCGTGCACCTGGGATCGCTCTACCACGACGACGTCATCGACGAGGCCGAGACCCGCCGGGGTGTGCCGTCGGTGAACGCCCGGTGGAGCAACATCGTCGCGATCCTCGCCGGCGACTTCCTGCTCGCGCGCGCGTCGTCGCTCGCGGCGTCGCTCGGCGCCGAGGTCGCCGGCCTCCTGGCGGCCACGATCGGCGAGCTGTGTCGCGGGCAGGTTCTCGAGCTGCAGCACCTGTTCGACGTCGACCGGAGCGCCGAGGCGTATGCATCGGCGATCGAGGGGAAGACCGCCGCGCTGTTCGCGTCGTCCTGTCGCATTGGTGGCATGGTGTCGGCCGTCGACGAACCGACGCTCGACGCGTTGACGAGCTACGGCCGGCACCTCGGCATGTGCTTCCAGGTCGTCGACGACGTCCTCGATCTCGTCGCCACCGACGTCACCCTCGGGAAGCCCGCAGGGCACGACCTGCTCGAGGGCGTCTACACGCTGCCGGTCATCTACGCGCTCGCCGACGACGCGGCCCTGCGCGAGCTGCTCGGGCGGCCCGTCGAGCCCGAGCGTCTCGCCGAGGCGCGGGAGCGGGCGTCCGCGAACGGGTCGGTCGCGGCCGCGCTGGCCGTCGCCCGCGACCACGCCGTGAAGGCGGGCGAGGCACTCGACGGCGCCGACGGGCTCGACGGCGAGGTGACGGCGTCTCTACGCCGTCTGGTCGAAGGGCTGGTCGACCGGACCAGCTGACGAACCCGCTTCGGCCCCGGGCTCGGCGACACCGTGGTCGACCTCGGCGAGGAAGCGCAACACCGCGCCGTTGTACGCGTTGGGCTGCTCGACCATGAGGCCGTGCGCGGCGCCCCGCAGCTCCTGCAACCGGGCACGCGGGATCAGCTCGGCGAGCTCCTCGGCGTCGCCGAGGGGCGTGAGCAGGTCCTGGGACCCCGTGATCACCAGCGTCGGCACGTTGATCGTCGCGAGCTCGAACCGCAGCTCGTCGGACGCGTCGAGGATCGCCTGGACCTGCGCGACGAAGTTCTCGGGCGAACCCTGCAACAGGATGCGCGCCAGCAGGTTGATCCAGAGGCCGAACCGGCGGTGCAGGCGCGGACCGACGAGCCAGACGAGGCCGTCACCCGCGAGCGCGCCCATCCCGCGCTCCGACACCGCGTCGGCCCATTCGGCGAACAGCTCCCGGCGCCACTCGTGATGGCGGCACGAGGTGCACGCGAGCACGAGCGAGCGGACCCGATCGGGATGCCGCACCGCGAGCATCTGCGCGACGACGCCACCCATCGACGCGCCCATGACGTGCGCGCGGTCGACGCCCTCGGCGTCCATCACGGCGACGGCGTCGTCCGCCATCTGCTCGAGCGAGAACGGCCGCGGCGCGTTCGAGGTGCCACCGACTCCGCGGTTGTCGATCGCGTAGCAGCGGTGCCGACGACCGAAGGCGAAGCGTTGCAGCGCCCAGCCCCGTGAATCGGTTCCGAGGCCTTGGATCATGACGACCGGCGTCCCGTTCGCGCGCCCGTAGGCGTCGTACGCGATCGGTGTCCCGTCCGATGCCACGGCGCGCCTCACGACGCCGCCCGGGTCTGCTCGAGGAGGTCACGGATCGCGGAACGCACCTGTTCGGCGAGCTCGGCAGCAGCGAGCTGGTCGCCGGGCCGGGTGCCCGCGGGGGGCGCGAGCATCTCGCCGACGGCGACGCGCCACGTTCCGAACGGCGTCCCGAGCGGTCCGCCCGGCGTGACCGCGAGCGGGACGACGGGGAAGCCCAGCGTCGCCGCCAGCAGGCCCCGGGGCGGGTCGCCCGGGGCGGAACGGACCCACGTCGGCGCGAGCGGCGCGACGGCGAGGTGGCCGGCCCGGAGGAGGGTGGCGACGTCGTGCGGTCGCCGCCCGATCGAACCGAGCTTGTGCAGCCAGACGCCGGCGATCGGCAGCTCCGGTACGCCGAAGACACGCAGACGGCGACGCGCGACGCGCCGCACGGCCGCGACGAGCACCGCGGGCTCGAACGAGCCGACCGCGAAGCTGCGGTTCGCCACGAGCAGCGCCGGCCCGTGGCGCGGGATGCGTTCGCCGTGCTCGACCTCGAAGCGGAGCCCGGCCAGCGCGATCGGGAGGACCATGTCCTGCAGATGCGGGTCGCCGCCGAACTCGTCGACCGCGTACCGACCGTCGATCCGGCGCGCCACCGCCTGGAGCGGCGCGTCGACCGCGAGCACACGGTCGGCGTCGATCCCGTAGTTGACGCTCGCCGTCAAGCCGACCCACCCGCCTCGCTCACGCGACTCCACACTCCCGCTCCCGGCGCGAAGCGCCGGGCCGCTCGGGCCCCGTCGCGGCTCGGCGGGACACCCGCCTCGCTCACGCGACTCTCCGCTCCGCGCGGGCGATGGGTGTGACCGTCGCCCACTCGAACAGGTCGTCGAGGACGACCTGGGTCGGCACCATCGCGCCCAGCCCGAGCGCGCTCGTCGCGTGACCGCCGTCGGCGGTCAGTCCCTGGCGCATGAGGGCGAGCGTGTGCGGTGGGATCGGCGCGCCCGCGACCTCCGAGAGGCGGCGAGCGAGCAACCATCCCGGGCCGCTCACGGGGAGCGGGACCCGGCCGCCGAGGCGGACGGCCTGCCACGGGCTCGCGGCGCCCGGGCCGACCACGTTGTAGGGCCCGTGGGCGCCGCGCACGAGGGCCTCGACCGCGGCTCGGGCCGCGTCCTCCGTGTCGAGGAGCTGGAAGGGCGGATCGACGAAGGCAGGCACCGGGACCAGCGGCAGGCGCAGCAGCCGGCCCAGCGGGCTCGGCGCGTGCGAACCCGAGACGGGCGCGAAGCGCAGCGACGCGACGCGCACGTCGTGGCGGCGGGCGATGCCCGCGGCGGTCGTCTCGACCTCGAGCAACGACATGCCGTACGGCGAGGTGGGATCGAGCGGCGCGTCCTCGTCGGGAGTGAGCGGGGTGCCGCGGCCCCGGCCGTACACCTCGAGACCGCTGCGCAGGACGATGTGTTCGAGCATTCCCGTTCGCGCGGCCGCGCCGAGAGCGGCGACGGTGCACGCCTCGGTGCTCACCTGCGCGCGGTGCAGACCCATCCTCGCGGCAGGCTCGTAGACGCCGAAGTGGACCACCGCCGTGGGCGCGAACTCGGTGACGAACGTGACGAGACGGTCGCGGTCGCGGGGCTCGATGCGCTTGAAGATGGCGCGTCGCAGCCGCCGCCGCGGCGGCATGAAGTCGCACCCGACGATCGCCTCGACGTCGTCGCGCTGCTCGAGCAGCTGCGCGGCACGCGTCCCGAGATGCCCACCCATCCCGGTGACGAGGACCCGCTTCACGACGTTCCCTCGTCGTTCCCGTCGCCGTCGTCGCCGTCGTCGCCGTCGTCGTCGAACTCGCCCGCTTCGGGACGCAGGTGCGGGAAGAGGATGACCTCGCGGATCGACGACACGCCGGCGAGCAGCATGACCAGACGGT
>DASRHL010000399.1:0-5696 GCA_035650535.1 Acidimicrobiia bacterium
GCCAACATGGTCGGCGGCAACGTGAAGGGGATGATCGAGGGCGAGTGCAAGCTCTCGCTCCCCACGGTCGCCGAGGGCGCCGACTTCCGGATCGCGGTCCCGGGGAGCGGGGTGCACACGGTCCTCGTCTTCGACTGCGAGGGAAAGCCGTTCCGGGTCAAGTTGCTCGTACGCCAGGACCGTGACTCGCACGCGTCCGCTGCCTGAACAGGGGGTACGAAGAGATGAAGATCCTCGTCGTCGACGACAGCCGGGCGATGCGGATGATCGTCAAGCGCAACGTGAGCCAGATCGAGCCGGACGCGGAGTTCCTCGAGGCCGAGAACGGTGCGCAGGCCCTCGAGCTCATCGCGAACGAGCAGCCGGTGCTCGTTCTGTGCGACTGGAACATGCCCGAGATGAACGGCATCGAGTTCCTGAAGGTCCTCCGGGCCCAGGGATCCGACGTGCCGTTCGGGTTCGTCACCTCCGAGACGCAGCCGGCGATGCGCGAAGCCGCGATCGCCGCCGGCGCCCAGGCCTTCCTCGCCAAGCCGTTCACGGGAGAGGCCTTCCAGGAGCTCCTGAACGGCGTCGTCTGAGACCCCACGCGGAACCATGCCCACCAAGTACCCGATGCCGATCCAGGAAGCGATCCGGGACCTGCTGATGGACCTCGTCGGCCGGTCGGTCTCGATCGACAAGACGTCGCGCCTCGAGCTCGAGGACGACACGGTCGGCGCGGTCGCGGACTTCGTGGGCGACGACGGCGAGGTCGGTGTGGCGCTGATCGCCGACCTGGCGCTGGCCGCGTCGCTCGGCGCGTCGTTGACGATGATGCCGGCGACGATCGTCAAGGAGTCGCTGCGCAGGAACCGGTTCGAGGAGGAGATGCTCCTCGAGAACTTCGACGAGGTCGCGAACATCATGACGCGCCTCTTCAACACCCACGACACGCCGCACCTCCGCAAGGACGGCGTGTACCCGATTCCCGGCGACGTCCCCGACCCGGTGACGGCGCTCATCGAGCAACCGGCCGCCCGCCGCGACTTCGCGGTCCTTGTCGAGGGCTACGGCGACGGCCGCCTCACCCTCGTCGTCCGCTGACCGCCCGCCACTCGGCGTTCTTGGCACGCTGGACGTCGCTATTCGGCGTTCAGCGTGCCAAGAAGACCGGTGTCAGCCGCCGTCCGGGTCCCGGGGCTCGGCGTCGGCGGGGCGCTGCTCGGAGAGGACGTCGCTCGCGCGGCGCAGGAAGCTGACGCGGGTCTTGGCCAGGTTCGCGTCGCGGTAGCCGGACAGCAGCCGGTCGACGACCGCGACGCCGACCCACGCGGCCGCGAGCCCGAGCGCGTAGCGGGTCAGCGCGGTCGACAGTGCGACGTTGTCGGCGAGCAGCTCCTGCAGCGTCGGGAACCAGAGCGCCAGCGAGAGGAACAGCGTCACGCCGAAGCGGCGTTCGGGGCTCATCGGCGGACTCCTCAGGCGGCGAGCCGCTCGGCGAGCAGCGTCGACCAGGCCGACGGGGTCGCCGCCGCACCGTCGAGACGGGCGACGGGCACGTCGATCCCGAGGATCGCGGCGGGCGACGTGGTCGCGTGCAGGTTCTGCACCGCGAGCGAGTCGATGCCGCCGAGCCCGTCGCTCCAGTGCTCGACGTCCTCGGGTTTCCACGTCGCGTCGACCACGCCCCAGGTCAGCGTCGGCTCCAGCGCGTCGAGCATGCGCCGGGCCCAGCCGGTCGGCATCCCGAACGCGGAGTCGACGGCGACGAGCGTGAGCCGCTCGCGCCGCCACCAGCTCCGGCGCCGATCGCCCGCGGTGTCACGGTTGTCGAGGTGGAGCCAGGCCGGGACGCGCCGCGACTCGGGTTCGGGGGTCGCCAGGAGCACGTCGCCGGCCTCCAGACCGAGCTCGCGGGCCAGGTCCTGGGCCAGCGCGAGCGCCCGGTCGGCGTCGCCGACGACCGCGAGGACCGACCCCGCGGCGTGCGGGATCGGCGGCGCCGGCGGGAGCGTGCGCAGGCGGTCCGCGAGCACGAGCCGGAGGTCGCGCTCGCCGGCGGGACCGCACAGCTCCGCCGGCAGGCCGAGCCGGGCGAGCTCGGGCACCACCGGCAAGGCCGGCACGGGTGGCGCGGCCGCGGCCGCGGCCGCGGCGGACGGTGCGGCCGCGACCGGGACCGCGGCGCGCGTCGTCGCGGTGGGGACCGGCTCGGCGGCGAGGAGGCGCTCGGCCTCGACCGGGTCGACGTCGCGGGCGAGGCGGGCGAGCAGCGACGCGAACGCCTCGGTCTCCGTCGACACCGGCGCCGCGGGCTCGGCGGCCGCGGGCGGCGGGCCGGCGACCGCGCTCGCCCGCTCCATCTCGTTGACGGCCTCGGCCAGCTCGATCACCGACGTGGGCGCGTGCGTGGGCGCTCCGTTCGGCGCCGGGACCGCAGCGGCGGCGCCGGCCGGCTCGGGGTCGGGGCCGTCGTCGAGCTCGATGACGACCTCGAAGCTCTCGCGCGCGAAGAACCCGGCGATGCCGCCGGTACGGCACTTGTTCGCCTCGACGATGCGGGCCCGGTCGCCGTGCTCCCGGCGCACCTGCTCGAGGAGACCCTCGAGGCTGTCACCCGCCAACCGGAGCGTTCGCAAGGTTCACCACCCCCACGGTGTCGAGCTCGAGCTGCGGCCCGAGCTCCTGGTACGACAGAACGGGAAGCCGTGGCGAGCTGATCCGCACGAGCTTGCGCAGCGGGAGCCGCAGCCGCGGCGAGCAGACGAGCACGGGCATGTCGCCGCGCTGCTCCGCCGACTCGGCCTCGCGGGTGATCACGGTCGCCAGCAGCTCGGCCACGTTGGGGTCGAGCGCGAGGACCACGCCGCTCTCGGTCGGCCGCAGCTGCTCGAGCAGCGCCTGCTCGGTGAGGGGCTCGAGCGTGATCACCGGGAGCCGGTTGTCGACGGCGTGCGCCGCGGAGATCGCGGGGCCGAGCGCGCCCCGTGCCGCCTCCGCGAGCATCTCCGGGTCGCGGGTCGCGGCCGCGCGGGCCGTGAGCGCCTCGCAGATGCGGACGAGGTCGCGCACGGCGACACCCTCGTCGAGGAGCTCCTGCAGGACCCGCTGGATCTCGCCCAGCGTCAGGCCCGACGACGACACCTCGTCGGCGACGACCGAGTCGGTCGCGCGCACCATGTCGAGCAGCGACTTGACGTCCTGGCGCGACAGCAGCCGGCTGGCGTGCGTGCGGGCGATCTCGGCCAGGTGCGTCGTGATCACCGACGCCCGGTCGACGACGGTCGCGCCCGCGAGCTCGGCCTGCTGGCGGGCCTCGGCGGGCATCCAGACCGCGGGCAGGCCGAACACCGGCTCGCGGGTCGCCGAGCCCGGGAACTGCGTCAGGTCGTCGCCGAGGACGAGCACGCAGCCGGGTGGTGCCTCGCCCCGACCGAGCTCGACGCCGTGCACGCGGATCGCGTACGTCGAGAGCGGCAGCTCGAGGTTGTCGCGCGTCCGCACGAGCGGGATGACGACGCCGAGCTCGACGGCCAGCTTGCGCCGGAGGGCGCGCACCCGGTCGAGGAGGTCGCCGCCGCGCGCGGGGTCGACGAGGTCGACGAGGTCGTACGCGATCTCCAGCTCGAGCGGTTCGACGCGCATCTCGGCTGCGAGCGCCTGTGGCGAGTCGGGCGAGACGATCTCGGCCGCGGGTGCCGTGCCGGCAGCGAGCGCGGCCCGGGCGCCTTCGCCCGGCTCGGGCTCGTCGTGCAAGCGCCCGGCGACGAGGAGTGCGCAGGCGCCGACGACGACGAACGGCAGCTTCGGCAGCCCGGGGATGAGGGCGAGCGCGATGACGAACCCGCCACCGACCTGCAGGGCGCGCTTGTAGCGCGTGAACTGCTGCAGGAGGTCGGTCCCGAGGTCGGCCTCGGTGGCCGCGCGGGTCACGATGAGGCCGGACGACATCGAGATCAGCAGCGCCGGGATCTGCGACACGAGACCGTCGCCGACCGACAGCAGTGCGTACCGCTGCACGGCCTCGCCGATCGAGAGATGGTGCTGGAGCACCCCGACGGCGAAGCCGCCGAGGAGGTTGATGGCGACGATGACGACGGCCGCCACCGCGTCGCCCTTGACGAACTTCGACGCGCCGTCCATCGCCCCGTAGAAGTCGGCCTCGAGGGAGATCTCGCGACGGCGACGGCGGGCCTGCTCGTCGGTGATGAGGCCGGCGTTGAGGTCGGCGTCGATCGCCATCTGCTTGCCGGGCATGGCGTCGAGGGTGAAGCGGGCCGCCACCTCGGCGACGCGGCCGGCGCCGGCGGTGATCACCGCGAACTGGATCACAACGAGGATGAGGAAGATCACCAGGCCGACGACGAGGTTGCCCCCGACCACGAAGTGGCCGAACGCCTCGATCACCTTGCCGGCGAAGCCGTTGAGCAGGATGAGGCGGGCCGACGACACGTTGAGCGCCAGGCGGAACAGCGTGGTGATCAGGAGGAGCGCGGGGAACACGGAGAACTCGAGCGCGTCCTTCACGAACATGGCCGTGAGGAGCACGAGCACCGACAGCGAGATGCTCGACGCGAGGAACAGGTCGAGCAGCATCGTCGGCAGTGGCACGATCATCACCACGACGATGCCGACGACGAGCAGGGGCACCGCCATCTGCGCCAGGCGGCTGTTGCGGGACATGGTCGACGGCATCGACTACGCCGGCCTTCGCTTGGCCCGGTACACGACGGCGAGCACCTCGGCCACGGCCCGGTAGAACGCGACGGGCACCATGTCGCCGATCTCCGAGGCGCGGAACAGCGCCCGGGCGAGCGGCTTGTTCTCGATGAGCGGCACCCCGCAGCGGCGGGCCTCGCCCCGGATCTTCTCCGCGATCACGCCCGCGCCCTTGGCGACCACGACCGGCGCGGGGCTGCCGCTGTCGTAGGCGAGGGCCACGGCCAGGTGGGTCGGGTTGGTCAGCACCACGTCGGCCTTGGCGACGGCCGCGATCATGCGGGAGCGCGACAGCTTGACGGCCCGGCTGCGCAGGTGGGCCTTGGCCTGCGGGTTGCCCTCCGTCTGGCGGTGCTCGTCGCGCACTTCCTGCTTCGTCATGCGCATCGTCTTGTTGTGACGCCGCCGGCTGACCACGGCGTCGGCCACACCGACGAGCAGCGAGAGTCCAGCGACCCGCCACAGCAGCCCGCGCACGGTGGCGCCGGTCGTCGAGAGCGTGCCCGTGAGGGTGGTCGGCGAGGCGAGCAGCTTGGCCACGCCTGCCTTCCACGTGCCGTAGGCGAGGAGGAAAAGGGCGCCGAGCTTGGCGACCGTGCGCAGCAGTTCCCACACCACCTGCTTGGAGACGAGCTTCTTGATGCCCGACTTGGGGCTGATCCGTTGGAACTTGGGCCGCAGGAGCGACAGGTTGGGTCGGGGCCCGGCGACCGCGACCTGGGCCACGACGCTGCACGCGGCGAGCGCCGCGATCAGGGGGGCCACCGCCATGGCCGCGTCGGCGAACGAGTGGCCGAGGAGGGAGACCGCCACCTCCGGCCCGGCGGTGCCGGCCCGGTCGATGGCGAGGTGCCAGTCGGTGGAGAGGGTGGAGCCGAGGTGGCGGGCCGTCACCGGCAGGAGCGCGACGACGATGCCGAGCACCACGGCCTGGGGGAGCTCGACCGACCGGGCCACCTGGCCCTTGCGGCGCATCTCCCGGCGACGCTTGGGGG
>DASRHL010000400.1:0-5880 GCA_035650535.1 Acidimicrobiia bacterium
TCCGACTCGACCAACGCCGAGCGTCCCGGCTCCACGCCGTCGGAGTCGACCGTCGGACCCGTGATCCGGGGTGTGCTCCGCGACCATCCCGACCGCCGGGTCATCGTCGCGAGCTTCGCCTCGCACCTGCACCGGGTGCAGCAGGTCGCGACCGCGGCCATCGAATCGGGTCGGCGGGTCGCGTTCCTCGGGCGGTCGATGACCCAGAACGTGACCCTCGCCCGCGAGATGGGCCTCCTCGCGCTCCGGTCCGACCGCGTGATCGACATCGAGGACGCCGCGCGCTACGCGCCGGGCGAGGTGTGCGTGATCTGTACCGGATCGCAGGGTGAGCCGATGAGCGCCCTCGCGCTCATGGCCGCCCACGAGCACAAGTTCGTCAAGGTCAGCGGCGACGACGTCGTCATCCTCTCCGCGCACGCGATCCCCGGGAACGAGTCGAACGTGGCGCGCGTGATCGACTCGCTGCACCGCGCCGGGGCGGACGTCATGCACGAGCGGACCGCCGCCGTGCACGTCTCGGGTCATGCGTCACAAGAGGAGCTGAAGTTCATGCTCAACCTCGTGCGCCCCGAGTGGTTCGTGCCCGTGCACGGCGAGTACCGGCACATGGTCCACCACGCCCGGCTGGCGGAGGCGGTCGGCATCCCGCCCTCGCGCGTCCTGGTCTGCGAGGACGGCGACGTGTTGACGCTCGACCGCAGCGCGCTCGACGTCGAGCGGCGCGCCGTCCCCGCCGGGTACATGTACGTCGACGGCATCGTCGGCGACGTCGACCAGGGGGTGCTGCGCGACCGGCGCAACCTCGCCGCGGAGGGAATGGTGGTCGTGATCGTCACCGTCGACGCGGCGACCGGGGAGATCGTCACCGGCCCCGAGATCGTCACCCGCGGGTGGATCTACGAGGCCGAGGCCGACGGCGTGATCGAGGACGCGAAGGAGGCCGTGCGGGCGTCGCTCGCCGAGGCCGCCGCCGAGGGCGCGACCGACTTCGAGACGCTTCGCCGGCACGCCCGCAAGGCGCTCGGGCGGTTCATCGCCGAGCGCACCCGCCGCCGTCCGGCGGTCGTCCCCGTCGTGATGGAGGTGTGACCGGACATGCCGCCGGCCCGGGACTGGTCGAACCTGCTCGGAGGGCGCACCGCCGTGATCACCGGGTCGGGCGCGGGGATGGGGCGGGCCATCGGCATCTTCATGGCCCGGGCGGGCGCGGAGGTGTGGATCAACGACGTCGACCTCGAGCGCGCGAAGGGCGTCGTCCAGCGGATCGAGGAGGAGGGCGGCACGGCCCACGCCGTGGTCGCCGACGTGACCGACCCCGCGTCGATCGCGGCGATGGCCGACGAGACCGGTCCCGTCGACATCCTCGTCAACAACGCGGGCAGCGGGGTGCGGGCGTTCGGCCCGAGCGGGCTGCGGCTGGTGCCCTTCGCCGAGTCGGAACCCGACGACTGGGACCCGGTGCTGAAGGTCAACCTCGGCGGCGTGCTCCACGTCACGCGGCGGTACCTGCCGGCGATGATCGCGCGGGGCTGGGGCCGGATCCTCACGATCGTGTCCGACGCCGGCCGCAAGGGGGAGCGGCGCCAGGTGGTGTACGGCGCGGCCAAGGCGGGCGCGATGGGCTTCACCCGTGGCCTGGCGGCCGAGGTCGGGCGCGCCGGCGTCACCGTGAACTGCATCTCGCTCGGGACGATGAAGCACGGCCACGGCCCCGACGGGGGCGACCCCGAGCTCGAACGGCGGATCCTGGCCGCCTACCCGGTCGGCCGGCTGGGGCGGGTCGGCGACCCGGCGCCACTGGCGGTGCTGCTCTGCAGCGACGCCGGGGAGTGGATCACCGGCCAGGTGTACCCGGTCAACGGCGGCTACACGAGCGCCCTCTGACCCCTCGCGGCCTCCGCTGGGGCGGGAGGTCCTGTTGTGGCCAGTGGGGCCGGTGTTAGCGTGACCGCATGAGCGAGCGTCGCGGAGCAGGTATCCCGCGGAGCAGGGAGCGGGGGCCGAGCGGCCCGGCGCGTCGCGCCGGGAGCGGGTAGCGATGCCCTCCCGGACCAGCGCCCGGCGCAAGCCGTCTCGCGGGCGCGCGGCCACGAGCCGGACGGCCCGCCGGCGGGCCGCGGCGCCACGGACCCGACGGGCGGCGCCGCCGCCCCGGCCGTCGGTCTGGGAGCGCCACCGTGACGAGGCCGGCCGCCAGCTCGCCGGCCACCGGGCGGACGCCGCCGCCGTCGCGCTCCTCGTCCTCGCCGTCCTCACGACGCTCGGCCTGGTCTCCGACGCCGCCGGCGCCGTCGGCTCGGCGCTGGCCGACGGCTTCGGGGCCGTGTTCGGGGTCGCCAAGTACGCCGTGCCGCCCGTGTGCGTCGTCGTCGCCGTCCTGTGCTTCCGCAGCGGGCCCCGCAGCCGGCGGAACCCGCCGTGTGAACCTGAGACCCGCGGTCCGGTGACCGCGGCCGACGCGGCTCCCGGCGCCCCGGCCGAACCCGCTCCCCTGCGGGTCGGGATCGGC
The DNA here is from genome assembly GCA_035650535.1 of Acidimicrobiia bacterium. Taxonomy (GTDB): domain Bacteria; phylum Actinomycetota; class Acidimicrobiia; order IMCC26256; family PALSA-555; genus DASRHL01. The sequence continues at coordinate 2,513 of DASRHL010000400.1, forward strand.
ATCGCGCTGCTCGGGCTGGCGACGGTCGGCGTCCTGCACCTGATCGGCGGCAGCCCGTCCGTCGACACCTCGCTCGACGGCGTCCGCGACGCGGGTGGCCTGCTCGGCGCCGCCGTCGCCGAACCGCTCTCGGCGGCCGCCGGGATCGTGGGTGCCGCCGTGGTCCTGGCCGGGCTCGGGAGCCTCGGTGCGCTCCTCGCCTCCGGTGTTCCCATGCGGCGCGTCGTGACCTCCCTGGGGCACGGCCTGCGCCGCCTCGCCGGGACGACGCGGACCGTCCCCGCGGCCGGCGCCGCCGAGCCCGCCGGGGCCGAGGCCGTGGCGGGCTCGCCCGCCCCGGCCGACCGGACCGAGCCGACGATCACCCTCTACGACGTCGAGGCCGACCTCGCGCCCGAATCTCCCCGGGCGAGCACGGCGCCTCCCGCGCCCGCCGCGCCCGCGGTCGTCGACGTTCCCGTCGTCGACGCGCCACCCGGTCACCAGACCGCGCTCGACCTCGGCTCGGGCTACCACCCCGGCGACTGGAAGCTCCCGCCGCCCGACATCCTGAAGCGCGGGAACGCCAAGGGCGCCGACCCGCGCCTCGTGCAGCAGGGCGGCGAGGTGCTCCAGGGCGCGCTCCACCAGCACGGGGTCGACGCCCGGCTGGTCGGCATGACCGTCGGGCCGACCGTCACCCGCTACGAGCTCGAGCTCGCGCCCGGGGTGAAGGTCAACCGCGTGACGAGTCTCGGCCACGACATCGCGTACGCCATGGCCTCGGCCGACGTCCGCATCCTCGCCCCCATCCCCGGGCGGAGCGCGATCGGCGTCGAGGTTCCCAACAAGCAGCGCCAGCTCGTGACCCTCGGCGACATCCTCGCGTCGCGCGAGGCGAAGGCGGCGACACACCCCCTCGAGGTCGGCCTCGGGCGTGACATCGCCGGCCGGGCGGTCATGCTCAACCTCGCGACCCTGCCGCACGTCCTCATCGCCGGCGCGACGGGCGCGGGCAAGTCGAGTTGCATCAACTCGCTCGTGACGTCGCTGCTCATGCGATGCACGCCCGAGCAGGTGCGTCTCATCCTCGTCGACCCGAAGCGCGTCGAGCTCGGCGCGTACAACGACCTGCCCCACCTCCTGACCCCGGTGGTGACGAACCCGAAGAAGGCCGCCAACGCCCTCGATTGGGCGGTCCGCGAGATGGACCTGCGCTACGAGCTGCTCGCCGAGGTCGGCGTCCGCGACATCACCGGCTACAACGCGATGTACGACCGCGGTGAGCTGCCGAGCCCCGACGACCCCGACCCCGTGACCGGCAAGGGCTACGAGCGCCTGCCCTTCATCGTGATCGTCGTCGACGAGCTCAACGACCTCATGATGGTCGCCGCCCGCGACGTCGAGGCCAGCATCTGCCGCATCGCCCAGATGGCCCGGGCCGTCGGCATCCACCTCGTGATCGCGACCCAGCGACCCTCGGTCGACGTGATCACGGGCGTCATCAAGGCGAACGTGCCCAGCCGGCTCGCGTTCTCCGTCAGCAGCATCGCCGACTCGCGCGTGATCCTCGACCAGGCCGGCGCCGAGAAGCTGATCGGCCAGGGCGACCTGCTCGCGCTGACCGCCAGCTCGAGCCGGCCCCAGCGGATCCAGGGGGCCTGGGTCGACGAGGAGTGCGTCCGCAAGGTCGCCGCCCACTGGAAGCGCCAGGCCGGCGGGGCCCGCTACGTGGAGGGGGTCGCCGACGAGGCGGCCGGCTCCGGCGCCAAGGCGGGCGGCGACGCCGACGAGGACGACGACCTGCTGGTCGAGGCGATGGAGCTCGTCGTCCGCAGCGGTCTCGGGTCGACGAGCATGCTCCAGCGCAAGCTGCGGGTCGGCTTCGCCCGGGCCGGCCGGCTCATGGACCTCCTCGAACGCCGGGGCGTCGTGGGCCCGTCGGAGGGCTCGAAGGCCCGAGCCGTCCTCATGACCGTCGACGAGCTCGAGGCGATGCAGGCCCGAGCGGGCGACTAGCCGCCCCCGGCGCCCGCGGGGCGCCCGGCGCTCTCAAGTCGGTCCGGCCGGAGGCCGAAATCCCCGAGAGAACGTGCGCGCCCTCGCGCACTCGGCGTGTCCACCGGGGAGTGCTGGATGCTCACCAAGCTTCCGTTGCGGTCGAAGCTGATCCTGGTCGTGAGCATCCCGCTGTTCGTGATCCTCGGCTTCGCCACCTTCGGGATGGCGGGGCGCATGTCCGACCTCGACGCCCAGCGTCAGTACGGTCGCCTGCGGGGACCGAACGACGCGCTCACGAGCGTCACCGCGAGCCTCGAGACCGAGGGTGTGCTCACGACCTGGGCGAACGCGGCGCACGCGCCCGACGTCGCGGCCCGGCTGACCCGGGCCCGCCACGACACCGACCAGGCGGTCGACCAGCTCGCCAACTCCGGCCCGGCGCTCGCCGAGGGCAACGTCGCGGCGGGAACGCTGGAGAGCTGGCGCACGCTCGTCGGCCGGCTCCGCAACACGATCCGGACCACCCGCGACCAGGTCGACGGCCACACCGCGGAGGCCGCGAACGCGGGCGCCACGTTCCTCGATCTCGGCAACGACACGCTCGCCGTCAGCGATCTGGTGGCGCGCGATCTCTCGAACCGCGACCTCTCGGCGTCCATGCTCGGCGTCGTCGACCTCCGGCGTGAGCAGCTCGACAGCGCGCGTGAGGCCGAGATCGTGCTCCCGTACGTCGTGACCGGGTCGTCCGACCAGCTCGCGAACTGGGTCTCCGCGATCACGGCGCAACGCGCCGACGTCGCGAAGTTCCGCGCCGCGGCCACGCCGTCGGCGCGCGCGGCGTTCGAGAAGGTGCGCGCGACGCCTCCTCCCGACGACCTGATGCGCGCCGCGGACGGCAACACGCTGCCGACCGCGTTCCCGAAGACGCAGATGTCGCCCGACTTCTACTTCTCGGCGTGGCAGGCGAAGGAGCAGTACCTCGGGCGCGGGATCGCCGCGGTGCAGCGCGTGATCGACGCCAAGGCGTCGGACCTCGAGTCCGCGGCGCTGAGCGGTGTGCTGTGGTACGGCCTCGGGGTCAGCGGCCTCGTGCTGCTCGTGCTCGTGCTGACGTGGATCACGATCCGGTCGGTGAACCGTTCGCTGCGCGCGCTCACCGAAGCGGCCCGTGAGGTCGCCGAGGAGCGGTTGCCGCACCTCGTCGACACGCTCGCGAAGGGTGGTGAGCTCCAGCCTGGCGAGCTCGGCGACCTCCACCCGATCAAGGTCACGACGAAGGACGAGCTCGGCGAGCTCGCAGCCGCGTTCAACACCATCCAGCGCGTCGCGGTGGCGGTGGCCGAGGAGCAGGCGGCCCTGCTCCGGAAGGGCATCGGCGACCTCTACGT
>DASRHL010000401.1:0-10184 GCA_035650535.1 Acidimicrobiia bacterium
GGGCGGGCGCCGGGTCGCCGGCCCCGCGCCGGCCACCCCGGCCCCGTGAACCGTCCGTGAGCCAGCCCGAAGCCGCCCTCGAGGCGGCGCCCGCGCACCCGGCCGACAGCGGGCTGCCGGTCGTCGCCAACCGGGCCCACTTCCCGTGTGCGGACGGCCTGCGCGCGATCGCCGCGGTGATGGTGATCTTCACCCACGTCGCGGACGCGACGGGTTCGTACTCGAGCACGTTCCTGGGCGCGTTCTTCGCCCGGATGGACGCCGGCGTCGCCGTGTTCTTCGTCCTGTCGGGGTTCCTCCTCTACCGGCCGTTCGTCGTGGCCCACTTCGCGGGCACGCCGCATCCTCGGCTGCTGCCGTTCTGGTGGCGTCGCTTCCTGCGCATCGTGCCCGCGTACTGGCTCGCGCTGACGTTCTTCATCGTCGTCGGGACGATCCCGGTGCCGGGCTGGGGCCACATCGGCTACCTGTACGGGTTCGGTCAGATCTACTCGAAGGCCCACGTCCTCGACGGGCTGGTCCAGGCCTGGACGCTGTGCGTCGAGGTGACCTTCTACCTCTTCCTCCCGCTGTTCGCGCTCGGGCTGCGCCGGGTCGCGGCCGGCGCCCGCAACCGGCTGCGGGTGGAGCTCGCCGCGGTCGCCGTGCTGTGGATCACCGGCGTGACGACGCACACCGTCCTCCTCGCGACGCACGAGTCGTCGACGCCGGCGACGCTGTGGCTGCCCGCGCAGCTCGACCTCTTCGCGCTCGGGATGCTCCTCGCCGTGGTCAGCGCGTGGAGCGTGCAGACCGGTGTCGTCCCCCGGGCCGCCGCGGCCGCGGGTCGCCACCCGTGGCTGTGCTGGATCACCGCCGCCGTCGCGTTCTTCGTCGTGTCGAAGGTCGCCGACATCCCGCGCGGACTCGCGACGCTGACGACCCGAGAGGAGATGAGCCGGCAGCTCCTGTACGCCGCGACCGCGTTCTTCCTCGTGCTCCCTGCCGTGTTCGGGCCGCAGGACGAGGGGATCGTCCGTCGGTTCCTGCGGACGCCGGTCGTCGCGTGGCTCGGTCTCGTCTCGTACGGCATCTACCTCTGGCACAAGCCGATCCTCGACGAGCTCGTCGCCCGCCACGACGCCCTCGGCTGGGTCACGAACGCCCGCTTCGTCTCGGTGTTCGTCGTCGTGGTCGCGCTGACCCTCGTCGCCTCGGCGATCAGCTACTACGCGCTCGAGCGACCGGCGCTCCGGCTCAAGGATCGGGTCCCCGACCGTCGCCCCCGCCCGCGGGACCTCACGCGAGCCTGAACGGAGGGCGAGTGGGCGAGCGGGGGGCACGGCGGGCGGGTCGCGATCGCAGACGACGGTTCTTCACCTGGTTGGTCGTCATCACGTTGCTCGCGCTCGCGTGGCGCATCGCGTTCGCGGTGATCTTCAAGTGGGACCAGCTCGTCACCGGCGACGCGTACTTCTACCACCACCAGGCGAACGGCCTGGTCGACGGCCACGGCTTCTACCGCTTCCTGCCTCACAGCGTGCAGCGACTCGTTCCCAACGGTCCGGCCGCCGACCACCCGCCCTTGTACCCGCTCTACCTCGCCGTCTTCTCGCTGTTCGGTGGGCGCAGCTTCCACGTGCACATGATCGCGTCGTGTCTGCTCGGCGCCGCGACCGTGTTCGTGTGCGGGCTGCTCGGCCGCGAGGTGGCGGGCGGCGCGGACGCGGGGGAGCGCGCCGGCATCGTCGCCGCGGTCGTCGCCGCGGTGTACGCGAACCTCTGGATCCAGGACCCGCTGGTCACGTCCGAGTCGATCACGATGCTCATGGTCGCGATCTCGGTGCTCCTGGCCTACCGGCTGTGGCGCGCCCCGAACCTGTGGCGGGCCGTGTGGTTCGGCGTCGCGTGCGGTCTCGCGTCGCTCACGCGGGCCGAGGTGATCCTGTTCCTGCCCCTCGTCCTCATCCCACTCGTCCTGTCCAAGCGCGAGTGGGTCGCCGGTCTACGCCCGCGGGTCTTCGCCGCGAGCGCCGTCGTCGCCATCCTCGTGATGGCGCCGTGGCTGGTGCGCAACCTGCTCGCGTTCGACCACCCGATTCTGGTATCGGGCGGCGGTGACATCACGCTCGCGAGCGCGAACTGCGACGCCACGTACTACGGGCCCGGGCTGGGTTGGTGGAGCGCGTCCTGCTACGGGAAGGACGCGCATCCCACCGGCGACGCGTCCGACCAGGCGCGCTACTGGCGCAAGCGCGCGTTCGACTACATCGACGGTCATCTCGACCGGCTACCCGTCGTGCTGCTGGCGCGACTCGGTCGGGCGTTCGACGTGTACCACCCGGGCTCGCCCGTCGGCGACCTCAAGGCGGGGCAGACGCTCGTGTACGAGCTGCTGGAGGGACGCGACGCGAACGGCAGCTCGTGGGCGGCGCGGCTCGCCCTCGGTCAGTACTTCGTGCTCGCGCCGCTCGCGATCGCCGGTGCTTTCGTGCTGCGGCGCCGCCGCGTGACGCTCGTCCCCCTGATCGCGCCCATCGTGGTCGTCTGCGTCGCGGTCCTCGTCGCGTTCGGCAACACTCGGTATCGTACGCCGGCGGAGATCACGATCACGGTGCTCGCCGCGGTTGCGATCGACGCCGCGATCGGGTGCTTGCGGAACCGGGGCGAGCACACGACCGACGACGACGCGGGAGTTCCTGCCGTGGCCGAGCCGGTCACGGTGGGCGCGGCAGTCGACCACGCGGACCCGGAACCTCCCGATGGACACGACGACTAGCAAGCATCCGCACCGCGTCTTCTTCCCGTGCTTCGACGGCTTCCGCGCGCTCGCGGCCGGCGCCGTCCTGCTGCTGCACGTCGGGGTCGCGAGCGGGTTCGTGTTCCGCAACACCGACGCGGGCCAGTACGTCTTCCGTCTCGACGTCGGCGTCGCCGTGTTCTTCCTGATCTCGGGCTTCCTGCTCTACCGGCCCTTCGTCGCCGACCATCTCGCCGAGGGTGGGCCGGGCCCGCACCTGCAGCGCTACTTCCGGGGCCGGTTCCTGCGCATCTTCCCGGCCTACTGGGTCGCGTTGACGGCCGTCGTGCTGTTCCAGCACGGGCCGACGCACCGCATCCACGACCTCGGTGACTTCGTCTCGTACTACGGGCTGCTCCAGCAGTACACGGTCGCCCACCACTTCGGCGGGATCCAGCAGGCGTGGACGCTCTGCGTCGAGATCAGCTTCTACCTCTTCCTGCCGCTGTGGGCGTTCCTGATCCGGCGCGTCGCGCGGCGCGCCGCGAACCGGCTCGCGGTCGAGCTCGGCGGGCTGGCCGTGCTCTACGTGACCGGGCTCGTGTGGCGCGGGCTGTTCGCCCACTTCGACCCGTCGCACACGAACCTCGGCCTGCACGTGCTGCCCGCCTTCTTCGACGAGTTCGCGCTCGGGATGGGCCTCGCGGTCGTGAGCGCCTGGGTGGTGCAGCAGCGGCGGGCGTGGCGACCGTTCGAGCTCGCCGGCCGGTACCCCTGGGTCTGCTGGCTGCTGGCGGCGGTGTGCTTCTGGGCCGCGTCGACGCAGCTCGACATCCCGGCCAACTACGGGATCCTCACCGCGAAGCAGTGGCTGGCGTGGACCGTCTCGTACGGCCTGACCGCGTTCTTCGTGCTGCTCCCCGGCATCTTCGGGCCGCAGGAGCGCGGGGTGGTCCGCGGGTTCCTGCGCAATCCCGTCGTCCGCTACCTCGGGCTGGTCTCGTACGGCGTGTACCTCTGGCACGAGTTCTGGATCGACAAGTACTTCGACTGGACGGGCAACCCGCGCTTCGCCCTGACCGGCTCGACGCTGGCCGGCTTCGTCGTGTTCGTCGCCGGGCTGAGCGTCCTGTCCGCGACCGTCAGCTACTACGTCGTCGAACGGCCGGCGCTGCGCCTGCGGGCCGGCGGCCTCGCCGGATACCGCCAGGAGGCAGCCGTCGCCGCCGCCGAGGGCAGGTCGCGCGCGTGACGGCCACGGCGCGGACGCTCGTGATCATCCCGGCGCTCAACGAGGAGGCATCGCTCCCCAGAGTGTTGGCCGACCTCGCTACGCAGCTGCCGGACTTCGACGTGCTCGTCGTCGACGACGGCTCGCGCGACGCGACCGCCTGCGTCGCCGCCCGGTGCGGCGTCGCGGTGCTGTCGCTCCCGTTCAACCTCGGCGTGGGCGGCGCGCTGCAGACCGGCTTCCGCTACGCCGTCCGCAACGGCTACGACCGGGCCATCCAGTTCGACGCCGACGGCCAGCACGACCCGACCGAGGTGTGGAAGCTGATCGCCGGCCTCGACGCCGGCGCGGACCTGATGATCGGCAGCCGCTTCGCCGCCGGCGGCGCCGTCACCTACCCGGTCGGCCCCGTCCGCCGTCTCGGGATGCGCATCCTGCGCCGCATCGTCCGCACGCTCGTCGGCCGCGACTTCACCGACACGACGTCGGGCTTTCGCGCCTTCTCGCGCCCGCTGCTCGAGTTCTTCGCGGTCACCTACCCGACGGAGTACATGGGCGACACCGTCGAGGCGCTCGTCCTCGCGTCGAATCAGGGCTTCCACGCCGACGAGGTCGGCGTGAACATGCACGGCCGTACCGGCGGCGCACCGTCGAATCGGCGGTTCCGCCTCTTCTACTACTACGTTCGCCTCGTGGTCGTGCTCCTCAGCTCGGCTTCGCGGCGCAGCACCCGCGACGCCACGCGGGAGGCCCGCCGATGACCGGACCCCGGATCCTCGTCCTCGTCACCGGCGTCCTCTGCCTCGGCTTCATCCTCCGGCTCGTCCGCCGGCGCGAGCTCCGCGGCAAGTACTCGCTCCTCTGGCTGACCGTCGGCATCTTCGGTCTCGTCATCGCCCTGGTCCCTGGCCTGCTCGACGACGTGGCCGACTGGCTCGACGTCAACTACCCGCCGGCGATCCTCTTCGTGATCGCGATCGCGTTCCTCCTGCTCGTCGTCGTCCACCTCTCGTGGGAGCTCACCCGCCTCGAGGACCGCACCCGCACGCTGGCCCAGGAGCTCGCGATGCTCCGCCACGACCTCGAGGCGCCCGAGTCGGACGGGCCGCAGTAGCTCGGCCGCACGATTCTCTGAACGATCCGCTTCGCACGCCGAGGCGCATCGTTCAGAGAACGCCAAGGGCCGTCAGTTGCCGGACGCGGCTTCCTGGAGCTCGGGTGCGGGGGTCTCGCCGGCCGGTGGCGGCTCGGGCGAGACGGCGCCGCTCGACCGGCGCCGCCGCACGATCCACGACAGGAGCGCGTCGAACCCGACGGCGCCGAAGAGGACGAGCACGACCTCGGCGGCGGCGCGGTAGCGCGTGATCCCGAAGGAGATCGCGGCGGTCACCGTCGCGACCACGACGACCACGACCAGGAACGGCCAGATCTTGACGCGTCTCCGGCGCAGGATGATCGCCCCGGCGACGGCGAACGGCACGAGCAGGTAGTAGCCGGCGACGCCGAGCCAGACGGGCACCTCGCCGCGGCCCTCGACGTCGATGTCGAGGCGTGCGTTCTGCCCGGGCCGGAACACGCCCCACAGCCGGCCGACGCGCGCGAGCACCACCTTCGGGACCTGCCGCTTGTGGTGCTTGATGAACTCGATCGCCTCGTGGCGGTAGAACGCGCTCTTGTCGGACATGTCGGAGCCCGGTGGTGGGTCCTTGCGGCCCGGCCCCAGGATGCAGAACGGCGTCCAGTACCCGAGGAACGGGCCGCTGTACGTCTGCTCGCAGTTCCCGACGCCGAGCACGTAGCCGTCACCCGCCGCGAGGTACACGTGCTTGTCGAAGCGCGAGAAGTTGTAGCCCACCCAGGGTGCGATCATCACCAGCGAGGCGAGCGCGGCCGCGGTCAGCACGCGGAGGCGCTTGCCCCAGTCCCAGCCCTTGGTGAACGCGATCACGGGCGCCACGAGGAAGGGCAGCAGGAGCAACCCTTCGGAGCGCGTCATGACCGCCATCGTCATCGTCACGCTCAGCAGGAGCGCCCGGCGCAGGCTCGGCGCGTCCCAATACCGGTAGGCGCAGAGCAGCGCGAGCGCGATGAAGAAGACGAACATCGTCTCCGACATCAGCATGCCGTCGTTGATCCAGAGGTTGGGGTAGATCGCGGCGGCCAGCGCGGCGAGGATGCCGACACGCTCGCCGCCGAGCCGGCGGCCGAGGAGCGCGCACAGGACGATCGTCCCGGTGCCGACGAACGCGCACAGCAGCATCTGGGTGTGCAGCGCCGTGATGCCGACGAACTCCATCGCCGCGAGGAAGAGGATGAACACCGGCGGGTGGTCGGCGCTCTCGCTGAGCGTGTGGTGCCGGAGGTAGTAGTCGGCCGGGTCCTTGAACCACTGGCCGTCGGCGATGAGACGCGCCTCGTACTTGTAGAGCCACGAGTCGCCCCAGAACCGCCAGTCGTTGTGGAACTGGTAGATGTAGAGCGCGCGGATGGTGAGTCCGAGGGCGGCGAGCCCGAGCACCCAGTACCAGAAGCGCCTCGTGGCCGGGCTCATGGCCCCGAGCCGGGCGCGCAGCACCGTGACCGGGCCTCCCATCGCCGCCCGACGTTAGCAGCGGGCCCCCGCGATTCCCGGGTGCCCGGGTGGCGCTGTCGTAACGTCGCGTCCGGTGACCGACGCACGCCCGACGGCCGACCTCCTCACGCGGGTCTTCCCCGACTCGGCCCGCCCGCTCGACGAGGCATTCGTCACCTGGCTGTACGAGCAGTGCCCGTACGGCCCCGGCATCGAGGCGAACTACGACGAGGAGCTGCCGGACGGCGGGTCACGCCGGATCGCGCACTACGCGCTCGTGCCCGCGACGTACTCGCGCGACGGCGTCGCGACGCCGTTCGTCTTCTCCCTCAACGCGTGCGTCGATCCCACCGCGCAGCGCGGCGGCTACTTCACGCGCATGGGACTGGAGGTCTACGCGAAGGCGGCGGCCCAGGGCATCGTCGGCGTGGTGGGCGTCTCGAACGCGAACTCGACGCCCGCGGTCGTCAACAAGCTGCACTGGAAGCTCGTCGGCCCGATGCCGGTCCGCGTCGTCGTCCCCGCCCCGGGTCGTGGTCGCGGGTTCGAGCACCTGCCCGTCGATCCTGCGCTCCTCGCCGGTCCCGTGCTCGACGAGCTCGCCGCGAGCCTCGACCCGAGCTTCGACCACCGCTGGGAGCAGGTGTGGTCGGCGCCGTTCCTCCGCTGGCGGCTGGGCCGCCCGGGCGGCGACTACGTCCTGCACGTGTCATCCGACCTGCTCGCGGTGTCGACGCACGAGCGGCGCGCCGGGGTGCGCTTCGCGGTGATCCTGAAGGTGCTGCCCCGCAACGGCGCGTCGAAGGGCCGGTCGGCGGCGTTCTCGGGCGCCCCCGCGGTCGCCGCCGCATGCGCCTACCACCGCGCGCCGCTTGCCGTGTACGCGGGGTTCAACGCCCGGGTCAGGATCGGCGGCGTCCCCCTCCCGATGCGCCTGCGTCCCTCCCCGCTCAACCTCATCCTCAAGTCCCTCGACGAGGACCAGCTGCCCCAGGACACCTTCGAGCTGGCCACCTTCGAGTTCCTCGACTCCGACGCGTATTGAGGGCCAGAACCCGTTTCGGCGGTGGTGACCTGCCAGAATCGGCGGCGATGAGCCGAGCCCCCGTCGAGGTCACGTTCACGTTCGACCTCGAGTACAACGAGGCCTCGGAGTGGCAGACCCGGCGGTTCCCCGAGCTGACGGACGCCGTGCTCGACGCGCTCGACGAGCACGGCGTGCAGGGCACCGTGTTCGTCCTCGGGTCGCTCGTCGAGACGCACCCGGCCGTCGTGAAGTCGATCGCGGTGCGCGGCCACGAGATCGGCCTGCACGGATGGACCCACCAACCGCTCACCGAGCTCGATCCCGCGACGCTCGCCTCGCACCTCGACCGCGGTCGCACCGCGCTCCAGGACCTGACCGGGCAGGAGGTCGCCGGCTACCGGGCGCCCACGTTCTCGCTCGTCCGGGCCAGCGCCTGGGCCGTCGACGTGATCCGTGACGCCGGCTTCGGGTACTCGTCGAGCATCATGCCGGCGCGGCACCCGCTGTACGGCTTTCCGGAATGCCCCCACCGGCCGTTCCGGTGGGCGAACGGCCTCGTCGAGCTCCCGTGCCCGGTGCTGCGCCTCCCGCCGATCGCGCTCGGCTACCTCGGCGGGATCTACCTCCGGCTCCTGCCGCAGGCGCTCGTGCGGGCCGCGGTGAATCGCTCACGCCCGGGTGCGCTCCTCTGGACGTACTGCCATCCGTACGACTTCGACGCCGACGAGCCGTTCTTCGTCATGGAACCGCTCGGCCGGCTCGGCAGCCGGCTGATGTGGCTGAACCGGAGCAACATGCTCGGTCGGATCGAGGAGCTGCACCGCGGCCGCCCGGGCCGCCCGTTGCGCGCCCGCGTCGCGGAGCTCGACGGCGCGGGTGCGCTCCCGATCGTGACGGTCCCGGTGGTGTCGCGGGCGTGAGCGCGGTGAACCGGCTCACCGCGCGGGTGACGACCGGGCTCACGACGATGAGCACGCGGTCACGCCGCTTCTACCTCTGGCTCGGTGCCCTGACGGTCGTCGGTCTCGCGGTTCGCGTGTTCTACGCGTACCACTGGAAGTGGCACCAGGGGATCTGGGGCGACGCGTTCTACTACCACTACCAGGCGAACGGACTCGCGCACGGCGACGGGTTCGCGACCTACGTGCTGCACAAGAACGGGACGGTCACTGCCGCGGCGCCGTCGGCCGACCATCCGCCGCTGTTCCCGCTCTATCTGGCCGCCTACTCCGTCGTCGGGCTCGACGGCTTCCACGCCCACATGATCGCCTCGTGCCTGCTCGGCGCGGGCACCGTGGTCGTGTGCGGTCTACTCGGACGCGAGGTCGTCAACGAGCGCGTGGGGATCATCACCGCCGCGATCGCGGCCGTCTACGCGAACCTCTGGGTGCACGACGCGCTGGTCACGTCGGAGACGATCACGATCTTCATGGTCGCGGTCATGGCGCTCGCGGCCTACCGGTTCTGGAAGGTGCCGACGTGGCGCCGCGCCATCCTGCTCGGCATCGCCTGCGGGCTGGGCGCGCTCACACGGGCGGAGGTCGTGCTCTTCCTCCCGCTGGCCGTGATCCCCATCGTCTGGAAGCTGAGCGGCGAGTCGGTTCGGAAGCGGGTCAAGCTCTTCGTCGTCACGTGCGCCTGCGCGCTGCTCGTCATGATGCCGTGGCTCGTCCGCAACCTCGCCACCTTCGACCAGCCGGTCCTGCTCTCGACCGGGTTCGGCATCACCCTCGCCTCCGCCAACTGCGGCATCACGTACCACGGCGACCTGCTCGGGTGGTGGAGCATCAAGTGCGTCGGGCCACCCGCGAAGGGCGACGTCTCCGACCTCGACAAGCACTACCGCGATCGCGGGCTGAACTACATCGAGGGTCATCTCGACCGCTTCCCGGTCGTCGTCCTCGCCCGCGTCGGCCGGATGTGGGAGCTGTTCCATCCCGGGTCGCCCTGGGGACCCGTGCACCTGGACCAGAAGATCGCCCTCGACTTCATCGAAGGTCGCGAGATCATCGCGTCGCGGATCGCGCTCGCTCAGTTCTACGTGCTCGCGCCGCTCGCGGTCGCGGGCGGGGTGATCCTCTGGCGCCGGCGCGTCACGATCGCGCCCTTCGTCGCGCTCCCGATCATCGCCACGTTCGCCGGGGTCATCGCCTTCGGCAACACCCGCTACCGGGCACCGGCCGAGATCGCGATCGTCGGGCTGTCCGCCGTCGCGATCGACGCCGTCCTCTCGGCCGTGCAGCGACGATGGGGGAGGGGCGGCCCGCCCGACGCCGAGCCCGAGCCCGAGGAGCGTGAGCTCGTCGGCGCGACGAACCCGGCGCCGTGACGAGCGGGCGGCGGTTCCGGGTCGGGCTCGCCGCCGTCACCGCGGTGGGGCTGGCCGTCCGGCTGGTCTACGTGCTGGCCGTGAAGGGCAACGAGGCGCCGCGCGGCGACGCGCTCATCTTCTTCCTGCAGGGACACCAGCTCGCGACGGGCCACGGTCTGGTGAACGCGGCACTGCTCGCGTTCAAGGGCATCTCGCGCCCGGTCGCCGACCACCCGCCGCTGTTCACCTACTACCTCGCGCTCCTCGACCGGCTCGGGATCCGGACCTTTCTCGGCGCCCGGCTCGGTGTCGCGGTGATGGGGA
>DASRHL010000402.1:0-4560 GCA_035650535.1 Acidimicrobiia bacterium
CGGACTACTTCCGGCGCCAGTGCTGGATCAGCTTCGACCCCGGCGAACGGACGGCGGGCGCGCTCGGACCGCTCTGCGGCAGCGACCGGTTCGTGTGGGCGTCCGACTTCCCCCACAGCGACGCGAAGTACCCGGGCGTCGTCGACGAGCTGCGCGAACACAACGCGCAGCTCCCCGAGGACGCGCGCCTCGGCCTCTACGGCCGCAACGCGCTCGCCCTCTACGGGCTCGACCCCGGGGCCTGACGTGGACCTCCTCGTCCGCGGCGGGACGGTCGTCGACGGCACCGGCGGCCCGCGACGGCACGCGGACGTCGCGGTCGACGGCGGCCGGATCACCGCGGTCGGCGACCTCGACGCAACGGCGCTCGACGCGCGCCGCGTGCTCGACGCGGACGGCCTGCTCGTCACGCCGGGCTTCGTCGACATCCACACCCACTACGACGCCCAGCTCCACTGGGACCCCACCGCGTCGCCCGCCTCGTGGCACGGCGTGACGACCGTCGTCACGGGCAACTGCGGCTTCACGCTGGCGCCGGCCCGGCCCGGCGACGTCGAGTGGCTCCTGTTGATGCTCAGCCGCGTCGAGGGCATGTCCGCGGACGCGCTGCGGGAGGGTGTCGCGTTCGCGGGAGGGTCGTTCGACGACTTCCTCCACACGCTCGACGGGCGCGTCGGCGTCAACGTCGGTGCGAACGTCGGCCATTGCGCCGTGCGGCGTTACGTCATGGGCGACGACGCGTCGCAGCGGGCGGCCACCGACCGGGAGATCGAGGAGATGCGCGCGCTGGTACGCACCGCGCTCGCGGACGGTGCGGTCGGGTTCACGTCGTCGCAGCTCGACCTGCACGTCGCGCACGACGGCAGGGGCGTGCCGTCGAACCATGCGACGCCCGACGAGCTCGTCGCGCTCGCGTCGGTGCTGGCCGAGGTCGGCCGGGGTGCGATCGAGTTCATCCCGCGGACGTTCCTCACCGGCTACTCGGACGCCGACCGCGAGCTCGTCCTGCGCATGGCGCGCGCTTCGGGTCGCCCCGTTCACCTCAACACCCTCACGATGATGCCCCACGCGCCCGATGGGTGGAGCCGCAGCGTCGAGTTCGCGGACGCCGCCGGTGCGGACGGTCTCGCGGTCCATCCCATGTTCGCGAGCAACCGTCAGGGCGCGCATTTCGCGCTTGCCGACACCTTCCTGTTCGACGAGATGCCGACATTCCGCGACACGCTCACGCTCCCGTCACCGGGCCGCGAGGACGCGCTCCGCGACCCGGCCGTGCGCGACCGGATGCGCGCCGAGATCGCCGACCCGACCGGGCGGTCCTTCGTCTTCGCGTGGTCGGTGCTGCGGGTCGAGACCGTCGCCCGTCCCGGCAACCGGCGCTGGCTGGGCTGCAGCGTGCAGGAGCTCGCCGACGCGCAGGGCAAGGATCCGCTGGACGCCTTCCTCGACCTGTCCCTCGACGAGGCGCTCGAGACGCAGTTCGTGCTCGCGGCACCGCCCGACCCGCGGCGTCGCGCCGCGACCGAGACGATGATCCGCAACCCGAGGGTCATGGCCGGCAGCTCCGACGGCGGCGCCCACCTGCTCTCCTTCTGCGGTGCCGACTTCACGACCCGCCTGCTCACCGACTGGGTCCCCGACGTACTGAGCCTCGAAGCCGCCGTGGCGCGTCTCACCTCCGTGCCGGCCGCCGCGTACGCGATCGCCGACCGCGGCGTCGTCGCGCCCGGCCGCGCCGCCGACCTGAACGTGATCGACCCCGCGCGCCTCGCCGCCGCCGACGCGCCCCGCTACGTCCGCGACTTCCCGGCCGGGAGCGGCCGCTTCGTGGTCGACGCGGGGGGCTACGTCGCGACGATCGTCAACGGCGAGGTCCTGCTGGAGGACGGCAGGTGGACGGGAGCGACGCCGGGACGCGTCCTCCGCGGATGACCGGCCGGCCGGCGCGGTCGGCCACGGCCCGGAGTCACACCTCCCCGGTGACCGGCCTCCCGACGGGGCCGGGCGTGTCGCCCGAGGCCTCGACCGGCGGGAGCACGACCCGGACCGTCGTCCCGGCACCGGGCTCGCTCTCGACGCTCACGGAGCCGCCGGCCGCCGCGGTCACCGCGTAGACGATCGACAACCCGAGCCCGGTGCCGGTCCCGTCGGCCTTGGTGGTGAAGAACGGCTCGAAGACCTGGTCGCGGACGCTGTCGTCCATGCCGACGCCGGTGTCGGTGACCTCGATGCGCAACCACGACTCGGGCGCGTCGACGGCGATGCGCAACGTGCCGCCCCCGGGCATCGCGTCGACCGCGTTCGTGACGAGGTTCACGAGGATCTGCTCGAGCTGGGTACGGCTGACGCCGACGAACGGCAGATCGGCGGCCAGCACGATCTCGAGGTTCACTGCAGGAGGCGAGAGCCGCTCGAGCGCGGGCCGCAGCTCGGCGAGCGCCGCGCCCGGATCGACGACCGTCGAGCGGGTGACGGCCGGCTGCCCGAAGGCGAGGAGCTGGGAGACGAGCGAGTCGGCGTGGATGCAGCCGCGCACGATCTCGTCGAGCTCCGTCGTCGCCGGTTCGCCCCGCTCGGCGTGCCCGCGCGCGAGCTCGGCGAAACTCCGGATCGCGAAGGTGAGGTTGCGGAAGTCGTGGGCGACGCTGCCGGCCATCCGGCCCAGCGCCGCCATCTTCTGCGCCTGCGACAACTGGAGCTCGAGGCCGACGCGGTCGGTGACGTCACGGGCGTTGAGGACGACGCCGGCGACCGATGGCTCGTCGAGGAGGTTGGTCAGCGTCCCTTCGAGATGACGCCACGTCCCGTCGACGGCGCGGACGCGCAGCGCTACCGGCACCGGCTCGCGAGGTTGGGCGAGCGCCTCGCCGTAACGGACACACATGCCGAGCACGTCGTCGGCGTGGACGAGCTCGGGCGCGTGCTCGAAGTCGAACGCCTTGCCGGCGACGCCCGTGATGCGTTCGAGCGCCGCGCTCGCGAACTCGACGCCGCCGTCGTCCCGGTAGAGCACGACGACGTCGGGCGACTCGCGCAGCACGGCCCGGAAGCGCGACTCGGACTCGCGCAGCTCGACCTCGACGTTGCGGCGCGCGAGCGCACCGAGCAGCACGTCGGCGACGACGACGAGCGGGTCCAGGCGTTCGAGCGACGGCACTCGGCCGTCGCTGCACCAGACGACGAACAGGATCGCGGCGACGCGGCCGTCGCGCCGGAGCGGAACGACGCCGAAGGACCGCACGCCGAGCCCACCGAGGAGGCTCCGTGCGGTGTCGGCGTTCGCGGGAAGGTCGGCGAGGCGCGGCACGACGAAGGGGACGCGGATCCGGTGGAAGTTGGTCTCGAGCCACGGGAACGTCGACAGCGGGAACCGGGGTGGGACCGGCTCCCAGTCGGGGATGGAGGGGTCGTGCCACTGCGCGGAGCACTGCAGCGTGCGGTCGTCGGCCGTCACCTCGAGGAGCGCGGTCGCGTCACAATCGAGGAACCGGCCGACGGTCCCGATCGCCTCGGAGAGCTGGCGCTCCCCGGTCGGGCGCTCGAGCAGCTCACGGGAGATCTGGCGGACGAGTCGCTGGGCCTCGGCGCGGGCGGCGCCGCCCGGGTCACGCCGCAGCGCCCGTTGCAGCAACGACCGACGCGGCGCCCCGCCGACGAGCACGGCCGACCGCGGCGCCGCGGAGCCGCGCGCGTCGTCGGGCACGGGTGCGCGGCCCTCGGTCGCCTTCCCCATCGCTCCCCAATCGCCTCGCCGGCCTCGCTCGATTCGGCCGCCCCGGCGGTCGTCCCGGGTGCCCGCCGTGGTGACGCCCGCGTCATGATTCTTCCCGACGGCACTCTCCGTATCGCGGATTTCGCGCTTCGTGGTCTGACCGGTCCGCAGCCGGGCGGCGGTAGCCTCGAGTCGAGGCGCACCCGACCCGAACCGGGCGCGAACTCGGGCGCGAGCTGGGAGGAAGCCATGCAGATCGACGACATGATCATCGTCAGCGTCGACGACCACGTCGTCGAGCCTCCCGACCTCTTCGAGCGCCACCTGCCCGCTCGGTACCAGGACCTCGCGCCCCGGGTCGTCCACAAGGACGACGGGACCGACGTCTGGTCGTTCCAGGGCATGGAGGTGCCGAACATCGGCTTGAACGCCGTCGCCGGCCGGCCGCCGGAGGAGTACGGCATCGACCCGACCTCCTTCGAGGAGATCCGCGAGGGCTGCTTCGACCTCGAGAAGCGCATCCTCGACATGAATGCGAACGGGCTCCTCGGCTCGCTCTGCTTTCCCTCGCTGCCCGGCTTCGCGGGCCGGCTCTTCCTCGCGCTCGACGACAAGGACGACGCCCTCGTGCTCGCGCAGGCCTACAACGACTGGCACATCGACGAGTGGTGCGCCACGTTTCCCGGGCGTTTCATCCCGCTCGCGATCCCCACGATCTGGAGCGCCGAGGTGCTGGCCGGTGAGGTCCGACGCGTCGCCGAGAAGGGGTGCCACGCGATCACGTTCCCCGAGAACCCCGAGCCCATCGGTCTGCCGAGCCTGCACTCCGACTACTGGGACCCGTTCTG
>DASRHL010000403.1:0-5917 GCA_035650535.1 Acidimicrobiia bacterium
CGAGAAGACGAGCATCGCCCAGACGAAGACCGGGACGCGGTTCAGCGTCATGCCGGGCGCGCGCAGCTTCGCAACCGTGACGACGAAGTTGATCGCGCCGACCGTCGTCGAGATCCCCACGAAGACGACCGCGAGGCCCCAGAAGTCGAGGTTGACGCCGGGCGAGAAGCCGCGATCGGTCAGTGGCGTGTACGCGAACCAGCCGCCGTCAGGGGGACGGCCGGCGACGAATCCGGCGTAGAAGAAGATCCCGCTGAACAGGAAGACCCAGTAGCTGAACGCGTTGAGGCGTGGGAACGCCATGTCGCGCGTGCCGATCATCAACGGGACGAGGTAGTTGCCGAAGCCGGCCAGCACCGGCGTGTTGAACAGGAAGATCATCGTCGTGCCGTGGACCGTGAACAGCTCGTTGTAGAGCTGCGGCCCGACGACGTCGCGGTCGGGGCCCGCGAGCTGCACCCGCATGACCAGCGCGAGGATGCCGGCCACGAAGAAGAACGCGAACGACGTGTAGATGTAGCGCATGCCGATACGCTTGTGGTCGACCGTCGTCAGGAAGCCGGGGATGCCCGGCTTGTCCTTGAAGGGCTCGAGCAGCTCCTCCCTCTCGAGCGCGTCCACCGGCACGGCGGGGCCGGGGCCGGCGGGTTCGACGGTGGTCGCCACGATGGGGACCCTCCTCACTTCCGTGTCTCGAGGTACGCGACGACCGACTCGAAGTCGTCGTGCGAGAGCACGGACGGCGGCATCTCGACGCCCGGCTTCAACTGGTCGGGGTTCTCCACCCACTTGCGCAGGTTCGCGGGCGTGTTCTCGACCGTCTCGGCCCCGATCGTGCTCCTCGAGGCCACGTGGGTGAGGTCGGGTCCCGACGTTCCGGCGGCGGTCGTACCACGGATCGTGTGACAGCCCGCGCAGTCGCTGCGCCGGAAGACGAGTTGGCCGCGCTCGGCGAGATCGGAGACGGGCTCCTGCGCGGGCTGGGCGTTCGTCTGCACCCAGCGCTCGAAGTCGCCGGGCGACTCCGCGACGATCTCGAACCCCATGTGCGCGTGCTGCAGTCCGCAGTACTCGGCACAGAGGCCCCGGTACGTGCCCGTCTTCTCGACCGTGACGTACAGGTGGTTGGGCTGGCCCGGGATCACGTCCTCCTTGCCCGCGATCTCGGGTACCCAGAACGAGTGGATCACGTCGGTCGAGGTCAGCTCGAAGTGGATCTTCGTGTGGACGGGCACGTGGATCTCGTTCGCGGTCCGGACGTTGCGGCCGGGATACGACACGTCCCACCACCACTGCCGGCCGACGACCTTGACGACCAGTGCCCTGCTGCTCGGCTCACGGATCGCGTTGCTCGTGGTCATGGTGAAGACGCCGAGGACGAGCAGGATGATCGCCGGCGCGATCACACCGCCGATCCAGATGAACTTGTCGTCGTTGAAGGTCGCGCGGCGCGTCCGCCGCCGGCCGCGCACGATGGCCCAGACGATCAGGGACGCGACCACGACGTAGACCGCGACGGCGAGGCCGAACATCAACCACCAGAGGCGCGCCACCTCGCGCGACTCCGAACCCTCCGCGTGCAACGTCGACGGCGAGGCGCCGCCGCACGCCGCGAGCGCGAGACCGAACGTCACGACGAAGGAGATGCGGGCCAGGCCGGCGCGCGTCACGGCCGGCTCCACCACGCGGGGCCGACCGGCGCGACGAAATCGCCCCGGGAGCGGACGAACCCGTCGGCGTCGATCTCGAGCGGCAACTGCGGAAGGGGCGCCGCGGCGGGGCCGAACACGGGACGGCCGCCGTCGAGCACGTCGAACGCGGACTGGTGGCACGGGCACAGCAGCTGGTGGGTGGACGCCTGGTACAGCCCGACCGGGCAGCCCGCGTGGGTGCACACCTTCGAGAGCGCGATGAGCCCGTCGGGCATCCAGGAGCGCGGTCCCTTCGCCCGGCGGCGCTCCCGCGGACCGACGCGCACCAGCACGGTCTGGCCGTCGGCCGAGCCCGCGTGCCCCTCGGGGAACACGGTCACCAGGCCACCGAGCGGGACGTCGTGGGGGCGGATGGGACGACCGTCCTCGTTGACCGCGCGCTTCCCGCCCCGCCACGGCGTCTCGAGCAGCGACCGGCCCGGGTTCGGGCCGAGTGACCGGATCGGGAACGCGGCCGCGGCCGCGATCGCGGCGCCGGCCCCGAGCAACGCGGTCGTGAGCAGCCGGCGCCGGCTCACGGTGCCGATCCGCTCCAGGTCCTCCTCGAGCGCGTCTCGCTCGTCCTGGTCGGCGGCGTCACGACCGAAGGGCTCGCGCGGCTCGACGAAGACGTCCTTCGGGAACAGCCCGTGGGCGACGACCGCGAGCCCGAGCCCGAGCAGCCCGAACGTCACACCGATGAGCGCGCCCTCGAGCTGGGGGTCGCCGCCCAGGGCGTACACGACGGTGAGCCCGACTGCCGCCGACGCGGTGCCGAAGAAGGCCACCGTCGCGAAGCGCTGCGCCCGCGTCCGTTCCTGGCGCGGCGCCAGGCTCAATGGCGGGTTCCCAGCCAACGGGCCGCGACCACGAGGAGGCCGAGGCCGATGACGACGGCGACCGCCCCCTCGCTGTAGGGGCCGAGGTGCCCGAGCGCCCATCCGCCGCGGTCGTCGGGGTGGTCGAGGTAGCGCGTGTACGCGACGACCTCCGAGAGCTGGCGCTTGCTGAGCGCGGCCGGGCCGAACGCGGGCATCCGGCCCGGACCGACCCGGATCGCCTCGGCGATCTGCGTCGCGGTCGCCTGGTGCGTGCTCGGCGCAGCGCGGGCGGTCAGCGCGCCGCCGCCACCGGCCCACGAGTGACACGCCGCGCAGTTGAGACGGAAGAGCTCGCCTCCCGCGGCGACGTTCGCGGTTGCGAGGTTCACCACCGGGATGCTCGGGCCGCCACCGCCGTCGATCGACTGCACGTAGCGGACGAGCGCGTCGATCGTGCGACGCGGGTACTTCGGCGTCCCACGGCTCGGCGCGGCACCCGGGCTCGACAGCGGCATCCGGCCGGTCGAGATCCAGTAGTCGAGCGACGCCGTGCCCTCGTGCGCGAGCGACGGGCCCCGGTTGGTCCCGCGAGCGTCGGCGCCGTGGCAGACCGCGCAGTCCCGCAGGAAGATCCGGGCGGCCGGAACGGCTGCGCGCGCAGTTCGCGCGGTAGCCGTCGTCACGCCGGTCGCGCTGTGCCCGGACAGCGTCAACGCGAGGAACCCGGCGAGGGGCAGCACGAGCACGGGCGCTCGCCGGACCAGTGCTCGTGCGGCGTCGCCGTCCCGCGCACCAGTGTCCCGCGCCCTCACGGACCGGCAGTTCCCTGCAGGCGACCTGTCGAAACCGGCGACGGCGGGACTTCTCCGCGGTGGCGCCGGTTGCGGCAACCCCGTTTCGGCGCGTACACGCCGGGGTACGTGCGCCGCGCCGGCGCGAAGCGCAGCGGGAGCGCCGGCGCGAAGCGCAGCGAGCGGAGTGTGCGCGAGCTCGTGGGCGAGAGGAGAGCGCGTGGGGATCGGTTCGTGGCCCCTCGTCAAGCAGGTGACCGGCCGGGACCGTCGCGGGCTCGGCGCCGCCGTCCAGTCGCCCCGCAGCCGCGAGCTCCGGGGCCGCGTCGCGACCGCCGACCGGGTCGTCGCGTCCGTCTGCCCCTACTGCGCGGTCGGGTGCGGGCAGCGCGTCTTCGTCGAGCACGGACGCATCACCGCCATCGAGGGCGACCCCGACAGCCCCGTCTCACGCGGCCGCCTGTGCCCGAAGGGTGCCGCGACGCGCCAGCTCGTCGCCCACGAGCGCCGGGAGCTGCGGGTCAAGTACCGGCGTCCGTACGGCACGGCGTGGGAGTCACTCCCGCTCGCCGAGGCGATGGACATGATCGCCGACCGCGTGATCGAGACCCGCCGCCGGTACGGATGGCAGGACGCCGACGAGGAGGGGCGCCCGCTCCGGCGGAGCATGAGCATCGCCCACCTCGGCGGCGCGACCCTCGACAACGAGGAGAACTACCTCATCAAGAAGCTCTTCACGGCGCTGGGCGCGATCCAGATCGAGAACCAGGCCCGCATATGACACTCGTCCACCGTCCCCAGTTTGGGGGCATCGTTCGGACGAGGAGGAGCGACGACCTTCCAGCAGGACCTGCAGCACGCCGACGCGATCCTGATCATGGGGTCGAACATGGCCGAGTGCCACCCCGTCGGGTTCCAGTGGGTCATGGAGGCGAAGGCCCGCGGCGCGACGATCATGCACGTCGACCCGCGGTTCACGCGCACGAGCGCCGTCTCCGACCTGTACGTCCCGATCCGTGCCGGCACCGACATCGCGTTCCTCGGCGGGATCGTCAACTACATCATCGAGAAGGGTCGTGAGTTCCGCGACTACGTCGTGAACTACACGAACGCAGCGACGATCGTCGGGGACGACTTCCGCGACACCGAGGACCTCGACGGGGTCTTCTCGGGCTTCGATCCCGAGACGTGCTCCTACGACAACCGGAGCTGGCAGTACAAGGACGTGGACGAGACCGCCGCGTCGGCCGGCCACCGCGAGATGCACCGGTCCGGGTCGGCGACGGGCGGCGAGCGCCTCGGCAGCCACGGCGGGATCACGGGCGGCCGACCGCCCCACGAGGACCGAACCCTCCAGGACCCGCGCTGCGTCTTCCAGATCCTGCGCCGGCACTTCAGCCGGTACACGCCGGAGATGGTGGAGGAGACCTGCGGCATCCCGCGCGAGTCGTTCCTCCGCGTCGCCGAGACGTTGTGCGACAACTCCGGGCCCGAGCGGACGTCGGCGATCGCGTACGCCGTCGGCTGGACTCAGCACACGATCGGCGTGCAGTACATCCGGACCGCCGCCATCGTGCAGCAGCTCCTCGGGAACATCGGCCGGCCCGGCGGCGGGATCATGGCGCTCCGCGGCCACGCGTCGATCCAGGGCTCGACCGACATCCCGACGCTGTACGACCTGCTCCCCGGGTACATCCCGATGCCCCACCCCCAGGACACCGACCTCGCCACGTTCGTCGAGCAGAACTCGTCGGACACCGGCTACTGGGGCGCCATGGACGCGTACACCGTCAGCCTGCTCAAGGCATGGTTCGGCGAGGCGGCGACGGCCGACAACGACTTCTGCTTCGACCTCCTCCCCCGGGTCAGCGGCGACCACTCGACGTACCAGACGGCGCTCGGCATGCAGCACGGCGACGTGCGCGGGTTCTTCGTGATGGGCGAGAACCCGGCCGTCGGCTCCGCGAACGGGAAGCTGCAGCGCATGGCGATGGCCCGCCTCGACTGGCTCGTCGTGCGCGACTTCCAGGAGATCGAGACCGCGAGCTTCTGGTACGACGCACCCGAGATCGAGACCGGCGAGCTCGAGACCGCGCGGATCCCAACTGAGGTCTTCTTCCTGCCCGCGGCCGCTCACACCGAGAAGGACGGGAGCTACACGAACACGCAGCGGCTGCTGCAGTGGCACCACAAGGCCGTCGAACCTCCGGGCGACTGCCGGTCGGAGCTGTGGTTCGTCTACCACCTGGGGCGCCGGATCCGCGAGAAGCTCGCCGCGTCGACGGACCCGCGGGATCGGGCCGTGTCGCTGTTGACGTGGGACTACCCGACCCGGGGGGAGGTCGCCGAGCCCGACGCCGAAGCGGTACTGCGCGAGATCAACGGTCGGGGCGCGGACGGGACGGCGCTGTCGAGCTACCTGGACCTGAAAGCCGACGGCTCGACCGCGTGCGGTTGCTGGATCTACTGCGGCTGCTACGCCGACGAGGTGAACCAGACGGCGCGGCGGAAGCCCGCGTCCGAGCAGAACTGGGTCGCGCCCGAGTGGGCGTGGGCGTGGCCGGCGAATCGGCGCCTCCTCTACAACCGCGCGTCCGCGCGGCCCGACGGCGCG
>DASRHL010000404.1:0-5149 GCA_035650535.1 Acidimicrobiia bacterium
GCACCGTGCCCGGCCGCTCGCCGGTGAGCGCGCCGTCGACGACGATCGGGCGCCCGTTCACCAGCACCCGGTGCACGCCGACCGAGTCGGCGAACAGCCGTGACGTCCCGCCGGGCAGGTCGTCGACGAGACGGACCTCGCCGGTCGCCACGGTGTCGGGGTCGAAGACCACGAGGTCGGCGTACGCGCCCTCGCGCACGACGCCCCGGTCACGGAGCCCGAACAGCGCGGCCGGCACCGAGGTGAGGAGCTCGACGGCCCGCTCGAGGGAGACCAGCCGGCGGCCGCGCAGGCAGTCGGCGAGGAAGCCGGTCGTGTACGGCGCGCCGCACATGCGGTCGAGGTGCGCCCCGGCGTCGGAGCCCCCGAGCATGACGCCGGGGTTGTCCCAGGCCTCCCTGCGCAGCGCCCAGCTCTCGGGGTCGTCGTCGGTCGGGAGCGGCCAGAGGACGGTGCGCAGGTCGTCGGCGATCACGACGTCGAGCAGCGTGTCGAACGCCGACTGTCCGCGCTCCCGGGCGAGGTCGGCGACGACGCGACCCTTGAGGCCGGCGTTGGCGGCGGAGTACGTGTCGCCGATCTGGTAACGACCCCAGTCGGTGAGGCGCGTGAACACGCCGGCGTCGGGCGACTGCGCCCGCTCGTCGAGGAACCGGCGCACGTCGGGGTCCCGCAGCTTCGCCATCCGTTCCGGGACGGGCAGGCTCATCACCGACGACCAGTCGGGCAGCATGAACAGGGCGCAGTAGGTGTTGAAGCTCATGTTCATCTCGACGAGCACCGGCATCGTCAGGGCGACGACGCGCCCGCCGAGCGCGTCGGCGTTGGCGCCCGCGGCGAGCTGCTCGCGGTAGCGCTCGGGCTCCTTCGAGTCGATCGTGAGCACGTTCCAGTTCAGCGGCCGGCGCGCCGCGAGCGTCATGTCGGCCATGAGGTCGACCTCGTCGGGCCGGAACCCCCGCATGCAACCGTCGGTCACGTACTCGAGCGTCGTGCCCTCGTGCTCGCGCACCGCCGCGCACAGCGCGAGCACCTCCTCCCGCGACGCCCAGCGTGACGCCACGGGCTCGCCGTCGCCGTCCGAGTGCGTGAACGACAGCGACGTCGAGAAGCCGAGCCCGCCCGCCTCGATCGCCTCGTGCAGGAGCCCGACCATCCGCTCGAGGTCCGCGGGCGACGCCTCGTTGCCCGTCGCCGCCTTCCCCATCACCTGCCGCCGCAGCGCGCAATGGCCGACGAGGAACCCGGCGTTGACCGCCACGCCGCCTTCCAGCCGGTCGAGGTACTCGGCGAACGAGTGCCAGTTCCACGGCACGCCGTGTTCGAGCGCCGCCAGCGGCATCCCCTCGACCTTCGCCATCATCCGGCGCGTGTAGTCGGCGTCGGTGTCGGCCAACGGCGCGAGCGTGAACCCGCAGTTGCCGGCGAAGATCGTCGTCACGCCGTGGACGCTCGACGAGGACGCAGCCGGGTCCCAGAACAGCTGCGCGTCGTAGTGGGTGTGCGGGTCGACGAAGCCGGGCGCGACGACGAGCCCGTCGCAGTCGACCGAGCGCCGGCTCGCCTCGCCGACCGTGCCGGGCTCGGCCACGGTGACGACCCGGCCGTCCCGCACGCCCACGTCGGCCCGCCGGGCGGGCGCGCCGGTCCCGTCGACCAGGGTCGCGCCGGTCAGCAACTCGTCGAGCATGCGGGATCCTCCAGAGTGGAACGTGTTCTATTTTGCGCCGCCGCGCCCCTGCGAACCAAACGAGGGGCCTTGGTCGGGGCCCTCAATCCCGGTGCAACGCCCCGTGTCCCTCGACGAGTCCCCCGTCGACGGGGACGGCGAGGCCGGTCACGTACGACGACCGCTCGGAGCACAGCCAGACGACGGCTTCGCCGACATCGGCGGGCTGACCGAGCCGGCCGATCGGCGTGCTGGCGGCGATCCGGGCCAGCTGTTCGTCCGACTCGCCGAGCGAGCGCCGGAGCATCGGCGTCACGATCGGGCCCGGGCAGACGGCGTTCACGCGCACGCCGCGATCCGCGTACTCGAGCGCGGCCGTCTTCGTCAGCCCGATGACCCCGTGCTTGGCCGCCGTGTAGGAGGACGCGCCGCGCGTGCCCAGCAGGCCGGCGGTCGACGACGTGTTGACGATCGTCCCGCCGCCGTTGCCGGCCATGCGGCACAGCTCGGCCTGCATGCTGAGGAAGACGCCCTTGAGGTTGACGGCGAGCACACGGTCGAACGCGTCCTCGTCGCCGTCGACGATCCGCTGCCAGGGCATGTCGATCCCCGCGTTGTTGAAGGCGCAGTCGAGCGCGCCGTAGCGGCCGACGGCGGCGTCGACCATCGCGGTGGTGTCGCGCGCGCTCGTGACGTCCGTCTCGACGAACAGCGCGTCGCAGCCCTCGGCGCCGAGGAGCTCGATCGTGTCGACGCCGCCGGCCTTGTCGCGGTCCGCGACCACGACACCGCGTGCGCCCTCGCGGGCGAAGGCGAGGGCGGCGCCGCGCCCGATCCCGGACGCCCCGCCGGTCACCAGCGCGACCTTGCCGTCGACCAGCCCTCCGCGCACCTCGCTCACCGGCTCCCCGCTCTCGGCCGCTTCGCGGCCGGGCCGCTCGGGCCCCGCTCGCTGCTCCGCGGGACACCCGCTCCGCGACGCTCGCTCACCTTCCCCGCTCTCGGCCGCTTCGCGCCGGGCCGCTCGGGCCCCGCTCGCTCACCGGCTCACCGCTCCGCCGTCGACGAGCATGCCCTCGCCGGTGACGAACGACGCCCGGTCGCTGCTCAGCCACACGACGGCCTCGGCGACCTCCTCGGGCTCGCCGAGCCGGCCGCCGGGCTGCACCTTCGTCACCCGCTCCACGATGCCGGGATCGACGTCGAGGAAGCGGGTGATCAACGGCGTACGGATCGCGCCCGGGCAGACGGCGTTGACCCGGATGTTGTCGCGCACGTGCTCCATCGCGGCGGTGCGCGTCAGCCCCATGACCGCGTGCTTCGAGGCCGCGTACGCCGGATTCCCCGGGGTCCCGATGATCGACGCCGCCGACGCCGTGTTCACGATCGAGCCGTACCCCTGCGCCAGCATCTGCCGCAGCTCGGACCGCATCCCGAGCCAGACGCCCTTCACGTTCACCGAGATCACCAGGTCGAAGCTGCGCTCGTCGAGCTCGTGGAACGAGGGTCCCTGCAACGAGATGCCGGCGTTGTTGTGCGCGCAGTCGAGGCGACCCCAGCGCTCGACCGCAGCCGCGACCATCGCATCGGCGTCAGCCGCCCGCGTGACCTCGGTCGCCACGAAGGTGGCGTCGGTCCGCGGCGACTGCTCGCGCACCAGGCGGACGGTCTCCTCGCCACCGGCCTCGTCGCGGTCGGCGACGAGCAGGCCGGCGCATCCCTCGCGGGCGAAGGCGAGCGCGGTGGCCCGGCCGATCCCCGACCCACCGCCGGTCACGAGCGCGACCTTGCCGTCGAGGAGTGCGTCCGCCACGGCCGGAATGTAGCGTCGGGGCGTGCCCGACGCCGCCCCCTCGCCCGCGCTCGACCCGGACCGTGCGCGGCGCTTCGTCGACGAGTGGATCGCGGCGTGGAACCGTCACGACCTCGAGGCGATCTGCGGGATGCTCGCCGACGACGTCGAGTTCGTCTCGCCGTTCCTCGGTCCGATGTACGACACCCCTTCGGGCGTCCTGCGCGGGCGCGACGCGGTGCGGGGTTGGTTCGCGAAGTCGCTCCAGGACCCGGACTTCCACATCGACGACCCCATCAACGTGCTCGTGGGCATCGACACCGTGGTGCTCGTCGAGTCGATCAACGGCATCGTCGCCGCCAACGTCTTCACCCTCGACGCCGACCACCGCATCACGAAGAGCCAGGTGCACGCCTGAGTGGCGACCCGAAGCGGTCGGCCAGGAAGCGGCCGTTGGTGACGAGCCGGTCCGCGTCGGCGCGGCGGATGGCGTCGGCGATCCGGGCGACCTCGGCCGCCAGCAGGTCGAGCTGGTCGCAGAGGAGCGCGGCCGGCGTCCTCCCGCCGGCGACGGCCTCCTGCTCCGCGTACCGCCGCGGGAGCGCGAGGTACGCGTCGACGGCCGACGGCAGGTAGTCGGTCGCCGTCTTCGCGATCGTGTACCGCGCCCGGCTTCCGGGCGGCAGGGACTGCACCTGCGGGAGCACGTCGGTGACGGTGACGACGATGGACCGCACGCGCGCCCCGATCGCCACCGGCACCCGGCCACGCACGCGGACCCTCACCGCGTCGAGGCTGCGCCGCACCGCGTCGGCGTCGACGCCCGGCGCCAGCTCCGGCGGGCGCGCCGCCGGCGAGTAGAGCGCGCCGACGGCGTAGAGGGCGGGGACGAGGGCTACCGCGGCGACCGGCGCGACGACCCCGGACAGCCCCAGCACGGGGCTGACCGCGGCCAGTGCGAGACCCGTGAGGTGCTTCCGGGAGCGCCAGTAGCCGTGCATCACCTCGGCTCGCGGACGCGGTCGAGCTGCGTGCGGGCCTTCGTGAGCTCGGTGGTGAGCGCGTCGACCGTCGTCTGCATGGCGCCGAGCGCCTGCTGCTTGAACGTGTCGATCGAGTCCATCGTCCGGTAGATGTCGTCGAACGCGGCGCGCAGCTGGTCGATCCCGATCGTCGCCGACGACGCCTGCTGGTTGATCGAGGACGTGTTCGCCGCGAGCATCTGCGCCGTCGACGCGATCAGGTTGGACGTCGTCGCGTTGAGCGCGGTGATCTGGTCAAGCACGAGCCGCTGGTTCGCGAGCGCCTGGGCCACGATGACGGCCGTCCGCAGCGCCGACACCGTCGTGGTCGTCGCCCGGTCGACGCCCTTGACCAGCTCGGCGTTGTTCTTCCGCACGAGGTCGATCGCGAGGTAGGCCTGCACCGACACCGCCATCTGCGTGAGCAGGTCCTGGTGCTTCTGGCGCGCGTAGAAGAGGACGTCGTCGCGCAGGCGCTTGGCCCGCTCGACGTCGGCGTCCTCGAGCGCGGCGATCCGGGTCTCGAGGGCGGAGTCGAGCCGCTCCACGACGTAGACGCACCTCCCGAGGCGTTGCATGACCTCCCAGAGGTGCGCCTTCTCCTGCTCCAGGGCCGCGTTGTCCTTGCGCAGCTCGTCCTGGCCCTCGTAGAGCGCGTTCAGGATC
>DASRHL010000405.1:0-2490 GCA_035650535.1 Acidimicrobiia bacterium
TCCACGATGCCGGTGAACATCAGGTGCCGCCGTCCCGGGCGACGCGGACGAGGTCGAGCCGGACGTCGGCACCGATCGGCGAGATGCGCTCGATGCGCCAGCGAGCCGCCGCCGCGAGCGTCGCCGGTCCGTGCCACGCGAACGCGGGTGTGGCCGCGGTGCCGAGCAGCGTGGGCGCGACGTACGCCACCAGCCGGTCGGCGAGGCCCGCCGCTTGCAGTGCGCCGTGGACGTGCGCGCCCCCTTCGAACATCGCCTGGAGCACGCCTTCGCCGCCCAGTACGGAGAGCACCGATTCGAGATCGACACCCGAGCCATCCGCGCCGGCCGGCAGCGTCTCGACCTTCGCGCCGGCCGCACGCCACGCGTCGACGCGGTCGGTCGGCGCGCGCTCGCTCGTGAACACGAGCGTCGGGCCGAGCGACGGGTCGAACAGCGGACCGTCCGCGGGCACGCGCCCGCGACCGTCGAGCAGCACGCGCAGCGGCGTGACCGGCGCGTCCTCGACGCCGCGCACGGTGAGCGCCGGATGGTCGGCGAGCGCCGTGCCGGATCCGACGACGATCGCCTGGCACTCGGCGCGCAGGTCGTGGGCGTCCTCTCGCGCCGCTTCGCCGGTGATCCACTGCGACGTCCCGTCGGCCGCGGC
This sequence comes from Acidimicrobiia bacterium, assembly GCA_035650535.1. Lineage (GTDB taxonomy): Bacteria > Actinomycetota > Acidimicrobiia > IMCC26256 > PALSA-555 > DASRHL01. The sequence goes on from DASRHL010000405.1 coordinate 650, forward strand.
GATGCGTCCGTCGAGGGTCGACGCGACCTTGGCGAGGCAGAGCGCACGGCCGGTGCGGCGGTGGTGCAGGTACGACGCGAGCGACGCGGCCGCCTCGGCGGCGCCGACGCCCACCTCGACCTCGAGTCCGGCGTCGCGCAGCCGTTCGATGCCCGTGCCCTGCACGCGCGGGTCGGGGTCTTCGAGCGCGACCACGACGCGAGCGACCCCGGCCGCGATGAGTGCGTCCGCGCACGGGCTCGTCCGTCCATGATGCGTGCACGGCTCGAGCGTCACGACGACGGTCGCGCCGCGTGCGGAAGCTCCCGCCGCCGCGAGCGCCACCGCCTCCGCATGTGGTTGGCCCGGCCGGACGTGGAAGCCCTCACCGACGACGTCACCGTCGCGGACGACGACACAGCCGACCCACGGGTTGGGGGGCGCGCTCCGGCGGCCGTGCTCGCCGAGCGCGACCGCCCGGGTCATGAGCGCTGCGTCGCCTCGTGCCTCGGCCACCGCCAACCTTCCCGCCCGCGGGGTGACCAGCCGCGCGCGCAGATGCGCGCCGTTGGCCCTCTCCCATCCGGACTCTCACCGTCGGCCCCGGATTCGCACCGGGTCGACCGCACGGCTGGCGGCCGTGGGCTCGCGGGCTCCCGCGGGCGCCGGAGCGCTCCGCGGCTACCGCCGGTCGGGACTTGCACCCAAACCCCGAGGGCTGTTGCTTGTGCTCCCGATCGTACCCTGTTCGGGCGAAAAATGGAACGTGTTCTAGTCCCGGCGGGTCCGCGGCGACTAGTGCGGGCGGCCGCCCGCGAGGAGATCCAGGGCATGCGGGAGCGCCGGCAGCACGGCCTCCAGGCACTCCACCGCCCCGCCGGCGGAGCCCGGGAGGTTGCAGATGAGCACCTCGCCCATCGAACCGCACACGCCGCGCGACAGCATGCCGAAGGTGCGCCCCTCGGCGTTGCTGGCGGCGCGCATCGCCTCCGCCAGCCCGGGGGCCTCGCGATCGATGACCTCGCGGGTGCCTTCGGGTGTGAGGTCGCGGGGCCCGAACCCGGTGCCACCGGTCGTGACCACGAGCCCGGCGAACCCGGTCGCGAGCTCTCGGAGGGCCGTCGCCACGTTGTCGGTGCCGTCAGGACTGACCCGGTGCTCGATGATCGCGAACCCACCCTCGACGAGACGGTCCGCGAGCGCGCGGCCCGACCTGTCCTCGCGCGTGCCGTCGGCCACGCCGTCGGACACAGTCAGGATCTTGGCGACGAGCGCCATCACGCGGTCAGGCCGCGGACGGCCACGCGGCGGCGCGGATGCGCTGCGCGGCGTCGAGCGGGTCGTCGGCGTGGAAGATCGCGCTGCCCGCCACGAGGATGTCGACGCCCGCGGCTGCCGCGAGTGGCGCGGTCTGCTCCTGGATCCCGCCGTCGATCTCGATCTCGACCCCCAGGCCGCGCTCGTCGATCGCGCGGCGCGCCACGCGGACCTTGTCGAGCACTTCGGGGATGAAGGCTTGGCCCCCGAACCCGGGGTGCACGCTCATGACGAGCAAGAGGTCGATCACGTCGAGGTAGGGCATCACTGCGTCGATCGGCGTCTCGGGGTTGAGCGTGAGCCCCACGCCCGCTCCCAGCGCGCGGAGCTCGGCGAACAGCGGTGTGGGATCACCGAGCTCGACATGGACGATGCACCGGTCGGCGCCGGATTCGACGAAGTCGCGCAGCATCGTGCCGGGGTTGTCGACCATGAGGTGGCAGTCGAGGAAGAGGTCGGTGCGCGCGCGCAGCGACGCGACGACCGGCGGCCCGATGGTGAGGTTGGGTACGAAGTGACCGTCCATGACGTCGACGTGCAACAGG
>DASRHL010000406.1:0-3494 GCA_035650535.1 Acidimicrobiia bacterium
GTACGAGGCCGAGCGGGCACTCACCGCCCAGGTCGAGGCGACGCAGGCCAAGGGCGGGATGGCGATCACCGCCGACGTCCGGACGGGCGACATCCTCGCCATGGTGAGCGTCGACGGCGCCACGCAGGCCGTCCCCGCGACGCCCGCGGTGCCCGCCACCGCGACGACGCCCGCGGTCGCCGCGAAGCCCGCGATCCCGGCCAAGCCCGCGGCGCCCTCGGGCGCGAGCGAGCACAACAAGCCGCTCACCGATGTCTTCGAGCCCGGGTCGACGAACAAGGTGGTCACGATCGCGGCGGCGATCGAAGCGGGCCTCGTCAAGCCCGACACGGTCATCGACGTTCCCGGGACGATCCACGTCTACAACACCGACTACTCCGACGTGGAGGACCACCCGCTGCAGCTCTCGGTCGCCGATATCCTGCGCGACTCGTCGAACGTCGGCACGATCCTGATCGCGCGCCAGCTCGGCGCCCAGCGCTTCGACGCCGCGTTGCGCGCCTTCGGGTTCGGCAAGCCGACCGGGTTGCACTTCCCCGGCGAGGCGCCCGGCATCCTGCTGCCGCTCGCGAACTACAACGCGACGAGCATGGCGTCGATGCCGATCGGCAACGGCATCGCCGTGACCGCGATGCAGATGCTGGACGTCTACATGACCCTCGCGAACGACGGCGTCGCCCGCACGCCGCGTCTCGTCGAGGCGACGATCGGTCCCGACGGGCAGCGCCGGGAGACGCCGCCCGGTTCGACCCGCCGGGTCGTGTCGAGCACGACGGCCCGCGAGATGCGCCAGATGCTCGCCGCGGTCGTCCAGACCGGTACCGGGACGAAGGCCGCGATCCCCGGCTACACGGCCGGCGGCAAGACGGGGACGGCCCGCAAGCCGCCGTACCTCCCGGGCCAGTACGTCGCCTCGTTCGTCGGCTTCGCGCCGGTCGAGAACCCGCGCCTCGCCACCATCGTCGTCCTCGACACGCCCGGGAACGGCCAGATCTACGGCGGCGAGATCTCGGCACCCGTCTTCTCGCGCATCATGCAGTCGGCCCTGGCCGTCGAGCGGGTGCCGGGCTCGTGAGGGGGACGTGGTGAGGCGGGCCGGTACCCTGAGCCGGGCTCGATCGAGCCGGATCCGGCCGGACAGGAGGCGACGCGCGCGCGTGCGATTCGAGGAGCTCCTCGGCGACGTCGAGGTTCTCGAGCTCCGGGGCGACCCGGGTGTGGACGTCTCGTCCGTCGAACACGACAGCCGCAGCGTGCAGGCGGGGGCGTGCTTCGCCTGCATCCCGGGCGCGGTCGCCGACGGCCACGAGCACGCGCCTTCCGCGGTCCGGGCCGGCGCCGTCGCGCTGCTCGTGGAACGACCGCTCGAGCTCGGCGTGGCCGAGGCCCGGGTCGAGAGCGTGCGCGAGGCGCTGGGGCCGGCCGCGGCCCGGCTCCACGGTCACCCGTCGCGGGCGATGCGGTGCCTCGGCGTGACCGGCACCAACGGCAAGACCACCGTGACCCGGCTCCTCGAGTCGATCGCCGGGGCCGCGGGTGAGCGGGCCGGCGTCATCGGCACGCTGGGCGCCCGGATCGACGGGACCGAGCTGCCGGTCGTGCGCACCACGCCCGAGGCCGACGAGCTGCAGGCGCTGCTGGCGCGCATGCGCGACGCCCACGTGACGACCGTCGCCATGGAGGTGTCGTCGCACGCCCTCGCGCAGCATCGCGTCGACGCCGTCTCGTTCGCGGCCGCCTGCTTCACGAACCTGTCGCAGGACCACCTCGACTTCCACGCGACCATGGACGAGTACTTCATGGCCAAGGCCGCGCTGTTCACCCCCGACCGGGTCGCGATCGCGGTGGTCAACCAGGACGACACGCGCGGACGCGAGCTCGCGGTCCGCTGCGCGTTGAACGACCTGCCGCTGGTGACCTTCGGCGTGGACTCGCGCTCGGCGGATGTCGTGGCCACCGACGTCCGACCCACGAGCTCCGGCACGCGCTTTCGCCTGCACGACCGGCGCACCGGCGACAGCGACGCGCTCGCGTTCCCGCACCCCGGACGCTTCAACGTGAGCAACGCGCTCGCCGCCGCCGCCACCGCGCTGGCGTCCGGTCTGCCGTTCGACGCCGTCGCCCGGGGACTCCAGGCGCCCGTGACCGTGCCCGGCCGGCTCGAACGGGTCGACGCCGGCCAGCCGTTCACCGTGCTCGTCGACTACGCGCACACGCCCGCCGCGCTCGAGTCGGTTCTCGCGGCCGCCCGCGAGCTCGCTGACGGGCACCGGGTGCTCGTGGTCTTCGGCTGCGGCGGCGACCGGGACGCCGCCAAGCGCCCGCTGATGGGTCGCGCCGCGGCCCGCGGCGCCGACGTCGTCGTGATCACGTCCGACAACCCGCGCTCGGAGGACCCCGCCAGGATCGCGGCGGCCGCGCTCGAAGGCGTCACGGCCGCGGGAGGCGACGCCGTCGTCGAGCTCGACCGGCGTGCCGCGATCCGGCACGCGGTCGCGGCCGCCGAGCCCGGCGACGTCGTCGTGATCGCCGGCAAGGGTCACGAGACGGGCCAGACCGCGGCGGCGCTGACCCTGCCGTTCGACGACCGCGTCGTCGCGCGCGAGGAGCTGGAGGCGCGGTCGTGAACCTGACCGCGGCCGAGATCGCCGAGGCGACCGGCGGCCAGCTCGTCGCCGGTTCCGAAGACGCGCTGGCCTCGTCGTTCGTCATCGACTCGCGCGTGCTCGAGCCGGGCGGTTGCTTCGTGGCGCTCCGCGCCGAACGCGACGGTCACGAGTTCGTCGCCGACGCCTTCCTCCGGGGCGCCGCGGTCGCGCTCGTGTCGCGTCCGGTCGCCACGGCACTGCCCACCGAGGGGCGCGGGCGGGCGGCGGCCGTCGTACGCGTCGACGACCCTCTCGCGGCGCTCGCCGACCTCGCCCGCGCCGCGCGTGAACGGGTGCTCGCGAGCGCGCACGTCGTCGGCGTCACCGGCTCGGCCGGCAAGACGGTCACCAAGGACCTGACCGCCGCCGCGTTGCGGCCGGCCCGCCGCGTCCACGCGAGCCCGGGCTCCTACAACAACGAGGCCGGCCTCCCGTTGACGCTGCTCTCCGCCGACCCGGCGACGGACGTCGTCGTCGCCGAGATGGGTGCGCGCTTCGCGGGAAACATCGCGCAGCTCTGCGAGATCGCGCGCCCGACGGTCGGGGTGGTCACGCACATCGGTCTCGCGCATGCCGAGCACCTGGGCGGGCGTGAGGGCGTCGCGCGCGTGAAGGGCGAGTTGCTCGAGGCGCTCCCCGGCCACGGGGTGGCTGTCCTCAACGCGGACGACGAGCACAGCGGACCGCTCGTCGCGCGCACCGCGGCGCGTGTGCTCCGGGCCGGGACCGGACCCGGCGCCGACGTCCGTGCGCTCGACGTCGTGCTCGACGAGGAGCTCCGGCCGAGCTTCCGGCTCGAGACGCCGTGGGGCGACGCCAAGGTCCGGCTGGCGGTGCGTGGTCTGC
>DASRHL010000407.1:0-3094 GCA_035650535.1 Acidimicrobiia bacterium
GATCAGCAGCAGGAACGAGAAGCCGAGGAGCTCCTCGTCGGTGAGGTGTGCGCCGTCGATCTCCGCCTCGATCAGCGCGCTCATCAGGTCGTCGCCGGGCCGGCGTCGACGTTCGGCGAGGAGCTCGCCGAACAGCGCGTAGATCTTCGCCGCCGCGTCGGCGAAGTCGTCGGGGCCCGAGATGGCGATGAACTGCTCGGTCCAGCTCCGGAACGGCTCGAGGTGCTCCTCGGGGACTCCGATGAGCTCGCCGGCGATGGTGCTCGGCAGCGGCGCCGCGAACGCATGGACGAGGTCGCATCCCCCGGTCGGCGCGAAGCGCCCCACCAGTTCACGGGCGAGCTCGCGGATGCGGGGCTCGAGGTCCGCGATGCGCTTCGGCGTGAAGGCTCGGGAGACGATCGCCCGGAGCCCGGTGTGGCGGGGTGGGTCCATGTAGATCATCTGCGGCATGAGCGCGTCGGCCTCGAGCACGTGGTCGTTCGAGAACGTGGTCCAGTCGTGCACGGCGTCCCACACGTCGGCAAAGCGCGACAGGGCGAAGAAGCGGCCCTCCGGGTCGCGGTACACGGGGAACTCGTCCCGCATCACCCGGTAGACCTCGTGCATCTCGGTCTGGAACCGGGCGGTCGTCGGGTCGTACACGAAGGTCGCCTGCGCCATGGCACCTCCTGAGGTCGTCCGCGCCCGAAGCGTAGGTCGTCCCCGGGCCGCCGGTCGGGGTGAAGGGCGCCGGGTCGCCGGCCTATCCCGCCGTCGCGGGGACGGCGACGACCGGCACGGCGGCCGTCGCGACGGTCGGGGCGAACACGACCGGGGCCGGGTGCACGACCACGGGGACCGCGGGCACCGCAGGTGGCCCGGGTGGCGACGGCGGCGGTGCCGTCGTGGGTGGCGGCACGGTGGTCGGCGGCGCGTCGCATTCGGGCAGGTGGACGGTGGTCGTGGCCGACTGCCCGCCGGGCCAGGTGGCGTAGAACGTGACGGATCCGCCCGCGGGCCCGAACGCGGTGGTCAGCGCCGCGATGCCGGCGGTGGCCGTGCCGGTGCCGACGAAGCCGGCCGGGTGCTCGGTCGTGGCCACCGCCCGGAACGCGCCGCCGTCGACGGCGACGTGCCACACGATCGGGTGATCGGCCGAACCGAACTGCGAGAACGTGCCCGAGACGCTCGTGCAGGTGGCGGAGGCGGAATCCTGGTTGTGGGCGAGCGCGGTTCCGGTGAACGCGAGCGCGAGCGCGAAGGCGACGAGCACGACGACGGCGACCTTCGCCATTGGGCGCACCAATGGGCGACTGACCACGGACACGGTCCCTTTCGTTCCTGGCTTCGCGCGTCGTCGCCCACGGAGACGTCTCGACCGGCGGGCGGCGGACCGCGCGACGCGACGGGTTCGGCGGGGGCGGTTCGGGAGAAGGCAGGGTCGGACGGCGTCCGGATCACGGGCACGACGGCGTCGCCGGCCCCTACGTGCTCAGCCCGCCGTGCTCGTCACCGTCGAACGCGCTCGCTGTGGTCGGTCTTCGACCGGCGCGTTCCGCTCGCTTGTTCCGCTCGCGTGGTTCCGCTTCGAACTTCCGTCTTCCGGCCGCTCGCATGCCGCGGTACGGCATGGGGACCGTTCACTCCGCTGTTTCGCACCCTACCAAGTTCGTGGTGATCCGCAACGCTTTCGACCCGAATTCACGCTTCGTACACGCTCCACAGCGGATCGCGGTCAGGGCAGCGTCGGGCGGATGTCGTGCTCGAGGAAGTCGACGACCGCGTTGGAGAACGAGTCGTTCTGGTCGCCCGCGACCATGTGCGCGGCGCCGCCGACGTCGACGAGCTTCGAGCCCGGGATCTGGTCGAGGAAGTCCTGCACGCCCTCCTCGGTGACGACGTCGCTGAGCAGCCCGCGCACGAGCAGCGTCGGGACCCGGATGTTGCGCAGCGCGACCTCGAAGAGGGCCTGGAAGTCCTCGCGGGGGACCTCGGTGCGGTTCCCGGAGAGGAACTTCGGGTCCCAGTGCCAGTACCAGCGGCCGTCCGGCCGCTGCCGGAGGACCTTCATCAGCCCGGCCGGGTTCACCCGCCTGGGCCGGTTGGGCGTGTAGCTCGCGATGGCGTCGGCCGCCTCGTCCAGGGTCGCGAACCCGCCGAGACCGGAGGCCATGAAGTCGCGGATGCGCGCGATGCCCTCGGGGTTGCTCCGATGGGTGATGTCGACGATCACGAGCCCGCTCGACACGACCCGGTCGCTGTTGCCCTCGGCGAGGATGGCGGCGACGCCGCCGAGCGACGCGCCGACGAGGACGGGCGGCCGCCCGAGCTGGTCCGCGATGGCGACGCAGTCGGCGGAGTAGGCGGTGAACGAGTAGTCGCCGTTCAGCGCCCATTCGCTGTCGCCGTGACCGCGCAGGTCGAGCGAGATCGTCCGCCACCCGGCGTCGGCGAGCACCGACGCGGTCTGGCCCCACGCGTGCCGGGTCTGGCCGCCACCGTGCATGAGGACGACGGGCCAGGCGTCGGGATCGCCCCGCACGTCGGCGACCAGGTGGATCCCCTCGAAGCCTTCGTAGCGGACGATGCGCGGTTCCACGGCGGCGATCTTGTCACCCGGCGAGCCGGGCGCCGCCCTCAGGGTTGGCTCACGAAGTCGATCAGCCGCTCGACCGCGGCGACGAAGGGCTGCTCGAGGTCCTTCCAGTCGGACACCGAGGCGAGGATGCGGCGCCAGAGGGCGCGGGGGTCGTCGACGCCGAGCGCGGCGCAGACGCCGTCCTTCCAGGGGACACCCTTCGGGACGGGCGGCCAGGCGATCAGCCCGACCGCCCGCGGCCGGACGGCCTCCCACACGTCGACGTAGGGAGTGCCGGTCACGAGCACGTGGGGGTGACGGACCGCCGCCGCGAGGCGCGCCTCCTTGGAGCCCGCGACGAGGTGGTCGAGGAGGACGCCCAGCCTTCGGCCCGGTCCCGGGCCGAAGTCGGCAACGGCCGCCTCCAGGTGGTCGGCGCCGTCGAGGCGTTCGACGACGACGCCCTCGATCCGGAGGTCGTCGCCCCACACCTTCTCGACGAGCTCCGCGTCGTGCACGCCCTCGACGAGGATC
>DASRHL010000408.1:0-24595 GCA_035650535.1 Acidimicrobiia bacterium
CGTATCTCGACCACGCCGCGACGACGCCCCTGCGCCCGGAGGCGGTCGCCGCGCTCGAGCCGTTCCTGACCCCGGGCGCCGCGTTCGGGAACGCGTCGGGTGGCCACGCCATCGCGCGGCGCGCGAAGACGTTCCTGGAGGAGGCCCGCGAGCAGGTCGCCGAGGCGCTCGGGTGTGCGGCGGGCGAGGTCGTGTTCACGGCGGGCGGGACCGAGGCCGACAACCTCGCGGTCAAGGGCGCCGCCCGGGCCGCCCGGGCCCAGGGTCGGGGCGAGGGGGTGGTGACGACCGCGTTCGAGCACAAGGGCGTGCTCGCCCCGTGCCAGCGCCTCGCCGCCGAGGGGTTCCGGGTCACCCGTGCCCGGGTCGGGCGCGACGGCGTCGTCGACCTCGACGCGCTGGCCGACGCGCTCGACGACCGGACCGTCGTCGTGTCGGTGATGCTCGTCAACAACGAGGTCGGCACGATCCAGCCGCTCGCCGAGGTCGCGGCGCTCGTCCGCGAACGGGCGCCGCGGGCCGTCCTCCACACCGACGCCGTGCAGGCCGTCCCCTGGCTCGACGTGGCGCTCGCCGCCGCGCCGGCGGACCTCGTCTCGGTCTCGGCCCACAAGTTCGGCGGTCCGAAGGGCATCGGAGCGCTCCTCGTGCGCCGCGGGATCCGGCTGGAGCCGCTGGTCGAGGGTGGCGGCCAGGAGCGCGGGCTGCGGTCGGGGACGTCCAACGTCCCCGGTGCGGTCGCCATGGCAGCCGCGCTGCGCGCCACCACCGCGACGCGGGCGGACGACGTGCGGCGCGTCGGCCGCCTCCGCGACCGCCTGCTCGCCGGGCTCCGGTCGGAGGTCCCCGACCTGTTCGTGAACGGCGACCCGGCGCGGAAGGTCGCCGGCAACTGCCACGTCGGCTTCCCCGGCGTCGAGGCGGAGACGCTGCTCGTCGCGCTCGACCGCGAGGGGCTCTGCGCCGCGGCCGGGTCGTCGTGCTCGTCGGGCGCCGCCGAGGTGTCGCACGTCCTGACCGCAATGGGGCTGGTGCCCTCGGACGCGCTCGCGTCCGTCAGGCTGAGTCTCGGCTTCGCCTCCGACGACGCCGACGTGGACCGGGCGATCGCGGTCGTACCCGGCGCCGTCGCGCGGCTGCGCGCCGCGAGCGCCGTGGCGTCGCGCTGAGGCGAAGACGATGGCCGCCGATCCGACCCTGCGCGTCCTCGTGGCGATGAGCGGCGGCGTCGACTCCTCGGTCGCGGCGGCGCTCCTTCGCGACGCTGGGCACGACGTGACCGGCGTCACGCTGCGGCTGTGGGGTGGCGACTCCGACTCGGGGTGCTGCAGCGTCGGCGACGTCGAGGACGCGCGACGGGTCGCGGCTCAGCTCGACATCCCGCACTACGTCTTCAACCTCGCCGAAGACTTCACCGCCGCCGTCGTCGAGCCCTACGTCGAGGCCTACCGGTCCGGGCGGACCCCGAACCCCTGCGTCGAGTGCAACCGTTCGATCAAGTTCGGCCGGCTCCTCGCGCGCGCACGTACGCTCGGCTTCGACGCGGTCGCGACCGGTCACCACGCACGCCGTGCCCGCGGTCCCGCGTCCGGGCGGTTCGAGCTGCTCCGGGGCGTCGACCCGGCGAAGGACCAGAGCTACGTCCTCTACATGCTCGGACCCGACGAGCTCGCCCGGACGCTGCTGCCGATCGGCGAGCTCACCAAGGCCGAGGTGCGCGCGCACGCCGCCCGACTCGGTCTCCGCACCGCGGCGAAACCCGAGAGCATGGACGTCTGCTTCGTCACCCGCGGCGGCCGCACCGCGTTCCTCGACGCGCGCGCGCCCACGCGACCCGGGCCCGTGGTCGACACGGCGGGCCGCGTCGTCGGCCGGCACGACGGCGTCGGCCGCTTCACCGTCGGGCAACGCAGGGGGATCGGCGTCGCCGCAGGCGAACGGCGGTACGTCGTCGACGTCGACGCGGACCGGGCCACGGTCACGATCGGGACACACGCCGACCTGCTGCGTCCCGAGGTCGTCGTGCGCGACTGGTCGTTCGTGTCGGGCGTCGAGCCGGCGGCGGGTACGCGCCTGACCGCGCAGGTGCGCGCGCACGGCATCCCCGTTCCGGCGCGCCTCGACGGTGCCGTCGTGCGCTTCGAGCGGCCGCAGCCCCGCGTCGCCCCGGGTCAGGTCGTCGCGCTGTACGACGGTGACTCGCTGCTCGGCGGCGGTATCGCCGTCTGAACCGTCGCCTCGGGCCCGCGGCCCGGGGCCTCAGGCGGCGCGTCCGATGCTCCGCGGCGTCAGGAGCACGCCGCACGCCTGCTGCGCGGCGGCCGCACCCGCCTTCACCGCGGCACGGAGCCCGATGCTCGAGGATCCCTCGTCCGTGAGCTGTGCCGGGAGCGCGTCGCGCACCGCCGGGTCGGCGAGGAGGTGGTCGGCGACGCACTCGATCATCGGGCCCGCCGCGTGCCGACGCAGACCGGCGATCACGACCTCGCTCCGCAGCATCACCAGGACCGCGGGAGGCGTGAAGTTCGGCGGCGCCGACGCACCCGGTTCGTCGCAGGCCGTGAACTCGACGGGATCCCCGCCCGCCGGGGTCGGGTCGGCGGACGTCGCCACGGCAGCCGCCCCCGGCGTGCCCGCAGCCGACCAGGCCGTGAGCGCGTCGACGAGGCGGGCACGGTCCCCGGCGGTTCGGGCCGTGATCGTGAGGTGGACGCACGCGACGCCGTCGGCCCGCCGGGTCACGAGCATCCGGTCGTCGTCGCGGCCGGCCGCGGCGTGCAGCGCGGTGAGTGGATCGAGACGGCTCACCAGGACGTGGTAGAGCCCGACACTTCCGAGGCGGTCCTTCTGGAGCACGCGACGTTCGGCGGTCGGGACCGGCGGCGCGGCGAGCGTGTGCCGCTGCGCGGCGGGATGTTCGACGGCGAGAACCGACCGATCGTCGGTCGGCGGCCGGCGGAACATGCGGTCGAGCGCCGGCTGGCCGCCGCGCGCGCGGACGGCGTCGATCATGAGCGCTCCGTACGTGTACGGTGCCGCGCCCGCCACGTCGAGGATCGACGGGATGTGGGCGCCGACGAGACGGTTCGAGAGCTCGGCATTCAGCTTCCGCCCGTTCGCGGCATAGGCGCGGCGCTCCGGCCCGGTGAGGCTCGCCGCGTAGCGGAGCATCACCCATTCCGCGTCGCCTTCGACGAGCGACGCGACCGCGAGGTCCGAGACGGAGTCGTGGATCCGCGAATCGACGTGGTCGAGCCCGAAGTTCTGGTCGTCGAGCGCATGGGTCAGCTCGTGCGCCACTGTGACGCGCGTGGAGACGTCGAGCTTCGCTCCCTTGACGAAGATCTCCTCCTGCCCGGGGTCGTAGTAGGCGAGCTCCGACGAACGCGCCAGCGCCGTCGTGGCCTTCGCGAGGTCGACGCCGGCCGGGATCAGACCGAGAGCCCTGAGGCGGGCGGCCTCGTCACGGAACCAGCGCCGATCGTCCGACGACAACGCGGCCGCGCCGTCCGCGGCCTGCACCTCGAACCGGCGCGGCGCGACGAAGTTGACCGTCACCGGGTGCGTGAAGCCGAGGCCCCTGATCCGTGAGACCGCGTGTGCGATGGGCTCGATCTGCGGGTCCCAGATCCGGGTCGGCGGGCGTTCCTTGGCCCAGGCCGCGGTCGCCGGAGTGAACACGAGCGCGAGGAGCAGGAACGCGGCCACCGCCGCCGGCCTGCCCATCGCCCGTCGCCCGGGAGTCCGCACCCTGCCCCTTTGCACCCGGCACCGTGGGCCTCCAGCCGTCGCGGTGCCCGCGGAGCCCTGCGCTCCGCTTCCACCGAGCTTACCGGCTCGTTTCGGCCTGCCGATCCGCGCAATGACGCCCGGTCGTCACTACGGTTCGTGCTCGAAAAGATGCAAAAGGGCGGCGATGATCGGCGACTTCTTCGGGGTGAGCGGCAACGGGAACTTCCCGACCGACCTCGAGGTCTTCATCACTGCCGCGGTCGTCGTGGCGCTCGCGGCGGTGCTCCTCGCCGGACGGCGCGCCGACGATCCGCGGGGGCTCCGACCTGCAGCCCGGTACCTGTCGGGCATCTGCTTGCTGACGCTCTTCGTCTCGTTGTACGCGGCCTTCGGCACGGTACAGGCGCTCACCGACCTGGTCGTCGACCATACGGCCCGCCTGAAGCAGACGAAAGCCGAGGCGAATGCCGAGTTCAACGGCAACAACATCTCTGACATCAGCGGCGGTGTCTTTCTTCCTGTCGGCACCACGATCTTCGACTTCTCGGCCGGACCGAACAACGACAGCAACTATGCGGCAGCCATGGCGAGCGGCCTCGTGGCGCTCACCGCCGGTGGGGTCTTCCTGCTGCACGCCCGTTGGCGTCGGCGCGTGACGACGGCTGATCCTGGGCCTGACGCCGTGGGACGTGTCGACCGCACGTACCACTACTGCGTGTGCTTCGTCGCCGCGATCACCGTCGCGGTCGGCGCGGCGAGCGCGGGATTCGGGATCTTCGAGATCGTCGCGCCCGGCGTCGCCCTCGCGGGCAACGCCAAGGTGGCGCGCGGCGAGGGCATCGCCGAGCTCGCGGCGTTCGGCGCGCTGGCCGTCGCCGCAGTCGCCGTCTTCCGGACCAGCTGGCGGCGGAGCGGCGGACGCGACCTCTCGTCGCTGCGTGCGTCGATCGGCCGGCCCGGCGCGCCCGGCGCCGCCGAGTCGGCGACGGGAACGGAGGCGTCCGACCTCAGCCCGGTGTGACCTCGACCGGGATCCGGCGCCGCGCGGCAGTTCCGAGGAGCTCGCGGCGCCGGACGGTGGCGACGAGGAGGCGTGAGACCGACACGAGCTGACCGCCGCGCCGCGCCCGGCCCGCTCGCAGCAGCTCGGCCGGTTCGTCGAAGGTGAGGAGCGTCGAGCCGGCCGTCGCCCCGAGGCGCAGGTCGAGGACGTCCGCCGGCACGGGCGCGGAAACGGGTACGGCGCGCGCGGCGACGATGTGCTCACGGATGAACAGCACCGGGTCCGCGAGCGTGAGGGGGTCCGCGACGACGAGGCCCGCGGGCACGAGCACGACCCAGCGCCGCGAGAGGCTGTGCAGGGCGCGGACCAGGAAGAGGGCGAGCGGCACGCCGAGGACCAGGGCGAGCGCGCCGAGAACGACCTCGCCGTCGGCGAGCAGCAAGGGTCCACCGGCGGCCCCGGCGACGACCAGCGCGCGGGCCGCGGGCAGGGGACCGGCGTAGAGCCCGGGCGGTGTGCGGAGCGGGAAGCGCTGCTCGTCGCCGTACGCGATCGCGTTGGCCGCGACCACCGCGAGGTCGCTGCCGGCGACGAGGACCGCCGCGGCGGCGGTCGCGGCGACGGCGCCCGCCGCGGCCAACGCGTCCGTGTCGGCTCGGATCGCGGTCGCGAGCGCGAGGAGCACGAACGTCGGGGCGACGGTCCGGATCGCCGTGAGGAGGGGCGGCCGGGGCGCCACCACCGCGAGCAGCCCCGCCGCCCACGCGCCCCAGAGCATGACCTCGGCGACGGCACGCGGCGCCGGAGCCCACGACGCGAGGGCGTCGGAGGCGGCCGGCCCCGCGGTCACGGGCAACGTCACCCACGCCGCCACGAGGAGCCATCGCCGCACGGGCGCCAGTCTGCCCGGCCCCCCGCGTCTGTTCGGAAATCCGCCGCAGCGACGGATTTCCGAACCATCGCGGCAGGCGGGGGCGTCACACCCGGCCGGTAGATTCGGGTCGATGAGCGAGTCGCCGGTGGATCCGCAGCAGCGGGTGGCCGAGTTGCGCGCCCTGATCCAGGAAGCCGACTACCGGTACTACCAGCTCGACGACCCGAGTGTCGCCGACGCCGAGTACGACGCGTGGATGCGCGAGCTGCGCGGGATCGAGGAGAGCCACCCCGATCTCGTCGCGCCCGACTCGCCGACGCAGCGTCCGCGCGGGGCGCCGTCGGCCACGTTCGCGCCCGTGCGGCACGAGAGCCCGATGCTGTCGCTCGACAACGCGTTCGACCACAGCGAGCTTCGCGCCTGGTACGAGCGCATCACCCGCATCGTGAGCGACCCCATCGGGTTCGTGGGGGAGCCGAAGCTCGACGGGCTGGCGATCTCGCTCCTCTACGTCGACGGCCGGTTCACGCGCGCCGCGACCCGCGGCGACGGAGTCACCGGGGAGGACGTGACCGCGAACGTCGCCACGATCGCGTCGATCCCGAAGCAGATGAACGGGTCGGGCGCCGTGCCCTCACGGGTCGAGATCCGCGGCGAGGTGTTCATGCCCCTCGCCTCCTTCGAGGAGCTCAACCGGCGCCAGGGCGACGCCGGCGACCGGCTGTTCGCGAACCCGCGCAACGCCGCCGCCGGGAGCCTGCGCCAGAAGGACCCGCGCGTCACCGCTTCACGGGATCTCGACTTCTTCGCGTACGCCCTCGGCGTGAAGGACGGCGGCCCGGCGCTGCGGTCGCATCACGAGACGCTCGCCTGGCTCGGCGACGCGGGCCTCCCCGTCAACCCGCACATCGAGCGGCTCGCCGACATCGACGCGGTCGCCGCGTTCTGCGAGCGGATCCTCCAGCAGCGTCACTCGCTCGGGTACGAGATCGACGGCGCCGTCATCAAGGTCGACGACCTCGGTCAGCGGGACGAGATGGGTTCCACGAGCAAGGCGCCCCGCTGGGCGATCGCCTACAAGTTCCCGCCCGAGGAGCGCACGACGCTGCTGAAGAACATCATGGTGAGCATCGGGCGGACGGGCCGGGCGACCCCGTTCGCGATGCTCGAGCCGGTGTTCGTCGGAGGCTCGACCGTCGGGCTCGCCACGCTGCACAACGAGGACGAGGTCGCGCGCAAGGACGTGCGTGTCGGCGACACGGTCATCGTCCGCAAGGCGGGTGACGTCATCCCCGAGGTGGTGGGGCCCGTCCTCGCCAAGCGGAAGCCGGGCGCCCGCCGGTGGAAGTTCCCGAAGAACTGCCCGGCCTGTGGCTCGCCGCTCGTGCGCCTCGAGGGCGAGGCCGACACGCACTGTGTCAACGTCGAGTGCCCCGAGCAGCGCGTGCAGCGCATCGTCCACTTCGCGAGCCGAGGGGCCATGGACATCGAGGGCCTCGGCGAGGAGCGCGTGCGCCAGTTCGTCGACGCCGGGCTGCTGTCCGACGCCGGCGACATCTACTCCCTGACGGTCGAACGGCTCGTCCCGCTCGAACGGATGGCGAAGAAGTCGGCTGAGAACCTCGTCGGCGGCATCGACGCGTCCCGCTCCCGTGGCCTCGCACGCGTGCTCGTCGGGCTCGGCGTCCGCCACCTCGGCCCCACCGCGGCGCAGGCCGTCGCGCGCGCGCTCGGGAGCCTCGACGCCATCGAGGCCGCGTCGGTCGACGAGCTGACCGCGGTCGACGGCGTCGGGCGCGTGATCGCGGAGAGCGTGCAGCGGTTCTTCGCCGTCGAGGGCAACCGCGTCGTCGTCGAGAAGCTGCGCGACGCGGGCGTCGACCTGAAGGCCGCGACGGCGGCGGCTCCGGCGCGCGCCCCCGGCGGCGTCACGCTCGACGGCCTCACGTTCGTGCTCACCGGCGGGCTCGACGCCTACAGCCGCGAGCAGGCCCAGGCCGAGATCGAGGCCCGCGGCGGCAAAGTCACCAACAGCGTCTCGAAGAAGACGAGCTACGTCGTGGTCGGCGAGAGCCCGGGCTCCAAGCTCGCCAAGGCGGAGCAGCTCGGGGTGCCGATCCTCGACGAGGCCGGATTCGTGGACCTGCTCGCCAAGGGCCCGGAGAAATAGCCTGCAGGCAGAGATCGCCGAGAACGGGGGAGCCGTGGTCGACAAGTCCAAGGTCGGGCTGACCGACGAGCCGACGGAGATGCCGATCGAGCGGGGCAAGATCCGCGAGTTCGCCATCGCGTGCATGTCGAGGAACCCCGAGTACGTCGAGAACAAGACGCCCGTCGTCGAACCGACGTTCCTCACCACCGCCAACTTCTGGATGAGCGCCGGCACGTCGCCGCTCGCGCAGGTCGGGATGGACCTCAAGCGGCTGCTCCACGGCGGCCAGGAGTACGTCTTCCACGGGGTGCCGCCGCGCGCCGGCACCGAGCTGACGATGCAGACCCGCGTCGACAAGATCTACGAGAAGGAAGGCAAGCGGGGCGGGACCATGACGTTCGTCGAGACCGTCACCGAGTTCCGCGACCCCGACGGCAAGCTCGTGGCCGAGGCGCGCTCGACCGCGATCGAGACGGGCCAGGCTCCCACGGAGGCGAAGTGACATGGGCGTGACCTGGGATTCGTTGGTCGAGGGCGAGGGACCCGAACCGCGCGAGATCGGGCCGCTCACCCGCACCGACTTCGTGCGTTACCAGGGTGCCTCGGGCGACATGAACCCGATCCACCACGACGAGGAGTTCGCGAAGTCGGCCGGCTTCCCGTCGGTGTTCTCGGTGGGCATGCTGCAGGCGGGCGTGCTCGGTTGCTACTGCACCGAGTGGCTCGGCGCCGAGAACGTCCGTCGCTACGCGGTGCAGTTCCGCGAGCAGGTCTGGCCCGGCGACCACCTTCGCTTCACCGCCAAGGTCGTCCGCAAGTACGAGGAGGGCGGCGAGCGCAGGGTCGACCTCGAGCTCCTCGCCACGCGCGTCGAGAGCGGCGGTGCCGCGATCAAGGGCGAGGCGACCTTCGTCGTCCCGTAGCCGCGGCAGCGGGAGGCCGGCGTGAGGGCCCAGGTTCTCCGGAGCCCGGCGCCGATCGCGCGGCGCCCGCTCGAGCTCGTCGAGCGACCGGCTCCGGAGCCCGTCGAACGAGAGGTCCGGGTGCGCGTGCACGCGTGCGGCTGCTGCCGCACCGACCTGCACGTGGTCGAGGGCGATCTCGAGCTGACGCGGCTCCCGGTCGTGCCCGGCCATCAGGTCGTCGGGACGGTCGATGCGCTCGGGCCCGGTTGCACGCGCCTGCGCCTCGGCGACCGCGTCGGCGTCGCGTGGCTGCACTGGACGTGCGGCGCGTGCCCCTTCTGCCGCCGCCACGAGGAGAACCTCTGCGAGCACGCGACCTTCACCGGCTGGACGGCCGACGGCGGCTACGCCGACGCGGTGACCGTCCCCGAGGACTTCGCGGTCACGCTGCCGGAGGCGCTCGACGACCTGGAGGCCGCGCCGCTCCTGTGTGCCGGGGTGATCGGCTACCGCGCGCTGCGCCGGGCGGAGGTGCAGCCCGGTGACCGGGTGGCCCTTTTCGGGTTCGGAGCGTCGGCGCACCTGTCGATCCAGGTGCTGCACCACTGGGGCTGCGAGGTCGTGGTGCTGACGCGCGGCGAGACGCACCGGGAGCTCGCGCGCCGGCTCGGCGCGTCGTTCGTCGGCGACGCGGCCGACCTCCCTCCCCAACCGTGTGACCGGGCCGTCGTGTTCGCACCCGCCGGCGAGCTCGTGCCGGTGGCGCTCGACGCCGTCCGGCCCGGCGGCACCGTGAGCCTCGCCGGCATCCACATGTCCGACATCCCGTCGTTCGAGTACCGGCGCCTCTGGCGCGAGCGCACGCTCCGCTCGGTCGCGAACATGACGCGGCGCGACGCCGAGGAGTTCATGGCCATCGCGGCCGAGGCCGGCGTCCGCAGCGAGTACGCGACCTACCCGCTCGAGGCCGCCAACGAGGCGCTGCTCGCGATCAGCGGCGACCAGGTCCGTGGCGCGGCGGTGCTCGAAGTCGCTCGCTGACCGTCGAGGCGTTCAGGCGCTGACCCGGAAGCTCCAGCCGTAGGACGCGGGGTGGGCGGGGCGCGACTTGCCCTGCTGCCAGTAGAGGACGACCGCCGACCACTGGCCCGGAGCGAACTGGCGGATGTCCTGGCCGGCGCCGGGCCGGAAGCTGACCTGCCCGAGGGGCACGACCCGCTCGAGCTGGTCCTCGGGGATCTCCTCGCGAAAGCCCGGCCCGGTGAGCACGAGCACGCCCGTGAGGTCGTTGCGCAGGTCGGCCGTGACCGTGTCCTGCGGGCGGATGATCTCGCCCGGCTCCGGGCTCAGGTCGTCGATCGCGTTGGGGAACGTGCGGCCGCCGCGGCTCGTGTCCGACTGGTGCAGGCCCCAGATCCCGAGGTTGGCCACGACGACGAGCGCGCCGACCACGATCGCGACCCGCCACGGGTGCACGAACAGCGGCCGGCGCGGCGGCGCGCCCCGCCCGTCCGCGGGCGTGAGCGCCCGGCGCGGTCGGGTCGTCGCCATCGCAGCCACCGTACCGGGGCCGCGCCGGCCCCGAGGACTCGGCCCGCGGGCGCTGGGCGCCTGCCACGGCCGACCACAGGCGTCCCGGTACCGTGGACGGAATGGCAGTGAGCGGCGTCGCCGACCTCGTCGGCCGCGTGCTCGCCGGCCGCTACCGCCTGCTCGCCCCGATCGGCGCAGGCGCGAGCGGCCGCGTGTACGTGGCCGACGACGTGCGCCTGCGGCGCCGCGTCGCGGTCAAGGTCCTCCACGGCGCGCTCGCCGAGGACGCCGGGTTCCTCCGCCGCTTCCGGAGCGAGGCCCAGCTGGCGGCGTCGCTGCACCACCCGAACATCGTCGCCGTCTACGACTGGGGCGAGGACGGCGGGCTCCCGTTCATGGTGCTCGAGCTGCTCACGGGCGGGTCGCTGCGCACCCTCCTCGACCGGGGCAGGCGTCTGACCCCGTCGCAGGCCGCCTACGTCGGCCGGCAGGTCGCGCAGGGTCTGCAGTACGCCCACGCCCGCGGCCTCGTCCACCGTGACATCAAGTCGTCGAACCTCCTCTTCGACGAGCACGCGATCGTCCGCCTCGCCGACTTCGGCCTCGCCCGGGCGCTCGCCGAGGCGAGCTGGACCGAACCGAGCGGCACCCTCGTCGGCACCGCCCGCTACGCCGCCCCCGAGCAGGCGAGCGGCGCGGCCCTCGACGGCCGCGCCGACCTCTACTCCCTCGCCATCGTGCTGGTCGAGGCCGTCACCGCAACGGTGCCGAACCTCGGGGAGACGCCCATCGCCACGCTGGCCGCCCGCACGTCGAAGGGCCTGGTCGTCCCGCCCGAGCTGGGCCGGCTGGGCGCGGTCCTGGAACGGGCGGGCAAGCCGCGCCCCGAGGACCGCTATCCCGACGCCGCGGCGATGGTCGCCGCGCTGTCGGACGTCGCCGGCCAGCTCCCGCCGCCGCAGCCGCTCGACCTCCCGGGGCTCGGCGACGGCCTCGACGACCCGGAGCCGACCCGGGTCGGGGTCGCGATCCCGAAGGGCGGCGAGCGGCCGGCCGACGCGACCGTGACCGACGACGCGGTGCCGCTCGAGGTCTTCGACTTCGAGCCCGGCCCGTCGAGGCGCAGGGCGCGACCGTTCGTCCCCGGCACGAACCGCATGGTCCCGTGGGTCGCGGGTGGCGCGATCGTGCTCGCGCTGATCATCGGGATCGCCGTGCTCGCCGGCACCGGCGGGTTCGGCGGCGGCGCGGGAACCGTCGAGGTGCCGAGCCTCGTCGGGCTCGCACAGAAGGACGCGGCCGCGCGCGCGACCGACGCCTCCGTGCTCATGAAGGTCGTGCGGCGGACGGCCGACGACCCTGCGGGCATCGTGATCTCGCAGGACCCCGCGCCCGGCGGTTTCGTCCACGACGGCGACTCGATCACCGTCGTCGTGTCGCGGGGCCCGCCGCCGGTCGCGCTCCCCAACGTCGAGAACGTCCCCGTGTTCCAGGCCCAGCTCGCGCTGACGCAGAAGGGCTTCCTCGTCGCGACCGAGCACGCCTACAACGACACGATCGCCGCGGGCAACGTGGTCGGCACCGACCCGAAGGGACTGAAGAAGGCGCCGCGCGAGTCGACGATCAAACTCGTCGTGAGCGACGGGCCGACGCCCGTCCCCGTCCCGGATGTCGCGGGCCAGTCCTGCGACCAGGCGACGGCCGCGCTCGCGGAGAAGCAGTTCAAGGCGACGTGTGACCAGGTGTTCAGCGAGACGGTGCCGGTCGGGCAGGCGGTCGGCAGCGACCCGCCCGCCGGGAGCCAGCAGCAGCCGGGCACGACGATCACCGTCCACGTCAGCAAGGGTCCCGAGCGGATCCCGGTCCCCAACGTCGTCGGCATGACGGTCGAGGCCGCGAGCAACCGGCTGTCGTCGGCGGGCTTCCAGGTCGCGGTCCCGAGCTACCAGCCCGGCGGCAAGGTGAAGGCCCAGGCGCCCGCGGCGGGCAATCAGGCCAAACGCGGCGACACCGTGACGCTCTATCTGTAGGGCACGTTTCGGCCGTCGATCCACTCGCTCGGTCTGACTTTCGCGCGTACGATGCCCGCCGATCCGGTGAGGGGGAAGGCGAAAGGCGGGGCATGGGCACGCTCGACGGTCGCGTCGCGATCATCACGGGAGCGGGTCGCGGACTCGGACGTGAACATGCACTGCTGTTCGCGAGCGAGGGCGCCAAGGTCGTCGTCAACGACCTCGGTGGCGATCCCTACGGCGCAGGGGCGGACCGCGCGCCCGCGCAACAGGTCGTCGACGAGATCGTCGCGATGGGCGGTGAGGCCGTCGCCAACGTCGACAGCGTCTCCGACTGGGACGGCGCGAAGCGTCTCGTCGACCTCGCGATCGAGACCTTCGGCGATCTCCACGTGCTCGTCAACAACGCGGGCATCCTCCGCGACCGTGTGCTCGTCAACATGACCGAGCAGGAATGGGACTCGGTCATCAACGTCCACCTGAAGGGTCACTTCTGCCCGACCCACCACGCGGCCGTCTACTGGCGCGAGCAGGCGAAGGCGGGCAAGGAGGTCAAGGCGTCGATCGTGCACACGTCGTCGACGTCGGGCCTGTTCTCCAACCCGGGCCAGGCCAACTACGGGGCCGCCAAGTCGGGGATCGCGACGTTCTCGCAGATCTGCGCCAAGGAGCTCGGGCGGTACGGGGTGCGTTCGAACGCCATCGCACCGGCAGCGCGCACGCGCCTGACCGAGCAGACGCCCGGCCTCGGCGACGCGGTGAAGCCGCCCGAGGACGCGAGCGCCTTCGACACGTGGGACCCGGCCAACGTCTCGCCGATGGTCGCCTACCTCGCGACGGCCGACTGCCCCTTCACCGGGGAGACGTTCTACGTGTACGGCGCGACGGTGCAACGGTTCCAGAGCTGGACGCTGGTCGAGAAGATCGACCGCGGTGAGCAGCGCTTCACGGTCGCCGAGCTGATCGAGCAGGCGCCCGCGCTCGCGCCGCCGTCCGACGACCGGCAGGGCCCGGTCGAGCGGTAGCGGTCGGTGGGTCGGCGGTTTCGCGTGACGCCCGGACGGTTCGGCTGTCTGGTCACGTGAGGACGAGCACGAGGACCGGCACATGAACGTCATCCACAGGTTCCCGCACGGCGGGTCGCAGCGACCGGGGCCGGCGCGCCCGCTCAGTGGTTACGGGCGCCCGGTGGGCCGGCCGGGCCCGCGCGGCGCCCTGCGCCGGGCGCGTCCGGTCCCGTTCGATCCCCGCCAGCTGTTGACCTGCCGCGCCGATCCGCTCGCGGGGATCGTCGCGGTGCTGATCGAGCTGCGCGAGCGCTCGCTCAGCTCGTGATGCCCTGGACGGCTTCGGCGAGCGCCCCGAGCCCGCCCGGCCCCGAGCCCGCCGCCTGCGCGGCCATGAGCTTCGCCAGGTCGCCCTGGATCTTGACCTTGCCGGCGAAGAACGCGGCCATGCCGGCCTGCGGGTCGCCGGAGACGAAGATCTCCTTCGCCGTCGCGTAATCGGTTGTCAGGGTGACGTCGGCGTCGGGCACGTGGCCGATCCCGTAGTGCGCCCGCCCGCTCCGTGCACCGAGATGGAGGTGGCGCTCCTGCCCGAACGGCGTGTCGACGACGACGAGGTTCATCATGACCTCGGCCTCGCGCGGCGCGTCGGCGCCGTACTCTGCGACGAGCTGATCGACGATCGCGAACCAGTCGTCGGACAGGAACTCGTGCTTTGCCACCATCCGAGTCTCGCACACGGGCATCGAGACGGCGGCTCATAGACTGCGGCCGTGAGCGAGAGCGAGAGCCGACGCCTGACGCGGGCCGACGTCGAGCACGTCGCGCAGCTTGCCCGGCTCGCGCTGACCGAGGAGGAGATCGAGCGCTTCACCGACCAGCTCGCCACGATCCTCGACCACGCCGCCGACGTCGCCGCGCTCGACCTCGCCGACGTCCCACCGACGGCACACCCGCTGCCACTCGTGAACGTGCTCCGCGCCGACGACGTGCGGCCCGGCGTCGACCGGGCCGAGGTGCTGGCGCAGGCGCCGGCGGTCGAGGACGGGCGGTTCCGCGTCCCACGGATCCTGGACCAAGAGTGAGCGGGCAGCGGTGACGGCGCGCGAGATCGCGTCGGCGGTGCGCAGCGGCGCGCGGTCCGCACGCGACGTCGTGGAGGAGCATCTCGAGATCGTCGCGACACGCGAACCGGAGTTGCACGCGTGCAACGCGGTCCTCACCGAGGAGGCCCGCGCCGCGGCGGACGCCGTCGACGCCAAGGTGGCCGCGGGCGTCGACCCCGGCCCGCTCGCGGGCGTCCCCGTGGCCCTGAAGGACAATCTCTGCACGCGCGGCATCGCCACCACCTGCTCCTCGCGCATCCTCGAGGGGTGGCGCCCGCCTTACACGGCGACCGCGGTCACGCGGGTCGAGGAGGCGGGCGGCGTCGGGATCGCGAAGACCAACCTCGACGAGTTCGCGATGGGGTCCTCGACCGAGAACTCGGCGTTCGGGCCGACGCGCAACCCGCGCGACCCGACGCGGGTACCCGGCGGGTCGAGCGGCGGGTCGGCCGCCGCCGTCGCCGCGGGCTACACGCCGCTCGCGCTCGGGAGCGACACCGGCGGCTCGATCCGTCAGCCGGCGGCGCTCTGCGGCGTCGTCGGGGTCAAGCCGACGTATGGTCGGGTCTCGCGGTACGGCCTCGTCGCGTTCGCGAGCTCGCTCGACCAGATCGGCCCGTTCGCGGCCGACGTCGCCGACGCGGCGCTGCTGCTCGACGTCATCGCGGGCCACGATCCGATGGACTCGACCTCGATCGCGGACGTGTACGAGCCGGTGACGCCGCACCTCGACCGTGGCGTCGGCGGGCTGCGGATCGGCATCGTCGAGGAGCTGACCGACGCCGACGGCGTGCAGCCCGAGGTGCACGCCGCGGTCGAGCGGGCTGCTGCCGTCCTCGAGGACGCCGGCGCGACCGTCGAGCGGGTGAAGGTGCCGAGCGCCGTCTACGGCCTGTCGGCGTACTACCTGATCGCACCGGCCGAGGCGTCGTCGAACCTGGCGCGGTACGACGGCGTGCGCTACGGACTCCGGGTCGACGGCGACGACGTCGCGACCATGAACGCACGCACGCGGGACGTGGGGTTCGGCGCCGAGGTCAAGCGGCGCATCATGCTCGGCACGTATGCGCTCTCCGCCGGGTACTACGACGCGTACTACGGGAAGGCGCAGCGCGTCCGCACGCTGATCATCCGCGACTTCGCCCGGGTCTACGAGCAGTGTGACGCGCTCATCTCACCCACGTCGCCGACGGTCGCGTTCGAGCTCGGCGCGAAGACGACCGACCCGCTCGCGATGTACCTGTCGGACGTCTGCACGATCCCGACGAACCTCGCCGGGCATCCGGCCATGAGCGTGCCGTTCGGGAGCGGTGAGGGCGCGCTGCCGATCGGCGTGCAGGTCCTCGCGCCCGCGCTCGGCGAGCCCGTGATGTTCCGCGTCGCCAAGACGCTCGAGGACGCCGCTTAGCGCCGGAGGAGGTCTGCGCAGAGCCAGCGCAGCGACCGGTTGAGCACCTCTGCGGCCTCCCACTGCACGAAATGACCGACGTCCGGGAGCCAGAACGGCCCGATGCACTCGCTGAACGCGACGGCGCAGCGCGCCGGGAAGCTGGTCGGGACGACGTGGTCGGCGGCGCCGTAGAGCACGAGCGCGGGCGTCGGGTTGGTCTCGAACAGGCGCGGCAGGTCGCTCTGCGGCCGGTTGCCGGTGGCGCCCTCGTAGACGCCCCAGCTCGCGCGCAGCTTGTCGCCGTCGGCGTAGGGCTCGGTCATGAAGTCGATCTCGTCACGGGTGAACGATCCCGGTGCCGCCCAGAGGCGGTGCCCGTACATGTCGGCGACGTATGCGCGCCGGCGCTCCGGCGTGTCGAGCTCGGCGAGCAACCCGTCGGGGTCGGCGCCCTGGCGCACGAAGTAGTCGGCCGTCGGGCGCTCGCGGTGCGGGCCGTCGGGTGGGACGCCGGCCGCCTCGTAGAGGGCGTCGAGCGACGGCGGGAGCGTGTTGAAGTAGGCGAGCCGGTCGGCGAAGCCCGGGTATCGGAGGCTCATGTCGTAGACGACGGGGCCGCCGACGTCGCCGCCGACCAGGACGGCGTGGTCGTGCCCGAGCACGTCGTGGACGAGCGCGTAGCAGTCGGTCGCGAAGGCCGCCACGTCGTAGAAGCCGTCGGGTGCGAGATCGGAGTCGCCGTGGCCGCGCAGGTCGGGGGCGATCACCTCGAAGCCCGCGTCGGCCAGCGGGCCGATGTTCCGCCACCAGATCCGCTTGGTCTCCGGGTAGCCGTGCACGAGGAGGATCGGCGTGCCGCCGGCACCCTCGTGCACGAACGCGAGATTCAGGCCGTCGCGCACCTGTGCGCGGCGTACGGTGAAGGCATGCGGATCGAGTTGGACTGCCGATCGGGCCATGGACGGGGAGTCTCCCATGCCGGTTGACGCAGAGGTCGGGACCGGGCTCGACGTCGAGGCCGTCATCGGTCTCGAGACGCACGTCGAGCTGTCGACGGCGACGAAGCTGTTCTGCGGGTGCCCGAACGAGTTCGGCGCCGAACCCAACACCAACGTGTGCCCGGTCTGCCTCGGGCTGCCCGGGTCGCTGCCTGTCCTCAATCGTCAGGCCGTCGACTTCGCGCTGCGTCTCGCGGCCGCCCTCGACTTCGAGGTGCCGGAGCACTCGATCTTCGCCCGGAAGAACTACTTCTATCCGGACATGCCGAAGGACTACCAGGTGAGCCAGTACGAGGAGCCGATCCTCGCCGACGGCAGGCTCGAGGTCGACGGCACGGTCGTCCGGATCGAGCGCGCCCACCTCGAGGAGGACACGGGCAAGACCGTGCACGTCGGGGGCGGGGGACGGATCCACGAGGCCGACTACTCGCTCGTCGACTACAACCGCGCCGGCGTTCCGCTGATGGAGATCGTGTCGCGTCCCGACATCCGCTCGGCCGAGCAGGCGCGCGCGTACGTGTCGGAGCTGCGGGCCGTCCTCCGTTCGCTCGGCGTCTCCGACGTGAAGATGGAAGAGGGCTCGATGCGCGTCGACGCCAACGTGTCGGTGCGGCCGCGCGGATCGTCCGAGCTCGGTACGAAGGTCGAGGTCAAGAACATGAACTCGCTGCGGTCGCTGGGCCGCGCGATCGAGTACGAGATCGAGCGTCAGGCGGCGATGCTCGCCGCAGGCGAACGCATCGTGCAGGAGACCCGGCACTGGGACGAAGCCGACGGCCGTACGCACGGCATGCGAACGAAGGAGGGGTCGAGCGACTACCGCTACTTCCCCGAGCCCGACCTCGTGCCGGTCGCGCCGACCGACGACATGAAGCGGCGCGCTGCCACCGACCTTCCGGAGCTGCCCGCGGCGAGGCGGGCCCGGCTCGTCGGCGAGTGGGGGATCGGTGAGCACGACGCCCGGGTGCTCGTCGACGTACCCGGCCTCGCCGAGTACGCGGAGGCGGCGGTCGTCTCCATCGCCGCCGGCGGCGGGATGCCGCGTGACGTCGTCAACTGGTGCACGGGCGACGTGCTCGCCTACCTCAACGAGAGCGGCCTGTCGCCCGAGGTGCTCCCGCTCGCACCGGACGGCCTCGCCGAGCTGGTCGGGCTCGTCGCCGACGGGACGCTCTCGCGCAGCCTCGCCAAGGACGTCCTCGGAGAATGCCTGCGCGAGCCGAAGCGACCCCGCCAGGTCGTGACCGAGCGCGGGCTCGCGCAGGTGAGTGACGAGGGGGAGCTCGGCGCGATCGTCGACCGCGTGCTGGCCGAGCACGCGCAGGCCGTCGACGAGTACCGCGCCGGCGACGACAAGGAGCGCAAGAAGAAGCGCGGATTCCTGTTCGGTCAGGTGATGAGCGCCACCGATCGCAAGGGCAACCCGCAGCTCATCAACCAGCTCCTCGACGCCCGCCTCACCTGACCGGACCCCCGCGTCTGTTCGGAGATCCGCCTCTACGGCGGAAAAGTGAACAGACGCGGAGGGGGCGGTCAGTCCATCGGGACGTTCTGGACGATCTTCCCGTCGACTCTCGTGAAGATCTCGTCGAGGCTGTGGCCCGTGATCGTCAGACCGTGGTTGCGTTGACCCACGACGGCGCGCGACGGGTCGGGCGCGGCGCGCACGAGCTCGGCGACCGACTCCGCGAGCTCGAGGGTCCCGCAGGGGTAGTTGATCTCGGTCGCGGTCGTGCCGTCGATCCACGCGTGCACGTGCACGATCGCGCCGACCTCCGGATGCTCGCGGTAGATCATCCAGTGCTCGATCGCGTCGACCGAGACGCGGTTCGGCTTCACGTGCGGCGGCACAGAGAGGACGATCGCGTCGCGATCGGCGTCGTAGCCCCGAACGAGCAGCACGTCGCGGCCGATCTCGCGCAACCGTGACTTGTCGACGCCGCTCGCACTCATCCAGAACTCGGGGCCGAGCTCGGACTCGGCGCGCGGGAGCCGCCGCGCGCTGACGTTGCCGTACGACAGGCCACCGATGCCGAACAGGAGCCGCACGTGACGCAGATCGCGCTCGGACAGGATCTCCTCGATCGGGAATGCTGCCGGCAGGAGGTCGAGCGCGTCGAGGTGCTCGCCGGCACGCGCGATCTGGCGGGTCTGCTCGTCGCCGTCCCAGAGCGCCGGGGGCAGGTCGGTGTGGAACTCGTTCGCGATGACGAGGCGCGACGACGCCAGCGGCTCGAGGCGGGCGAAGACCTGCGCGAAGAACTTGTCGTCGTCGCCGTCGTGGGCGACCGTGTAGGTCCCCTGCTCGAGCGTCACGAAGTGCGCCGCCACGCCCTCGGGACCGTCGCTGACGATCACGGCGAGGTTGGCGAGCGCCCGGACGAGCAGCGGGTAGCCGGTCCGGAGCACGTCGTCCGGCCGCTCGGGGACGTGGGCGATGGCCACGACGAACGTCGGTGCGCTCTTGCGCCGGTAGGGCCGGGCCCGCTCGGCGTCGACGACGTGGAGGACGACCTGCACGTCGGGGCCGGGCCGCGCCCGCTCGGCGTACCCCTCGCTCGCCATCTCGGCCCGGATGCCGGCGACGAACCAGTCGAGCCGCGCGTCGACCACGTCGCCGTAGCGCGCGAACGTCCGCGCGACCACGGCGTCGCGGCCTGAGAGCGCGACGGGGGGTGGTTGGGCCTGGGTGCTGGTCACGGTCGTGCTGGGGGCATACCCGGGCCGGCGGCACTGGGAACCCCAACGACCGGCCCCGGGAATCGGATTCCGCTCCGAAGGCTAGGCCAGATCGCGCGCGGCCGACGGTACGCTGCCGGCTCATGAGCGACGTGAAGGTCCGCAGCCACGAGGTCACCGACGGGATGGAGCGGGCGCCCGCCCGCGCCATGCTGCGGGCCGTCGGCATGACCGACGCGGACTGGGGCAAGGCGCAGGTCGGGGTCGCCTCGAGCTGGAACGAGGTGACGCCCTGCAACCTGCCGCTCGACCGGCTCGCCAAGCGCTGCAAGGAAGGCGTCCGCGACGCGGGTGGCTTCCCGATCGAGTTCGTCACGATCGCCGTCAGCGACGGTATCTCGATGGGGCACGAGGGGATGCGGGGCTCCCTCGTGAGCCGCGAGATCATCGCCGACTCGATCGAGTGCGTGATGCACGCGGAGCGTCTCGACGCCCTGGTGACCTTCGCCGGATGCGACAAGAGCCTGCCCGGCATGCTGATGGCCGCGGCCCGGCTCAACCTGCCGTCGGTGTTCCTCTACGGCGGCTCCATCCTCCCCGGGCGCTACAAGGACCAGGCCCTCGACATCGTCAGCGTGTTCGAGGCCGTCGGCGCGTGCGCGGCCGGGACCCTCACCGAGAACGAGCTCGGCGAGATCGAGCGGCGGGCCTGCCCGACCGAGGGGTCGTGCGCGGGGATGTTCACCGCGAACACGATGGCGTCGGCGGCCGAGGCGCTCGGGATGTCGCTCCCGGGCAGCGCGTCGCCGGCCGCGGTCGACCGGCGACGCGACGACTTCGCGTTCGAGAGCGGCCGGGCGGTGATGGGCCTGCTCGCGGCGGGCATCCGGCCCCGCGAGATCATGACGAAGGAGGCCTTCGAGAACGCCATCGCCGTCGGCATGGCCGTCGGCGGATCGACGAACCTCGTGCTGCACCTCCTCGCGATCGCCAACGAGGCCGGGGTCGAGCTCGAGCTCGACGACTTCAACCGCATCGGCGCCAAGGTGCCGCACATCGCGGACATGAAGCCGCACGGCAAGTACCACATGTTCGACCTCGACCGGATCGGCGGGGTCCCGGTCGTGATGCGCGAGCTGCTCGACGCCGGGCTCGTCCACGGCGACTGCATCACGGTCACGGGCCGCACCGTCGCCGAGAACCTCGCCGCGCTCGATCCGCCCGCGCCCGACGGCGACGTCGTCCACCCGCTCGGCGCGCCGATCCACACCCAGGGCGGGCTCGCGATCCTGACCGGGTCGCTCGCCCCGAAGGGCAGCGTCGTGAAGGTCGCGGGGATCGACGAGCTGCGATTCGAGGGAACCGCGCGCGTCTTCGACGGCGAGGAGCTCGCGATGGACGCCATCCTCGCCGGTCGGATCAATCCGGGCGACGTCGTCGTCATCCGGTACGAGGGTCCGAAGGGCGGTCCCGGGATGCGCGAGATGCTCGCGATCACGGGCGCGATGAAGGGCGCCGGCCGCGGTGGCGACGCCGCCCTCGTGACCGACGGGCGGTTCTCGGGTGGCACGCACGGGTTCTGTGTCGGGCACGTGGCACCGGAAGCCGTCGACGGCGGCCCGATCGCGCTGGTCGAGGACGGCGACGCCATCGTGATCGACGCGGCCGCGCACACCATCGAGCTGCTCGTCGACGCCGCGGAGCTGGAGCGCCGACGCGCCAACTGGAAGCCACTCGAGCCCCGCTACACGAGCGGGTTCCTGGCGAAGTACGCGCGCCTCGCGCAGGGCGCGGAGCGCGGCGCGATCACCAACATCCTGGGCTGAGGCGTCGGCCCCTCCTTGCCCGAGCTCATCGAGGTCGAGTCGGCGCGGCGGCTCATCGAGGCACGAGCGCTCCATCGCAGGATCGAGTCCGTGTACGCGCCCGATCCGTGGTTCCTCAAGCGGGGGCTCACGCCCGGTGTCGTGAGCGCGCTGCTGCCCGGTCTGCAGCTCGTGGCCGCCCGCCGCCGCGGCAAGCTCCTGATGGTCGACACCGCTCCGGAGGCCCCAGCGGCCCCGGAGGCGGACGCCCGAGCCGCCGCGAGCGGGCCAGCCGACGGTCCGGTGTTGGCGCTTCACCTGGGGATGAGCGGGCGGGTGCTGATCGACGACGAGGCCGCCGGCGACCCGCTCCTGTACGCGAGCAACGCGGAGAACCCGGCGTGGCACCGCTTCGGTCTGCACTTCGCCGACGGCGGGGCGCTGTTCCTGCGCGACCCGCGGCGTCTCGGGGCCGTCGAGCTCGACCCCGACGAGGACCGGCTCGGACCGGACGCGCTCGCGCTGACACTCCCCGAGCTGCGCCGGATCGTGGCGCGGTCGCGCGCGCCGGTGAAGGCCGTGCTCATGGACCAGGCCCGCATCGCCGGGCTGGGCAACCTCCTCGTCGACGAGATCCTCTGGCGGGCGGGCCTCGACCCCGCCCGAGCCGCCGACTCGCTCGACGCGGACGAGCAGGCCCGCCTGCACCGGGCGATCCGGACGGCGCTGCGGGTGATGATGCGGCGGGGCGGGTCGCACACGGGGGACCTGATGGCGGCCCGGTTCCCGGGCGGCCACTGCCCCCGGGACGGCGCCCCGCTGCTCCGCCGCCGGATCGCCGGCCGCACGACCTTCTCCTGCCCCGTCCACCAGGTCTGAGACGGTCGCTCATCCAGCTCTCATCTTCGCTTCATAGGCTCTCCGCATGCGCGTCCTGGTCGTCGAGGACGAGACGAAGATGGCCTCCCTGCTGCGGCGGGCGCTGGAGCGGGAGGGCTACGCGGTCGACATCGCGGGCACGGGCCAGGACGCGCTGTGGCTCGGGACCGAGAACGACTACGACGCGGTCGTGCTCGACGTCATGCTCCCACCGCCCGACGGCTTCGAGGTGTGCCGGACGCTGCGAGCCCGGGGCCGCTGGGCGCCCGTCCTCCTCCTCACCGCGCGCGACGCGGTCGAGGACCGGGTGACCGGGCTCGACGCCGGAGCCGACGACTACCTCGCGAAGCCGTTCTCCTTCGCCGAGCTCTACGCCCGCCTGCGGGCGCTGACCCGCCGCGGCGCCCGCGAACGCCCGGCGACGCTGACCGTCGGCGACCTCGTCCTCGATCCGGCCGCCCACCTCGTGTGCCGGGCCGGACGACCGGTCGACCTCAGCCCGAAGGAGTTCGCGCTGCTCGAGCTCTTCATGCGCCATCCGGGCGAGGTCCTCACGCGGACGCAGATGCTCGAGCACGTCTGGGACTTCGCATACGACGGGCGATCGAACGTCGTCGACGTCTACGTCCGTTACCTGCGCGAGAAGATCGACCGTCCGTTCGACCGCACCAGCATCGAGACCGTGCGCGGCGTCGGGTACCGGCTCCGCGCGGAGTAGCGCCCCCGCCGTGGGTCGACGCACGCTCCGGCCCCGGACGCTGCGAGGGCGGCTCGCGGTCATCTTCGGACTCGTCACCGTCGCCGTGTCGATGCTCGTCGGCGGCTTCGTCCTGCTGCGTTACCACAGCGGCCTCAGCAGCCAGGTCGACGAGAGCCTCGAGACGCGCTTCGACGACGTGCGCGCCGCCGTATCGCAGGCCGCGCCACCGGTCGCGGGCCACGACCTCCCGATCATCCCGCGTTCCGAGGTGTTCGCGCAGGTGATCGACGACCAGGGCAACGTGGTCGCCGCGTCGCCCAAGGCGCTCCTCGACGACCCCGTGCTCACCCGGCACCAGATCCTGAGCGCCACACCGAAGGCGCGCACGATCGAACAGGCGGTGCCGCCGAGGGCGCGGCAGGCTCGACTGCTCGTCGGGACCGAGACCGTCGGTTCGCAACGGCTGGTCGTGGTCGTCGGCGCATCGCTCGACCCGCTGCTGCGTTCGCAGCACCAGCTCGAGACGGACCTCGCGATCGGCCTGCCGATCCTCGCGGCGGTGGTGATCGCGGCCGGGTGGATGCTCGCCGGCGCCGCGCTCCGCCCCGTGCGGGCGATGGTGACCGAGGCCGATTCGTACTCGACACAGCGACGCGGCCAGCGCCTGTCGGTCCCGCCGGGTGAGGAGCTGGCCGAGCTGGCCCGGCGGCTGAACGCGATGATCGCCCGTATCGAGGCGGCGATCGACCACGAGCGGACCTTCCTCGACGACGCGAGCCACGAGTTGCGCACGCCCATCGCGATCGCCCGCGCCGAGATCGAGCTCGCGTCGATGCAGGTGCGAGATCCCGCAGCGGCCGAGGCGCTGGCATCCGCGCTCGAAGAGGTGGAGCGCCTCGATCACCTCGCGACGAATCTCCTGGTGCTGGCGCGCGTCCGGGCTGCCGGACCCCCGCCGGGTGAGCCGGTCGACCTGGTGGAGGTCGCCGAGCGGGCGGTGGGTGGCGTCGAGCGGGCCCGCGGGCGCGACGCCGTCGAGCTGCAGGTCGCGGGTCGGGCGAGCGCGACCGGCGACGCCGTCGCGCTGGAGCGGGCGATCATGAACCTGGTCGACAACGCGGTGCGCCACGCGAAGACGCGCGTCGACGTGACGATCGCCGGCTCGAACGGCCGGGCGACGGTCGAGGTGCGCGACGACGGCCCCGGGTTCCCGAGTGAGCTGCTCGAGCACGCCGTCGACCGGTTCGTGCGCGGATCGGCCGGCGGGAGCGCGGGGTTGGGGCTCGCGATCGTCGACGCGATCGCCGGCGCCCACGGTGGCGGGATCGAGATCGGGAACGACGCGGCCGGCGGCGCGCGGGTCCGCCTCTGGATCCCGGCGCGCTAGCTACGTCGGGACGGCGCCGGTGAGGCGGATGCCGGCCTCGGCGGTCTCGAGCACCTCCGCCTGGAGGGCGGAGGCGGCCTCGTCGTGCACCTGGAACGTGCGGCCGCCCTCGTGGGCGGCGATCCGGTCGCGCCCGGCATGCTTCGCCGCGAACAGCGCGCGGTCGGCGATCGAGACGAGGGCGTCGAACGTCTCGGCCTCCGACGAGTGGACGACTCCGAAGCTCGCGGTGAAGCGCGGCGCGTCGCCCCGACCGACGGCGAGCGCGAGGTTGGCGCGGACGCGCTCCATGAGGTCGACCGCGGCGTCCGTGCCGGTCGTGGGCAGCACGATCGTGAACTCCTCACCGCCGAAACGGCAGGCGAGGTCGCCGGCGCGCAGGGTCTCCCTGACCGTCTGGGCGAAGATGCGCAACGCCCGGTCGCCCGCCTCG
>DASRHL010000409.1:0-2915 GCA_035650535.1 Acidimicrobiia bacterium
CGTCGAGCACGTACAGCACGCCGACGAGCCCGCTCCCGACCTGGGACGCGAGCCGGATCCGTTGCGCCTCGCCGCCGGCCAGCGTGCCCGAGCTCCGGTTGAGGTTCAGGTAGTCGAGACCGACGTCGAGCAGGAAGCGGAGGCGCTCGTTGACCTCCTTCAGCACCCGCTCGGCGATCATGAGGTCGCGCTCCGACAGGTCGAGGCCGCCGAGGAACTCCGCGGTGCGCGCGATCGACATCTCCCCGAGCTCGTGGATGTTGATGCCGCCGACGGTCACCGCGAGCGAGGCGGGCTTCAGGCGCGCGCCGTGGCAGGCCGGGCACGGCACCTCACGCATGTAGCCCTCGATCTGTTCACGAGTGCGATCGCTCTCGGCCTCGGCGTGGCGTCGTTCGAGCCAGGGCACGACGCCCTCGAAGCCGGTGTGGTACGAGCGCTGCCGGCCGTACCGGTTGCGGTAGCGGACGTGGACCTCGCGAGAGCCCGTCCCGTAGAGGACGGCCTGCTTGTCCTTCTTCCGCAGCTTCTTCCACGGCGTGCCGACGTCGAAGCCGTACTCGTCGGCGACCGCCTCGAGGACGCGGTCGAAGTAGCGGCTGCGGAACCCCGACCACGGCGTGATCGCACCCTCGCTGATCGACAGGTCGTCGTCGGGCACGACGAGCTCGGGGTCGACCTCGAAGCGGGTGCCCAGCCCGTCGCAGCGCTCGCACGCACCGTACGGCGAGTTGAACGAGAAGTTGCGGGGTGCGAGCTCGTCGAACGACAACCCGCAGTGGTTGCACGCGAGGTGCTCGGAGAAGGTGAGCGTCTCGTTCTCGGCACCCGCGTTGCCGTCGCCGTCGCGGGGCACGATCTCGACCTCGGCGACGCCTTCGGCAAGGCGGAGCGCGGTCTCGAGCGAGTCGGTGAGCCGGTGCTCGATGCCCGCGCGCCGCACGAGCCGGTCGACGACGACCTCGATCGTGTGCTGCTCGTAGCGGGCGAGGTTGAACCGCTCCCCGAGATCGTGGACGTCGCCGTCGATCCGCGCCCGAGTGAACCCCTGCGACGCCAGCTCCCGCAGCAGGCCCTCGTACTCGCCCTTGCGGCCCCGCACCACGGGCGCCAGCACCTGGAACCGGGTGCCCTCGGGCAGCTCGAGCACCCGGTCGACGATCTGCTGCGGGGTCTGGCGCCTGATCACCCGGCCGCAGTTCGGGCAGTGCGGGACGCCGATGCGCGCGTACAGCAACCGCAGGTAGTCGTAGATCTCGGTGATCGTGCCGACCGTCGAGCGCGGGTTGCGCGACGCCGACTTCTGGTCGATCGAGATGGCCGGCGACAGACCCTCGATGAAGTCGACGTCGGGCTTGTCCATCTGCCCGAGGAACTGCCGGGCGTAGGCCGAGAGCGACTCGACGTAGCGCCGCTGGCCCTCGGCGTAGATCGTGTCGAACGCGAGCGACGACTTCCCCGACCCCGACAGACCGGTGAAGACGATCAGACGGTCACGCGGCAGCTCGAGGTCGACGTTCCTGAGATTGTGCTCCCGGGCGCCACGGATGCGGATGGTGGCCCCCGACGTGCTGTCCGGCATCAGGCCGCCAGGATACACCGATGCCGGTGCTTGTCGAACGGATGTTCGGGGCCCTGCGACCGGGCGTCAGGAGGGAACGCGCAGGCAGTGGACCTGCACCGCGTCGTTCCCCCATGGGCGCGCGCAGGCCCGGGCCCCGGCCACGGTCTCGTGGTCGTCGGCCGACTCGACGATCCAGACGCGACCGGTCGCGCGCCCCTCGAGTTGCAGCGCGAACCCGGCATGCAGAGGCGAATGGACCGCCCGGGTCGGCGCGTCGCCCTGGACCGCGACCGGCCACTCGACCAGCGTCCGCTCCCATGCCGGCGTCGACACGACGTCGCCGGGTCGCAGCTCGGCGTGCAGGTACTCGGTGAGCGCGTCGATGCGGCCGAGCGGTTCGTTGCGCAGCGCCTGCGCGGTGGACGACAGCACGAACACGCCGACGACGGCGACGACCAGCACGCCGAGCGCGCGGTACCGTCGCACGGCGGCGTCGAGGAGGAACGCGATCGCCGCCAGTGGCGCCCACGCCCCGAATGCGAGCGTGCGCGCGATGAAGAAGTGCTCGAACAGGCCGATGACCGCGGCGATCGCCGCAGGGACGACGAAGCACGCGAGTCCGACGGTCGCGAGACGTCGCTCGCTGCGCGTCACGACGACGGCACCGGCGACGACGGCGGCCACGACGAGCCACGCGAGCGACGTGCGGGAGAGCAGCGGCTCGGCGACGGCGTGGGCCACGCCCGCGGGCGTCGTGAACGGGATCCAGCCGACGGGCGCGCCGCGGTGCTGGTCGAGCACCGAGGGCCCCCATGCCGCGGCCCACAGCAGGACGGGTGCCGCGGTCGCGACCCGCCAGCGCCATGCGGCACGGTCGCGCGCGAGCCCGGCGAGCCCGAACGCACCCGCGGCGAGCAGGAGTCCGGACACGTGGGTGAAGACGCCGACGAGGAGCGCGCAGCCGACGACGGCGGCGGGTGCCGTCGTCCGCCGGATCGTCCACCGGTACGCACCGACGGCGACGACGACCCCGACGAGCTCCATGAGCGCGTACATACGCGCCTCACGACCGTAGAAGACCTCGAAGCCCGACACCGCCATCAACCCGGTCGCCAGGAGCCCGGCCCGCCCCCACGCCCGCGACCACCAGGCGAACACGGCCAGCGCCGCCGTCGAGAACACGACCGACGGCAGTCGCACCAGGACGTCGCTACCGGTGGCGGCGAACGGCCCGCGCAGGAGGTAGTCGAGCGGCGGGTGGGAGTCGTGGTGCCGGAGGAAGTCGAGGAGGTCGCCCAACGGCCGGCGCGCGGCCATGGCCGTGAACGTCTCGTCGAAGTTGAGCGTGTGC
>DASRHL010000410.1:0-3418 GCA_035650535.1 Acidimicrobiia bacterium
AGCCCCACCACGGCTGGGCCTTCGTCCCCGGCACCGGCAAACGCCCCTTCGTCCCACCCGACCACCCCGACCACCCCCGCAACACCCAGCAGGCGAACGGACCACCCGCCGCCGCGTGACGCGGGGGACGCGGTTACTTCCGGGGGCGGGGAAGGACGCTGAGGCCGAGCTCGCGTAGCTGGGCGGGGTCGATCGGGGTCGGCGCGCCGGTCAGTGGGTCGGCGCCGGACTGGGTCTTCGGGAAGGCGATGACCTCGCGGATGTTCTCCTCGCCCGCCAGGATCGCGGTCAGCCGGTCGATGCCGAAGGCGAAGCCGGCGTGGGGCGGCGCGCCGTAGCGGAACGCGTCGAGGAGGAACCCGAATCGCTGGCGCGCAGTCTCCTCGTCGATGCCGAGCAGGGTGAAGATCTCCTCTTGCACGTCGGGACGGTGGATCCGGACGCTGCCGGAGCCGAGCTCCCAGCCGTTGAGCACGAGGTCGTACGCCAACGAGCGAACGTCGAGCAGCGCGTCGGTGGGTGCCCCACCCCGTGACGCGCGCGCGAGCACCGCGAGGTCGTCGGGGTGCGGCATCGTGAACGGGTGGTGCGCGGGAACGGGGCGGCCGTCGTCGTCGAGCGCCTCGAACAGCGGGAAGTCGACGACCCAGAGGAACCGGAGCGGTCCCTCGTGGACCGGGGGGCGGCCGAGGTCGAGGCGGATGGTGCCGAGCACCCGGTTCACGAGCCGGCGGTCGCCGGCCGCGATCAGGAGCAGGTCGCCGGGCTGGGCGCCGGTGGCGTCGACGAGGCCGAGCTGTTCCTGGTCGGCGAGGAACTTGAGGATCGGCGCGTCGAGGGTGCGGCCGTCTCCCACGCGCATCCACACGAGACCGGCGGCGCCGAGCTGCTTGGCCCGGTCGATCAACCCGTCGAGCCGCGAGCGCGTGGTGCCGCCCTCGCCGGGGACACGGATCGCCTTCACGGACTCGGCCTGGAAGGCCTTGAACTCGGTCGCCGCGAACACCTCGCCGACGTCGACGAGCTCCATGCCGAAGCGGAGATCGGGCTTGTCCGTGCCGAAGCGCTCCATCGCCTCGTGCCAGGTCATCCGCTCGACGGGAGGCGCAGGCGCCCCGGTCACGGCCTCGGCGGCCGCCGCGACGGCCCGCCCGATCACGCCCATCACGTCGTCGGCGGTTGCGAAGCTCATCTCCGCGTCGAGCTGCATGAACTCGAACTGGCGGTCGGCGCGCAGGTCCTCGTCGCGCAGGCAGCGCGCGATCTGGTAGTAGCGGTCGAGGCCGCCGACCATCAGCAACTGCTTGAACAGTTGCGGGCTCTGCGGGAGAGCGTAGAACTCACCCGGCGAGAGGCGTGACGGCACGACGAAGTCGCGCGCGCCCTCGGGTGTCGACGCGATGAGCATGGGGGTCTCGACCTCGACGAAAGCTTCGGCGTCGAGGGCCTGACGGAGCGCCCGGTTCACCATCGCCCGCAACCTCAGGTTTCGCTGGAGGCGCGCGCTGCGCAGGTCGAGGTAGCGGTAGCGCAGGCGCAGCACCTCGTCGGCCTCGACCCGTTCGTCGATGGGGATCGGCGGCGGCTCGGCCGCGTTGAGCAGCTCGACGGTCACGGCCGCGACCTCGACGTCACCGGTCGGGAGATCGGGGTTCGCGGTGCCCTCGGGGCGGACGCGGACCTCGCCCTCGACCCGCAGGACGTACTCGGCGCGGATCGCGTGCGCGTCGAGACCGGTCGTGTGCTGCGGGTCGACGACCACCTGGACGACGCCGGCGGCGTCACGCAGGTCGACGAAGACCACCCCGCCGTGGTCGCGGCGCGCCGCGACCCAACCCGCCAGGGCCACGGGCTGCCCGATGTGCTCGGACCGGAGGTCACCGGCCCGGTGCGTGCGCATCATGGGCGCGGACGCGTCGGCGCGGTCACTGGGCACGCTCCTCGAGGCGGGTGCGCAGCCAGCCGACGAGCTGGTCGCGCCGCACCTCGACCTGGTCCCCGGAGCGCAGGTCCTTGACCGCCACCGCGTCGCGTTCCTCCTCGGCGCGACCGAGCATGACGCCGTACGACGCGCCGGCGCGATCCGCCATCTTCCACTGAGCCTTCACGGAGCGGCCACCGTAGGCGAGGTCCGCGCGGAGACCCGACTCGCGCAGCTCGGCGACGACGAGCGCGGCCGAGCCGTCGCCGATGCCGTCGATCACGAACGCGTCGAGACGGTCCTG
Organism: Acidimicrobiia bacterium; assembly: GCA_035650535.1. Lineage (GTDB taxonomy): Bacteria > Actinomycetota > Acidimicrobiia > IMCC26256 > PALSA-555 > DASRHL01. The sequence continues at coordinate 2,226 of DASRHL010000410.1, forward strand.
CTCGCCGGTCGTGAGCAGGCCCTCGGCGTCGCAGGCGATGAGGACCCGCTCGATGCCGATCCCGAACCCGATGCCGGGCGTCGGCGGGCCGCCCATCTCCTCCGCGAGCTGGTCGAACCGACCGCCGCCGCCGACCGCGTTCTGCGCGGCGTCGAGCGCGTCGCTGACGAACTCGAACGTCGTGCTCGTGTAGTAGTCGAAGCCGCGCACGAGGCGCGGGGCGAGCTCGTACTCGATGCCGAGCTCGGTCAGGCGGTTCTGGACGCGCTCGAAGTGCGCCTCGGCCTCGTCGCTCAGGTGCTCGGTGAGCTGGGGCGCCCGCTCGATGACGTCCTGCCAGTCCTCCCGCTTGGCGTCGAGGACACGGAGCGGATTCTGCTCGACGCGCTCGCGGAACTCGTCGCCCAGGGCGGGCGCGTGGTCGAGGAGGTACTCGGAGAGCGCCGCGACGTACCCGGGGCGCGACCGGGCGTCGCCCATCGAGTTGAGCAGGAGCGTCACCTGCTTGAGACCGAGATCGCGGTAGAAGCCGTGCGCCAGCGCGATGACCTCGACGTCGACGTCCGGGTCGTCGAGGCCCAGGACCTCCACCCCGAGCTGCCAGTGCTGGCGGTAGCGGCCCTTCTGGGGCCGCTCGTAACGGAAGTTCGGCGCGACGTACCAGACCTTCCACGGTGGGGTGGGCCGATGCTGCACGAAGGCCCGCACCACCGGCGCCGTGCCCTCGGGGCGGAGGGCGACGTGGCGATCGCCCTTGTCGGTGAAGTCGTACATCTCCTTGCGGACGACGTCGGTCGAGGCCCCGACGCGCTGGAAGACCTCGTAGTGCTCGAAGACGGGGGTGACGACGAGGCCATAGCCGAAGCGTGCCGCCCGCGACGCGAACGCGGAGACGACCGCGATCCAGCGATCCGACTCCGGGGGAAGCACGTCGCGCGTGCCGACCGGCGCCCGGTACAGCGCGCCTGCGACGCCCGCGTCCGACTCCGTCATCCGCGGCATCGTAGCCAGGTGTCTCCGGCGAGCCGGACCGCTTGCGCTCCTACACGCGTGACGCGGCGCCGGGGAGGACCCGGTACGCCTCGTAGACCGAGTCGACCCGCTGCACCGCCTTCAGGATCGAGTCGAGGTGACCCGGGTCGGCGAGCTCGAAGTCGAAGCGCAGGCGTGCCACCCGGTCGCTCGCGGTCTGC
>DASRHL010000411.1:0-8753 GCA_035650535.1 Acidimicrobiia bacterium
TTCCTTGAACACGCCCATGGTGCACCGCCTCTCTGCCTTCACATCGGTTCCTCCGCGCGTATCGGCAGGGTTCGGCGCGAAGTCGAGCCTTCCGCGGGAACCGGCCCCGGAGATCACCTCCGAAACGAGACGAACCCGCCGGCGAGCGGCGGGCTCGAGTCTCGAGGGGGTGAGGCGGAAGAAGGGGCAGTTCCTCCACCTGCCCTATCGGCAGCCGGCACCGTGAGCTTGAGCGAGCTTCGACGCGGCGCGCCGTTCCGGGACCGTGGTCCTCGGCGGAACGGGACCTTCGACCCTGCGGAGCATGGCGCAACCGGGTCGATACCCCCGACGCGTCCGGGTCATGGAGCTGCACGGGGAGGAACGCGGTGCCGACGACGACCGAGCTCGACGAGGCCATCGAGCGGAGCCACCGGGCTCTCCGCGACGCCCTCGGCGGCGACCCCGAGGGATACCGGGGCGTGCTGTCGGATCGGGACGACGTCACGCTCGCCAACCCGTCCGGCCTCTTCGCGCGGGGCCCCGAGGCGGTCTCGGAGGCGCTCGCCGGAGCCGGCGAGACCTACCCGGAGGCCGAGCTGCTCGGGTTCGACCCGGTCGCCCGCTACGTGACCGACGATCTCGCCTGCGTCGTCGAGGTCGAGCTGTACCGGGCCAGGGTCGAGACGGGCGATGCCTTCGCGGTGCTCGGGCTGCGGGCCACGACCGTCTTCCGCTTCGAGGACGGCCACTTCCACCTCGTGCACCGCCACGCCGCCCCCGTCTCGCCCCGCTGAGGGACCCACGGGCCCCGCGCCCCGGCCGCGCACGGCCTGAGATCTGACTCTCAATTGAGAGCCGACTATCATCTCGGGTGTGGTGCTCGACCTCGGAGCGGCGCCGTCGCCGGCGGCTCCGTCCGGCCTGCGTGAGCGCAAGAAGCGCCAGGCCCGCGAGGCGATCGTCGACGCCGCCCTCGAGCGGTTCGCGCGCGACGGGTTCGAGGCGACGAGGGTCGCCGACATCGCGGCCGACGCCGGCGTGTCGCCCGCGACCGTGGCGCGCTACTTCCCATCCAAGGAGGCGCTGCTCTTCCCCGACCGCGACGCGCGGATCGCGCAGGTGCACGCGGCGATCCTGGCGCGCCCACCCGAGGAGAGCCCGTGGCAGGCGATCGTCGCCGCGTTCACCGGCGCCCACGACCTGCTCTCGCCGGTCGACCGGCGCCGACTGCTGCTCAGCCGCCGCGCGATCGCGCGGTCGTCGGTGCTGCGCGGCCGCGCGGGTGGGCTGCTCGACGAGTGGCGCACGATGGTCGCCGACGCGCTGGTCGAGCGCGACGCGCTCCCGCCCGAGGCGGCCCACGTCGTCGCGACCGTGTTCGTCGCGGTGGTCGACGACGGCACGGCCCGCTGGGCCGCAGGCGACGGCCGCGAGGAGTTGACATCGGTGCTGGCGCGCGCGCTGGCCACCGTCGACCCGAGGAGGTTCGCATGAGCTCCGACCCGCTCGTGATCGTGTCCGCCGACTGCCACATCGGGCCGCGGCTGGTGGAGGATCTGCGCCCCTACTGCCCGGCCGCGCTGCTCGACGAGTACGACGCCTACGTCGGGGCGAGCGACCGTTCCCGGGGCCGCTACGTCGAAGAGGACGACGTCGGCAGCGGCGCGGCGTGGCAGGCCACCAACCAGGGGACGGCCGGCCACCACGACCCGGCGGCCCGGCGGCGCGATCTCGACTTCGACGGCGTGGCCGCCGAGGTGATCTTCCACGGCAGCCAGAACAACGAGCCCATCCCGTTCCAGACGTCGATGCTCGGGCCGCCCGAGGACCCCGACCTCGCCGCCGCCGGGCTGCGCATCTACAACCGGTGGCTGGCCGACATGTGCGCGGCCGAACCGCACCGCCACGTCGGTCTCGTGCACCTGCCCCTGTGGGACCCGGAGGCCTCGATCGAGGAGCTGCGGTGGGCGCGTGACGCGGGCCTGCGGGGCGTGAACTTCCCCGCGCCCCGGCCGTGGCTGCGCCCCTACAACGAGCGCGTCTGGGAGCCGTTCTGGGCCGTGGCGGCCGACCTCGACATGCCGCTCGTCACGCACGCGGGCGCGGGCGACCCCTCGGTCTTCGGGGGGCCCGAGCTCGTCGCGCTCATGTCGACCGAGAGCGGCGGCTGGTTCAGCCGGCGCGCCGTGCACCTGCTGATCTTCGCCGGCGTCTTCGAGCGTCACCCCGGCCTGAAGCTCGTCATGACCGAGCAGCCCGGCGAGTGGTGGCCCTACACGCGCCTCGAGCTCGACTCCGTGCACATGACCACCACCCGCGGGAACGCGGCGCTCCGCCGGCAGGTGCCGCGCCGGCCCAGCGAGTACATGCACCGCAACGTGTACATCGGCGCCAGCTTCCTCTCGCATGCAGAGGCCGAGGGCGCGATCCGCGACGGCTACGCGGACCGCATCATGTGGGGCTCCGACTACCCGCACCTCGAGAGCACGTTCCAGTACCCCGGCGACGACTTCACGGGTGGGACCTCGACGGGCAAGCAGGCGCTGCGGTTCACCTTCGCCGGGATCCCGGAGGACCACGTGCGCGCGATGGTCGGGCTCACCGCGGCGCACGTGTTCGGCCTCGACGTCCCGTCGCTGGAGCGCATCGCGGCCGCGATCGACGCACCCACCTACGAGGACGTCTCCGTCCCCCTCGAGGCGGTGCCGGCCGGCGCGAGCCCGTTGGCGTTCCGGACCTTCGGCCCGTGGTCCTGACGGCGCCGCCTACGTCCCCTTGTAGTTGAGAACCTGGCGCAGCGTGTGCAGCACCGTGACCAGGTCGGCCTGGTCGGCCATGACCTGGTCGATGTCCTTGTAGGCGGCGGGGATCTCGTCGACGAGTGAGCGCGCCCGGTCGGACAGCCACACCTTTCCCTCCATCTGGTGGGCCAGGTCGGCCGCGCTGAACAGCTTCTTGGCCTGCGTGCGGCTGTAGCGCCGGCCCGCACCGTGGGCGCAGGACGTCCAGCTCCGCTCGTCGCCCTTGCCGGCGACGATGTAGCTGCGCGCACCCATGGACCCCGGGATGATGCCGAGATCACCCTCACGGGCGCGGATCGCACCCTTGCGCGTGATCCAGAGCTCGCGGCCGTCGTGGACCTCGCGCTCGGTGAAGTTGTGGTGGCAGTTGATCCGGCTCGTTTCGCGACCGGTGCCGACGAACGCGAGCACCTCGCGGAGCGCGTTGTCCATCATCTGGTCGCGGTTCGCGTGCGCGTAGTCCTGGGCCCAGAGCATGTCGGAGATGTAGGCCGAGAACTCGGGTGTGCCTTCCGTGAAGTACGCGAGGTCGGGGTCCTCGAGCCGGCGTTCGAGGCGCGCCGCGAGCTTGCGGGCCCGGCCGATGTGCATCTGGGCGAGCTGGTTCCCGATGCCCCGGCTCCCCGAATGGAGGACCACCCAGACCCGCCTGCGCTCGTCGACCGACAGCTCGAGGAAGTGGTTCCCCGAGCCGAGGGTCCCGAACTGCTTCGCCGCCTTGTCGGCCTGATCGAGGGACAGATCGGTGGCCGGCCGGTGCGCGGCGAGCCACTGGTGGGCGTTGCGCTCGATCCGGTGGTGGCCCCGGCCGACCCCGGCGGGGACCGCGATCTCGATGCGGCGCAGGAGGGGATCGAGCGAGTCGGGGAGCCGGTCCTCGGTGAGGTCGAGCTCGGCGGCGATCATCCCGCAGCCGATGTCGACCCCGACCGCGGCCGGGATGACGGCCCCGGCCGTCGGGATGACCGACCCGACCGTCGCCCCGAGCCCCACGTGGGCGTCGGGCATGAGCGCGACGTGACCCTCGACGATCGGCAGGCGCGCGGTCTTCTCGGCCTGCGCGATCGTCTCGGCATCGATGTCGCTCGCCCAGGAGACGAGGCGCGGGTTGACGACGGTCGGCACGCCACATTGTCCTTCCCGAACTCGGCACGCTGCAGTCGGAATCCTCGCCCCGGGACGTGCCAAGAACGAGAGCGGCGTTCAGCTCGCGGCGGCGAGGAGCTCGGCGGCCCGTTCGGCGATCGCGATCGTCGTGATGTTGGTGGGCGCCTTCGTGATCGCGGGCATGATCGACGCGTCGACGACCCGGAGCCCCTCGACGCCGTGGACGGCGAGATCGTCGCCGACCACCGTGTCGCCGGCGTCGGCCGGCCCCATACGGCACGTGCCGACGGGGTGGTACCAGGGCGCGGCGACGGACCGCGCGTACGCCTCGAGGCGGGCGTCGTCGGCGAAGTCGTCGTCGTCGAGGAACGCGATCGACCGGACGAACTTCGACATGCCGGCGCGGGCGACCTCGCGGCACCGCCGGATCCCTTCGACGAGCCGCGACGCGTCGGCCGGGTCGGACAGCAGGTTCAGCTCGATGCGGGGCGCCGCGCGCGGATCCGCCGACTCGAGCGTGACCCGGCCGCGCGAGCGCGGTTCGTGGACGCCGCAGGTCAACACGACGGCCGTCGGCGCGCCGAGCGCGGCCCGCAGGTCGGGCATCGCGGCCAGGTCGAAGACGTTCATCATGCTGACGAACAGGTCGTCCGCGGTCCCGGTCGTCGACGACGCCCGCGCCGCGAGCTGGTACTGCGGATCGGTCGGGCCGACGTCGTCGGCCGGTTGCGCGAACACGAACGCGCCCGGATGATCGGTCAGGTTCGCGCCCACTGCGGGATTGTCGACGACCGGCTCGATGCCGAGCTCGCGCAGTGCGTCCCCGGGGCCGACACCCGAGCGCCACAGCAGGCCGGGCGTCAGGATCGAGCCTGCGCTCAGGACGACCGTCCCCGCGTCGATCCGCTCCGTGCCGCCGGCGGTCAGCACCTCGACGCCGACGGCGCGCCCGCGCTCGATGCAGACGCGCGCCGCGTGCGCGCCGCCGCGCACGTCCAGGTTCGCCCGCTCGCGCGCCGGCGCGAGATATGCGAGCGCGGTCGAGACCCGGACCGCGCCGTCGCGGTTCATCGGGAGCGGGCCCACACCGGCGGTCCCCGGCGCGTTGAGGTCGGTGCACCACGGCGAGCCGGTTGCCTCGCAACCGGCCCGGAACGCCTCTTGGAGCGGGACCAGGTCGTCGGCGGGCCATCGCACGATCGGGATGGGCCCGCCCCGGCCGTGGACGTCGGTGTCGGTACCGAAGTCGTGGTCGTCCTCCAGGCGGCGGAGGCACGGCAGCAGGTGCGCGTACGACCACGAGGGGTTCCCGGCCGCGGCCCAGCCGTCGTAGTCGGACGGCGTGCCGCGGAACGCCAGCGCGCCGTTCACCGACGAGCCCCCGCCGACGAAGCGACCCTGCGGGTACTCGACCTCGCGCTCGGACGTCACGTGCGCCCGCATGCCCCAGTCGCGCGGCGTCGCCGCGAAGCTGACGTTCGCGACGCGGTCGTCGGCCGTCCCGAGCGGCCCGTCCGCGCCCGCTTCGAGCACCAGCACCGTGCACCCCGGCCGCTCGCTCAGCCGCGCCGCGAGCGTCGCACCGGCCGACCCGCCGCCCACGATGACGTAGTCGTAGCTCACCGCGGCAGCGTAGCGGCGCCCGCGAAATCGGGTCCTTCGGCCCGGCCCGGGTGCTTGACACGGCCAGCCACGGTGCATCGAGACCGGCCGGTGCGCGTGCGACGGGTCCGCGGCGCGTGACGTTCGGCTCTGGCCGCGCGAGCGACCGCGGCGCATCCTGCGATCGGGAGCGAGCGGACGACGCAGAGGTCTCGACCGAGACCCGACACCGGGAGGATCTCGAGATGACGAACCTGATCCGTGTCGTCGCCGCCGCCGTGTTCACGGGCGCGGTCGTCGCGATGGTCGCCGGCGCCGCGTCCGGCCACGAGCTCGACCGGACGAGCATCACGTGCACGACCGTTTCCGGCACGTTCCACGACTTCGGTGCGCACGACCACCCGATCGTGTGGCACGTCAAGCTGGGGGCGGGCGCATCCGCGACCGTCGCGACGACCGAGACGCCGGCCGCGTTCGTCGGCGCGGGCACCGCCAGCGCCGACATCGCTGCCCTGACCGCGACGCTCGATGGCGCGACCGCGACGGTGACGGCGTACGCGACGTGGCCCGGTGGGCAGTCGGCGGCGACGACCGCGTCGGTGACGTGCGGGACCCCGGCGGTCGCGCCGCCTCAGGTGGGCGGCATCGAGACGCAGGCCCCGGTGGCGGCACCGAGCGTCCTCGCGGCGGCGACACCGGTGCCCGCCGCGGCCCGGTTCACCGGCTGACGGCCGTGCTCACGCCGGCACGTACGGCATGCGGAACTGGTAGGTCACCTCGTCGGCCGAGGCGGGGTGACCCGGAGCGAGACGCCATGCCACCGGGCCCGCCGGCACGCAGCCCCGCCAGAGCACCTCGGCTTCGAGGTCGATGCTGACCCCACCCACGAACTCGATCCATCCCGACAGGTCCGCGGCCTCGAAACCCACCGGAAGCGTGTAGACGACGGATGCGTACTCGGGCATCGTTCCTCCCTCGGCACGCAGACGTGCGGTTGTCGCCCCACCAGCAGTCCGGGAGAGCTCGGGAACGGACCGACGTACGGGGAAGGTGACGGTCCCGGCCACGCGCTCGCACGTTGCCGGCAGTATGGGACGCAGACGCGCTTCCCGCATGCGCGTTCTCCCACAAATCGCGCGCGAGCTCTCCGGTGTGCCCCTTCGCGTGGCGTTCAGCGAACGCCTACGGCGTTCGCCGCGACGCGCCCGAGCAGTTCCCGCAACCGGGTCGTGTCGGCGTCCGTGAGCCCTCGGCGCAGACGGCGGTCGAACGCGACTGCCGCGGCTCGCAGTCGCTCGAACGCGGCTTCGCCGGCATCCGTGAGCTCGACGACGTGCATGCGCCGGTTGGCTTCGTCGCGCCGGCGGACGATGAGCCCACTCCGTTCCATCGCGTTGAGGTGGTGGGTCAGCGTCGGTCCCTGCACGCCGACCTCCTCGGCGATCGCCCGCTGGTTCGCGCCCCGGCGGGTCTTCACCGCGAGCAGGGTCAACCAGACCGGCCGCGAACCACCGGCCGCGGCGAGCGCCTCGTCGAACGCCCGCTCCACCGCCCGGGCCGCGGAGGCCAGCTCCAATCCGATGGGCGTGCTCCGCGTCACGGCGGCAGCGTACCAGAGGTCGATTCGAGATCGAAGCGTTTGATGACAAATGCTTTCGGGGTAGGGCCCTCATCGGCGCCGACGAGCGGGAGGCCGGCCGGTGAAACTCAGCATCAACGTCACCAACTACTCGTGGCCGGGCGGCGACGCCGGGCTCGCGTCGTCGCTCGCGCACGTCGCGTCGGCTGCCGAGGCCGCGGGCGTCGACACCGTGTGGGTCGCCGACCACCTCCTCCAGGCCGACCCGACGAGCGAGGTGCACGAACCGATGCTCGAGGCGTACACGACGCTCGGGTACCTCGCGGCCGCGACCCGCCGGGTCCGGTTGGGAACGATGGTCTCGGCGGCATCGGTCCGCCCGGCGGCGCTGCTCGTGAAGGCGGTCACGACCCTCGACGTGCTGTCGGGTGGGCGCGCCTGGCTCGGCATCGGCGCGGGCTACCAGGCCGACGAGGCCGAATCCCTCGGCCTTCCCTTCCCCTCGACGGCGGAGCGCTTCGACCGGCTGGAGGAGACGATCCGGCTCGCGCTCCAGATGTGGGCCGGCGACGAGCGGCCGTTCCGCGGCCGGCAGCTCGTGCTGGGTCGGCCCATCTCGCGACCGTCGCCCATCGGCGACCGGCGGCCGCGTCTCCTGATCGGCGGGACCGGCGAGCGCCGCACGATCCCGCTCGTCGCCCGCTACGCGGACGCGTGCAACTTCTTCGACATCCCCGACGGTGGGACGACGGTACGAGCGAAGCTCGACGCGCTGCGACGCGCATGCGACGAAGCCGGCCGCGACGCCGGCGAGATCGAGAAGACCATCAGCACCCGCCTCGAAGCCGGCGAGTCGGCCGCCGCCTTCCTCGAGCGAGCGCAGACGCTCGCCGACCTCGGCTTCGAGCACCTCGTGCTCATCACGACGGGGCCGTGGACCGACCGCCACCTCGCCGCCCTGGCCGAGGCGACCGCCGGTCTCAGCCCGCCCGGAGCTGCTCGAGGACCGTAGGGTCGCGCATCTCGTCGTCACGCGCGAACAGCAGCAGCTTCGAGAGGACCTCGGCCGTCTTCGGGTCGTCGTCGGCGAACGGGAGGAACAGCCGGCCCCGACGCTGGCTGTGCACGGGGATCACGAACACGGCTCCGCCGGGACGGCGGTGCACGATCCCGCTTCCGAGATGCAGGCTGTACTCACCGAGGCGGCCGTCGATCACCGCGTGGTTGCCGACGAAGCGGACGTTGTCGAGCTTCATGACGCGAGCGGTCTCCCGCTCCAGCGCGGTGCGCATCTCGACCGTCGACGCGCTCGCCTCGGGATCGACCGCGCCCGCGTGCGCCACGCTGACGACCAGGTCGAGATCGCGCATCGCCTCCGAGAACACGATCCGCGGGACCGAGTCGAGCGGTAGCGCGTCGAGCTCTCCACGCCGCGTGAACCACACCGACCGCAGGGTCGGCAGCTCGACCTCGGCAGCCGTCAGGAACCCGTCGAGGAAGTCCAACCGGGCCACGATTCCCGAGTGGTGGAACACGCGGCTCATGACGCCGGCGTCGTGGTCGCCGTTCCAACCGCGCGCGCCGAGCAGCGCCCGGGCCTGCCGGGGCTGGACCTGATGGCCTTCGTAGCGGAAGGACAGCGGCCCGTTCCGCCGCTCGGTCTCGGTGACGACGTAGAGCTC
>DASRHL010000412.1:0-7756 GCA_035650535.1 Acidimicrobiia bacterium
TCGCTGTTCGTGGTGGTGCTGTCGAACGTGTAGGCGATCGTGATCGCGCCGCCGTTCGCGCCGGTGGCGCCCGTCGAGCCGGTGGGGCCCGTGGCGCCGGTGGAGCCGGTGGGGCCGGTCGAGCCGGTCGAGCCGGTCGAGCCGGTCGGGCCGGTGGCGCCGGTGGAGCCGGTGGCGCCGGTGGAGCCCGTAGCGCCGGTGGAGCCGGTCGGGCCCGTGGCACCCGTCGGCCCGGTTGCCCCGGTGTCCCCGGCGGGGGCGAACGTGATCACGGTGTCGCCCGCGGTGGTCGTGAGGCTCCCGTTGGATGCGACGTAGGTGACGCCGAGCTTACGGTAGCCCGTCGCACTCGTGATCGACGTGAGCTTGAACTCGACCCAGCTGGTCACGTCGGACTTCGCGAAGATCCGGATCAGGCCCTTGGTCGGATTCGACGCGTCGTCGAGCGAGTCGAGCCACGCGGTCACGTCGGTGCCGCCGGTCTCGAGCAGATCGACGAATATCTGCGTGACCGAGGCGTAGGTCCCGCTGTCGAACCGGAGAGTGCCGTTCCCGGGGTCCGCGTCGGCCGTGGTGGTGCTGTACGTGTACGCGAACGAGTCGCCGCCGAGCGCGCCGGTCGCGCCGGTGGCACCCGTCGACCCCGTCGCGCCCGTCGCGCCCGTCGCACCGGTCGCCCCGGTCTGACCCGTTGCGCCGGTAGCTCCCGTGGAGCCCGTCGCACCAGTCGACCCGGTCGGACCTGTTGCGCCGGTGGCTCCCGCGGAGCCGGTGGCACCCGTCGCGCCGGTCTGACCGGTCGCGCCGTCGGCGCCAGTCGGACCGGTCGCGCCCGTTGCGCCGGTTGCGCCCGCCGACCCCGTCGCTCCGGTCGCACCCGTGTCGCCGGCGCGCGAGAAGTCGACCAGCGTGTCGGCGGCCGACGTCGACAGCGTCCCGTTTCCGGCGACGTACGTGACGTTCAGCTTCCGGTAGCCGGCCGCGGCCGTGATCGACGTGAGCTCGAACTGGATCCAGTTCGACGGATCCGCCTTGGAGTAGACGCGGAGCGTTCCCTTGGTCGCGTTGGTCGCGTCGTCGAGCGAGTCGAGCCACGCCGAGACGTCGGTCCCGCCGGTCTCGACGAGGTCGACGAAGAGCTTCGTCACCGCGCTGTACGTTCCGTTGTCGAAACGCAGCGCGCCGTTGCCGGGATCGGCGTCGGTCGTGTTCGCGCTGAACGTGAACGCGAACGCGTTCCCGCCGAAGCCGCCCGTCGCACCCGTCGCCCCGCCGATGCCGGTCGCGCCCGTCGCGCCGGTCGGACCGGTGGCGCCCGTCACGCCGGTCGGGCCGGTCGCGCCGGTCGCACCCGTGCTGCCCGTCGTGCCGGTCGGGCCGGCGGCGCCGGTCGCGCCGGTCGCGCCGGTTGCACCGGTCGAGCCGGTCGGGCCCGTCGCGCCGGTCGCGCCCGTGTCGCCGGCGCGCGTGAAGCTCACCGTCGCGTCGCCCGCGGCCGTCGAGAGCGTCCCGCTGCTCCCGACGAACGTCACGTCGAGCTTCCGGTACCCCGCCGCGCTCGTGACCGACGTGAGGTCGAGCTCCACCCAGTTGCTCGTATCCGCGCGCGAGAAGATGCGGAGCGTTCCCTTCACCGGATTCGCCGCGTCGTCGAGCGTGTCGAGCCATGCCGACACGTCGGTTCCGTCGCTCGCGAGCAGGTCGATGAAGACCTTCGTCACCGACGCGTACGTCGCGTTGTCGAGGCGCAGGGTGCCGTTCCCGGGATCGGCGTCGGCGGTGGCCGTGTCGTACGTGAACGTGAACGCGTCGCCGCCGACCGCGCCGGTGGCGCCCGTCGCTCCCGTCGCGCCGGTGGGGCCGACGGAGCCGGTCGCGCCGGTCGGCCCGGTCGCGCCGACGGGCCCGGTCGCGCCGTCCGCGCCGGTCGCGCCGGTGGTACCCGTGGGGCCGGCGGTCCCCGTCGCGCCGGTGGGACCGGTCGCGCCCGTGGCGCCGGTCGGGCCGGTGGCGCCGACCGCGCCCGTCGCACCCGTCGAGCCGACCGCACCGGTCGCCCCGACGGCGCCGGTCGCGCCGGTCGCACCGCTCGCCCCGGTCGGGCCCGTCGCGCCCGAGATCCCGGCGTCGCCGGCGGGCGTGAACGAAACGATGGTGTCGCCGGCGGTCTGCGAGAGCGCCCCGTTCGACGCGACGTACACGACTCCGAGCTTCCGGTACCCGGCCGCGGCCGTCACAGACACGAGCCGCAGCTCGATCCAGCTCGTGGCGTCGAGCGCCGAGTGGAGGCGGATGGTGCCCTTCGTCCCGTTGGTCGAATCGTCGAGCGAGTCGAGCCACGCGGTGACGTCGGAGCCACCGGTCTCGGCGACGTCGATGAAAACCTGGGTCACCGCCGCATACGAGCCGTTGTCGAGGCGGAGCGTTCCGGCGCCCGGGTCGGCGTCCGCCGTCGTCGTGCTGTAAGTATAGGAGAAGGAGTCGCCACCGACGGCGCCGGTGGGCCCGGTCGGGCCGGCGGCACCCGTCGCACCCGTGCTGCCCGTCGGGCCGGTGGCTCCATCCGTGCCCGTGGGGCCGATGGGACCGGTCGCGCCGTCGGCGCCGGTCGGACCAGCGGCGCCGGTCGCGCCGGTTCCGCCCGTGGCGCCGGTGGGTCCGGTCGCCCCTGTTGAGCCGGTGGCGCCCGCGGAGCCGGCGGCGCCCGTTGGACCCGTCGCGCCGGTGGAGCCGGTCGCGCCGGTGTTGCCGGTGGCTCCAGTCGTGCCGGTGGGCCCGGTCGCGCCCGTCGCGCCGGTGTTGCCGGTCGCCCCTGTCGCACCGGTGGAGCCGGTCGCGCCGGTGTTGCCGGTCGGACCTGCCGCACCCGTGGCGCCCGTCGACCCGGTCACGCCCGCCGCACCGGTCGAGCCGGTGGCGCCGGTGGGACCCGTCGATCCAGTCGCCCCGGCAGTGCCGGTGGCGCCCGTCGGACCCGTCGCGCCGGTCGCGCCCGTCGCGCCGGTGCTGCCGGTCGGTCCGGTCGCGCCGGTGGAGCCGGTCGCACCCGCGCTACCCGTCGCGCCGGTCGGACCCGTCGTACCGGTCGCGCCCGTCGCGCCGGTGCTGCCGGCCGGGCCGGTGGACCCGGTCACGCCGGCCGCACCCGTCGAGCCGGTTGCGCCGGTGGGACCCGTCGATCCAGTCGCCCCGGCAGTGCCGGTGGCGCCCGTCGGACCCGTCGCCCCGGTGCTGCCGGTCGCGCCGGTGCTGCCGGTCGGCCCGGTTGCGCCGGTGGAGCCGGTCGTGCCCGCGCTGCCGGTGGGCCCGGTCGCGCCGGTGGAGCCGGTCGCACCCGGCGTCCCTGCCGCCCCGGTCGGACCGGTCGTGCCCGTGGCGCCCGTGGGACCCGCGGTTCCGGTGGGACCCGCGGGTCCCGTCGGTCCGCTGGCCCCGGTGGGCCCGGCGACGCCCGCCACGCCGGTCGCACCGGTGGCCCCGGTCGGGCCGGCGGCGCCGGTCGTGCCGTTCGCGCCGGTGGGCCCGGTAGCGCCGGTTGCGCCGGTGGGCCCGGTCGGCCCGGTGGCGCCGATCGCGCCGATGGCACCGGTCACGCCGACCGATCCGGCGGGTCCCTGCGGCCCGGTCGGGCCCTGAGGACCCGTTGGCCCGGTCGCGCCGGTGAGGCCGGTCGCCCCTGCGCCGCCCGTCGGACCGGCGGGGCCCGTGGCGCCGACGGAGCCGGTCGCACCGGTCGCGCCGGTGGGCCCGCCGGGTCCCGCCGGGCCCGTCGGGCCGACGCCGCCCGTCGGGCCCTGCGAGCCCGTCGGCCCGGGACCGCCAGCGGGGCCGGTCGGCCCCGTCGGCCCCGTCCCGCCGGGACCGGTCGGGCCCGCCGCGCCGGTCGGGCCGGCGGCGCCCGTCGGCCCGGCGGGACCGGTCGGACCGACGGCTCCGGGCGAGCCCGGGGATCCGGGCGCACCAGACGCCCCGGCGGGTCCGGCCGGCCCCGCCGGACCGGTGGGACCGTCGGCGCCCGTCGGGCCCGCGGGGCCGGTCGGCCCGGGGTCACCGGTCGAGCGCGGGTCGCCGCCGTCCGCGGTCGTTTCGTACGAGAGGAACAGCTCCGGGGGCGGGTACCCTTCCTGGCTTACGAACATCGCGGGCGTCGATGCCGCCCCGAGCAGCGCGACGCCAAAATTCGTTTCCGGCGCCGCGATCCAGCCGGAAGCGAGCGCGGTGATGTCCCACTCGACGTAGTCGCCGACCGTCCCCGGGCCGATCGTGTTCGTGCTCGCCGGATTCGGATCGATGCCGGGCGCCGCGAGCGCCGTCGCCGAGTGCTCGTCCCATGCGGCCGTGACGGCATGCGCCTCGATCGCCGAGTTCCCGGCCGAGCGCTTCAGCTTCCCGAGGAACACGCGGAGCCGCGCCTGGTGGACCTTCGCGTCTGCCGGGACCTGGGAGAGGTCGAACTGGAGCAGCGACGTGTACCGGCTCCCGACGAGGAGCTTCCGGTCGTTGCCGAACGTCTTCGACTTCGAGACGTCGATGTACGTGTCGCCGCGCGGCCCGAGGACCGTCACGGTGACCGACGCGGCGCTCGCGGCCCGGGCGCAGCACAGCAGGGCCAGCGCAACGCGCAGCCAATGCAGCCGCCACGGGGATCGAACCCCTGCTGTTCTTCGTGCGATCACCGCCGGGGTGCTCCGCCGAGCGGAGCCGGACGTAGGACGCAGGCCCGGCGCCGGATTCCCCCATGGAACTATCGGCAGCAGACCGCATTTCCTGAACGTCGCGCGCCCGCCCGCAGGAGTGGTCCGGACGAGGGCGGCGAGGGGGCGCATGATCGGCGGCCCGACTGAGGGCCACCGGAGGCAGCAAGCTATGTACCAGCGCTCCGGGGGGCATTGTCACGCATTTCATGTTGCGGTGCGCCGGGGACTGCGCCGCGCATGGCACATGTTGCCGCGTCACACGTGTGACACGGCGCACGCCGACCGACGCGAACGCGTCGGATGGCGTGTGCCGTGCTCGATGCGCCCGGCGTCCCCCGGTCACGGTTCCGACCCCGAGTCGCGCCCCGTGGCAGACTCCTGACCCGCGAGACGCCGCCCGCGCGATGCGCGCGTGAGCGGTCCGTGGCACATCGGTTGCTCTTCGGCGCCGCGCGCGTGACGCGCCGTGTGGGGAGGGGACGATGGCCGAGGAGAGCGCGCAGCCCGAGGCGCAGCCGGCGCCGGAGAAGAGCGGTGGGCGAGGAAAGCTCGTCATCGTTCTCGTCGTCGTGCTCGTGCTCGCCGGCGGCGCCGGTGCCGCCTGGTGGTTCGGCCTGCTGCCCGGCCGCCGCGCCGAAGCGAAGCAGGAGGTCAAGGAGCCCGAGCCGAAGGTCGGCGCGCTCCTGCCGCTCGACCCGTTCATCGCGAACCTCGCCGACGAGGACGGGAAGCGCTACCTGAAGGCGACTATTCAGCTTGAATTCTTTTCGTCGAAGGTACCCGAGGAATTCACGGCGCGGAACGCGCAGGTCCGGGACCTCCTGCTGACGCTCTTCACGTCGAAGCAGTACGTCGAGATCCGGACGCCGCAGGGGAAGTCGGTCCTCCGCGACGAGATCATCAACCGCGTGAATCGCGCGCTGAACCACGACGTCGTGAAGGCGGTCTACTTCACGGAGTTCATCGTCCAGTAGCCGATGTCGGACCTGCTCTCCCAGGACGAGGTCGACGCCCTTCTGAAGGGCGTCTCCGACGGCGCGATCCCGACCGGGGCCGCCGGCGCCGCGCGCGGCGCGGTGCGGACGATCGAGCTCACCAGCCAGGAGATGAGCCTCCGCGGCCGCCTTCCGGGGCTCGAGCGGCTCGTCGACCAGCTCGTCCGCGCGCTCGGACGCTCGCTCGGCGGGCTTCTCGGCCGCGTCCCGGAGGTCACGGTCACCGCCCTCGAGCTCGAGCGCTACGCGACGCTCATGGGCCGCGTGCAGCCGCCGGTTTGCCTGCAGCTCTTCCGCATGCCGCCGCTCCGCGGACACGGGCTCGTGATCGTCGGGCCGGGCGTCGTCGCGGCGTTCCTCGAGCGCCTGCTCGGCGGGAGCGCGAGCCGGCGGGCAGCGGTCGCGGCGCGGGAGCCGTCCGCGATCGAGCTGCGCGTCGTCGAGCGGATCGGCACGCAGGTGCTCCGGGCGTTCGACGAGGCGTGGCGCGCGATCGAGTCCGTCGAGGCGAGCGTCGTCCGGGTCGAGACGAATCCGGTCTACGCGGCGATCGCCGCACCGGAGGATCTCGTCGTCCGGCTGGAGCTCGGTATCGGGCTCGACGGCGGCGAGACGGGGCCCGTCACGGTCTGCATCCCGAATGCGACGCTCGATCCGGTCCGCGAGCGACTCCGGACGGTGCAGATGCCCGGCATCGACGGCCCCGCGCCCGAGGCGACGTTCACGGACCGGCTGCGCGAGGCGCTCGGCGACGCCGAGTGCGAGGTGAGCGCGGAGCTCGGCTCGCACCTCCTGACGCTGCGCGAGGTGCTGAACCTGCATTCGGGCGACGTGCTGCCGCTCCGCACCGGACGCGACGGGCCGATCGTCGTCCGCGTCGAGGGGCGCGCGCGGTTCCTCGCGGCGCCGGGCGTGTCGGGCGGTGCGAACGCGGTGCGGGTCACGGGTCGGCTCTGAACGGGGGACGAAATGGCGGACGAGACGGCGACGACGGCGGCGACGGGCGGACAGCCCGGAGAGATGCCCCGCAACTTCGACTTCCTGCTCGACATCCCGCTCGAGCTGACGGTCGAGATCGGCCGCACCCGGCTCCCGATCCGGACCCTGCTGCAGCTCGGAGCCGGATCCGTGGTCGAGCTCGGGAAGCTCGCGGGGGAGCCGCTCGACGTGCTCGCGAACGGGAAGCCGATCGCGCGCGGCGAGGCCGTCATGGTGAACGACAAGTTCGGCGTCCGCCTGACCGACGTCATCAGCCCGTCCGAGCGTCTCGCGGGGTTGAAGTGAGCGCGCTCGCTCGCATGCTGCGTCGCTTCCGTCCCCCGGGCGGCGGCGATGCGATCCGGCTCGTCACGAGCCGCTATCTCGGCGGCAAGCGGTTCCTGACGCTCGTCGAGGTCGACGGCGAGCGGCTGCTTCTCGGCCTCGCGGGCGACCGCATCTCGCTCGTGTCGCGGCTCGGCGCCGCGGCGAAGGAGACGGAGGCGGCGTGAACTTCCCCGCGATCTCGCTCCAGATCGGCGGCGCCGGCGGCGAGCACGTCGCGACGTCGATCCAGATCGTCGGGCTGCTGACGCTGATCTCCCTGGCGCCGGCGATCCTGATCACCCTCACGGCCTTCGTCCGGATAGTCATCGTGCTCTCGTTCCTCCGCCAGGCGGTCGGGACGCAGAGCATGCCGCCGAACCAGGTCGTCGTGTCGCTCGCGCTCTTCCTCACCCTCTTCGTGATGCTCCCGACGCTCAAGGAGATGCAGGACAAAGCGCTCGCGCCCTATCAGCGGAGCGAGATCGGCGACACCGAGGCGATCGGCCGCGCGTGGGAGCCGCTGCGGCACTTCATGCTTCGCCAGACGCGCGAGAAGGACCTCGCGCTCTTCGTCGGCGCGACCGCGGCGCCGCGCCCCGCGAGCCCCGAGGACGTGCCCGCCCAGGCGCTCATGCCGGCCTTCCTGATCTCCGAGCTGAAGACGGCGTTCCAGATGGGCTTCCTGATCTACGTGCCGTTCCTGATCCTCGACATGGTCGTCGCGTCCGTCCTGACGTCGATGGGCATGATCACGCTGCC
>DASRHL010000413.1:0-7692 GCA_035650535.1 Acidimicrobiia bacterium
GCCGATCGAGGCCGAGGTCGATTTCGGAGGCGGCGCGCAGGTCATGTCCGTCGTCGACGTGATGACCTTCGACGACGACGGCCGGATCACGTCGATGGCCGCGTACTACGGCCCCGCGAACCTCCGGGACGCGTGACGCGCTAACCCGCACCCAGCGCGGCGCGGAGGCCGTCGACGTCGTCGAACTTGCCGACGTCGAAGGGCACCACGCCCTCGTCGGGCAGGTCGAGCCGCACCCGCTGCTGACCGAACCACCGCGGCGCCACGTCGACGAACGTCACCGAGGCGAGCGGGAACTCGGCGAGGATCCCGTGCGGGTACGGCGTCTTCGCGCCCTGGAGCACGAAGAGCCGCCGGTCGGTGACGACGAGCGGCCGGTACCGCCGGTTCGTCTGGTAGATCCCCTCCCGCCGCTTGCCGAGGGCCCTCGGCCGCGGCGCGTTCGCGGCGAACGGCAGCATCGCCACCACCTGCTCACCCGACCGCAGCCGGTCCGCGACCGTGCCGAGCGCGATCTCCCGCTGCTTCTCCGCTCTCGAGGCCACCGCCGCCGTCCTTCCCCCGGTCGCGACCACGCTCGCACACCGTGAGCGCCTCGCGCCCATCGGTGCCGTGCTCGCCCCACCGACGGCCGGCGGGCCCGCGGCGGAGGCCGGGCTACAGGTACCCGTCGTGCAGGAGGTTCTGGGTCGCCGTCCAGCCCGGGACGGCGGGAAGGAAGCTGGTGACGAGCTGGTTGGCGAGCACCGCCGCGACCGCGACCTCGGTGGGGATGCCGAACGCGACGAGCGCCCCCGACAGCCCGACCGACGACACCGCGGTCCCGCCGCCGGGGATCGGGATGAGCGACGCGATGGTGCCGACGCCGATGTTGACGGTGAGCAGCGACCAGAAGTTGATGTCACCGCCGAACGCCCGGACGCACGCCAGCAGCACGAACCCGTACATCAGCGCGTTGACCATGTTGCCGGTCATGAGGAGCGCGACCCGCCGGGGCGAGCGCAGCGCCTCCCAGATCGTCGTGAGCGCGCTCTTCACCGGTGGGACGACGAGCCGTCGCAGCTTCGGCACGCCGAGCACCAGCGCGAGACCGATCACGAGCACGACACCGGCGATCAGCACGATCGACGCGATGCTGTCGGTCGGGATGTTCCCGACGCTGAACGATCTCGGCGACAGCCACGCCGCGAGCCCGAACAGCAACAGCGACGCCGTGATGTTGCCGGCGTTCGCGAGCAGGCCACCGGACGCGACGGCCGACGCGAGGTCGAGACCCTGCTTCTGGAGGAAGCGGATCTGCGCGGCCATGCCGCCGACGGCGGGTACGGCCAGGTTCGAGAACGACATCGAGAGTTGCAGCTCGGCGGTGCGGACCAGGGGCAGGCGGATGGGGACCGTCCCCATCAACGAGACGGCGGTGGCGAAGTTCGTGAGGAACGACACCACGAGCGCCGCGCTCAACCAGCCCCAGTCGGCGCGCTGGATCGTGTCCCAGAGCTCCGAGAAGCTCCCGACCTGGCCGAGCAGCGCGAAGACCGCGATCAGGCTCCCGACCGCCATGAGCAGGTTCGTGGCGCTGACGCGGTAGAGCGTCTGCAGAGGCGGCGCTTCGATCCCGAGCGCGCTCGCAGCCGCGTCGCGCACGTTCCCGACGTGCTCCTTGAACTTCTTGGCGTCGCGCCGGCGGCGCGGGCGCAGCTCCGGGCTCAGCGCGGCGGGCTGGAGCACCGGCAGGATCGCGGCCACGGCGTCGGCGCCGAGCCCCCTGACGGCCGCCGCGACCGCTCGCTCGTCGCCGACGATCGTCGCCGTGCTCGTGAGCAGCTCTGCGACGTCGGCCGCCTGCGCCTGCGCGTCCGCTGCGGTCACGACGAACCGGAAGTCGGCGAGCGCGGGTCCGTCGGTGCCGACGACGATGTGGCGCGCGTTGAGGCGCCCGTGGGCCAGTGCGGCGTCGTGCAGGCGACCGACTGCCTCCCACAACGCGTCGAGAAGGGAATCGTCGACGGACGCGGGTTCCACGTCCGCCAGACGGGGACCCTCGACCGGACGGGTCGCGACGAGCGCGGCGCCGGGGCCGGCACTGCCCGCGACCACCACGTCGGGCACCGCGACGCCGTTGTGGCCGGCGAGGAGGAGCGCGTACGCCTCGTGCTCGACGTCCTCGAGCCGGGTCAGGTGCACGCGACCCGCGCTCTCCTTGTAGAGGAGAGTGCGCCAGAGCTTGCCGAGGAGCTGGGCGTCCGCCTCGTCGCGGCCGAGGACGCGGATGTCGAGCCGGCCGCCGGCATCGCGGGCCGACATCAACGTCGACCCGTACGTCTGGTGCTCGCACAGCTCGACGTCGTCGACCGGGACGCGGAGCTCCTCGAGCGCGAGCGCGACGTGGGCCCGCGTCGGCCGTCCGCCGGGCGAACCGAACGCGAGGTGGACGCCGGCCGCCACCCCCCAGCCCAGCACCATCCCGGCGAGGATCGCGTCGGGGAGCGCCGCGCCCAGGTACATGGCGGCGAGCGCCATGAGCAGCACGAGCACCTGGCCGACGCGCCGCATCGGTCGCGACAGGTACGGCGCCGCGGTGCTGATCACCGCGACGATGATCGCGAGACGGACGAGCGGGAACGACGCGGTGTCGCGGCCCAGCCGCGTCACGACGTCGAGGCCCTCGAGGAGCGACGTCTTCTCGACCACGAGGACGCCGACGAGTCGGGCGACGAACCACGCCGCGATCCCGGCGATGGCGAGGTCGCGCGCGAGCCGCCAGCGGCGGCCGACGAGCGCCGCGACCGCGACCACTCCGACCGCCCAGAGCGCGCCGGCCCGGTACAGGGTCGAGAACAGCGAGTGCAGGTCGCCCGGGAGCTGGTTGAAGAACGTGAACAGGTTCTTCTCGTTGGTGGTGAGCGTGCCCTGGCGCTCGATCGACCAGGCGCTGAGACCCACCGCGACCACGAGCCGTACCCAGTCGGTCGTGCGGCGGCGGTACGGCTGCTCGGAGGCGGGCCCGAACAGCCGCGCCCGGTGGACGGCGACCGAATCGCGCACGGCGCGCGTCGAGCGCCGCGGCGCCGGGCGGGTCGTGCCGCCGATCGTCTTCGCCACGGCCCGACCCCCGATCGCCACCCGGGACGCGCGCGGGCATTCTCACATACGCACGCCCGCCGCACCGTTGGCGGGACCGTCAGACGCGCGTCCGCGACTCCCGGTCGAGCGCGGCGAGCTCCTCGTCGAGCCGGTCGGCGCCCTCGACGTGCACCCGCGGCAGGATCCGGTCGAGCCACCGGGGGATCCACCAGTTGCGGTCGCCGAGGAGCTCCATCGTCGCGGGCACGAGCACGAGGCGCACGACGGTCGCGTCGGCGAGCACGGCGACCGCGAGGCCGAGCCCGAACACCTGCAGCGCGTGCTCGTCGCCGAAGACGAAGCTGCCGAAGACGCAGACCATGATCGCGGCCGCGGCCGTGATGACACGGGCCGTGACGGCCAGGCCGTCCGCCACCGCGGTGGCGTTGACGTGCGTGCGGTCGTACTCCTCCTTGATCCGGGAGAGGAGGAACACCTCGTAGTCCATCGAGAGACCGAACACGATGGCGAACATCATGATCGGCGCCCAGGCCTCGATCGGGCCTTCCTTGCCGACGCCGAAGAGGCTCGCCCCCCAGCCCCACTGGAAGACCGCGACGACGATGCCGTAGGCGGCACCGATCGACAGCAGGTTCATCACGACGGCCTTGAGCGGCACGAGCAGGCTGCGGAACACGACCATCAGCAGGAGGAACGAGAGGACCAGCACCGCGCCGATGAAGACCGGGAGCCGGCTCTCCGTGTACGACGCGTAGTCGTCGGCCGCCGCGGTCACGCCCCCGACCTTGATGTCGACGTCCGTTCCCCGCGTCGCGGCGGGCAGGATGTCGTCGCGCAGGCGCGAGACGAGGTTGGCGGTCGCCTCGTCCTGCGGCGCGGTGGTGGGGAACACCTGCAGGATCGCGGCGCTGCCGCCGGGGTTGGCCTGCGGCGGGGTCGCGAACGCGATGCCGCGCGTGTGGTTCAACTCGGCGCTCACCTGCTGGAGGAGCCGGGTGTCGGACGCGCCGCCCGGCGTCTCGGCGGCGAGCAGCAGCGGACCGTTGAACCCCGGCCCGAAGCCGCGCGACAGCAGGTCGTAGGCCTGGCGGGTGGTGTCGCTCGTCGGGCGGTTCCCCGCGTCGGAGAACCCGAGGCGCATCGCCACCGTCGGGACGGCGAGGACGAGCAGGAAGGCGAACCCGGCGACCAGGGCCGGCCAGGGGCGGTGCTGGAGGACCCGGCTCCACCGGTACCAGACCGACTCGTGGCCCGTGGCCTCGGCCCGGCGCCGGTGGGGGAGCCCGAGCCGGTCGATGTTCCGCCCGACGAAGCCGAGCAGGGCCGGCAGCAGCGTGACCGACGCCACCATCGTCATCGCGACGCCGATGGCGATCGCGATGGCCACGCCCCGGATGACCGACTGGCCGATGAACAGCAGGCCGAGGATCGAGATGAGCACCGTCGTGCCCGCGAAGAGCACGGCGCGGCCCGACGTGTCGACGGACCGGACGACCGCGGCCTCCGGGTCGAGGCCTGCGTGGAGGCCCTCGCGGTACCGGGTCACGAGGAACAGCGCGTAGTCGATGCCGACGCCGATGCCGACCATCGCGACCGCGGCGGTCGTGAAGTTGGGCATGTCGATCGCCGTGCGCACGATGAGCACGATGGCGATGCCGGAGCCCACGCCGAACAGCGCGGTCCCGATGGGGAGCCCCATCGCGAGCACGCTCCCGAACGCGATGAGCAGGATGACCATCGCGGCGAACAGGCCGATGCCCTCGCTCGTCCCGTTGGTCGTCGCCCGCTGGAACATTTCGCCGCCGAGCGCGACGTGGAGGCCGCCGACGTGGACGCGGTCGGCGAGATCGCGGATCGTGTCGGCGGCGTTGTCGAGCGCGTTCGAGTCGCGGTCGGCGAGGTTCACCTCGGCATAGGCGACGTGCCCGCCCTGCGCGATCTGGCGGGCGCCTTCCTGCGAGTACGGGCTGACGACGCTCGTCCGGCTCACGTCGCGCGGGATCCGGTCGAAGAGGCGCTCCATCGCCGTACGCACGGCCGAGTCGTCGACGCCGGGGCGGGCGTCGAACACGATCTGGGCCTGCTCGCCGGTGCGCGTGCCGAAGCCCGAGCGCTTCAGGAGGTCGAACGCGGCCTGGCTCTCGGAGCCGGGCAGCTTGAACTGCGTGCGGAACACGCCGCCGGCAGCGTTGCCGATGGCGAAGGCCGCGACGAGGAAGACGACCCACGCCGCGACGACGCGGCGCCGGCGGCGGTACATGATGCGGGCGAGCCTGGGCAGCAGGGCGAGCCTCCTCTTCCGTGGGTCCCGGGGATCGTCGCGCGCCCGGTGTTGGGTCGCGGTTCGCTCGCCGTTCATACCCGGGTCGCCTGGTGGCCACGCCGCTGGGGCACGATCGGGGCGTTCGAGTGACGCCCCCAAGAAGGGCGACGGAGCCCCCTCCCCCCGGCTCCGTGGCCGGCTGTCCTCGAGCGGAAGCCGCGGGTACCCCTCCCCGCGGCCGCGCGCGTCACCGCTCCAGGAGATCCTCGAGTGGCGCCGCCGGGCGGCCGAGCGCGGCCGCGACGGCGTCGTTGGTGACGGTGCCGTCGACGGTGTTGACGCCCCGGGCGAGCTCCGGGTCCGCGCGCACCGCGTCGGCGACGCCGAGCGTGGCGAGCGCGAGCGCGTAGGGCAGCGTCGAGTTCGTGAGCGCGTAGGTCGAGGTGTTCGGGACGGCGCCGGGGATGTTGCCGACCGCGTAGTGCAGGACGCCGTGGCGCTCGTAGACGGGGTCCGCGTGTGTCGTCTCGTGGATCGTCTCGATACAGCCGCCCTGGTCGACCGCGCAGTCGACGATCACCGCGCCGCGCTTCATCGCCCGCACGATCCCTTCGGTCACGACGACGGGTGCACGACCTCCGGGTACGAGCACGGCGCCGATCACGAGGTCGGCGTCCACCACCGCGCGCTCGACGGCGCCGCGGTTGCTCGCGAGCGTCATGATGCGACCCTGGTGGATCTGGTCGACCCAGCGGAGCCGGTCGACGTTCTTGTCGAACAGGATCACCTCGGCTTCCATGCCCTGGGCGATCCACGCCGCGTTCCACCCGACGTTGCCGGCGCCGAGCACGACGACGCGCGCGGGTCGCACACCCGGCGCCCCGCCGAGCAGCACGCCCCGCCCGCCGTGCTCCCGCTCGAGGAAGTGCGCCCCCACCTGCGGCGCCATCCGGCCCGCGACCTCGCTCATCGGGGCGAGCAGGGGCAGCGTGCCCGACGCGAGCTGCACGGTCTCGTAGGCGACGCCGGTGACCTTGCGTTCGAGCAGCACCGACGCGACCTCGGGGTACGCGGCCAGGTGGAGGTACGTGAACAGCACGTGGCCGGGGCGCAGGCGCGCGAACTCCTCCTCCTGCGGCTCCTTGACCTTGAGCACCAGGTCGGCGCGCTCCCAGAGCTCGTCGGCGGCGGTCACGATCTCGGCACCCGCGCGGCGGTAGTCGTCGTCGGTGATCGACGAACCCTCGCCCGCACCCTCCTCCACGATGACGGGGACGCCGTGCGCCCGCAGCTCGTAGACGCCGTCGGGCGTGATGGCGACCCGGTGCTCGCCCTCCTTCACCTCGGTCGGTACGCCGACCGTGAGCGCCTCGCGCGTCGCGTCAGGCACCGAACCGCTCCCACGCCTCGGACAGCGCGGCGCGCAGCGTCGTGGCGATCACGTCGAACTCCTCGGGACCGGCGACCAGTGGCGGCGAGAGCTGCACCACCGGGTCGCCCCGGTCGTCGGCCCGCGCGATGAGGCCGGCGTCGAGGAAGCGGGGGAGGAGGAACCCGCGGAGGAGCTCCTCACACTCGGGCGGCGTGAACGACTCCTTGGTCGCCTGGTCCTTGACCAGCTCGAGGGCCCAGAAGTACCCGGCGCCCCGCACGTCGCCCACGATCGGGAGGTCACGCAGCGCGTCGAGCCGGGCCCGCAGCTCCGGCTCCTGCTCGCGCACGTGCTCGAGCAGGTGCTCGCGCTCGAACACGTCGAGGTTGGCGAGCGCGACCGCGCAGCTCACGGGATGGCCGGCGAACGTCAGCCCGTGTGCGAACGAGGCCTTCCCGACGAGGAACGGCTCGGCGAGGAAGTCGCGGCAGAGGACCGCGCCGAGGGGCGCGTACCCGCTCGTGATGCCCTTCGCGCACGTGATCATGTCGGGCAGGTACTCGTAGCGGTCGGCGCCGAACCAGTGCCCGAGCCGGCCGAACGCGCAGATGACCTCGTCGGACACGAGGAGCACGCCGTACCGGTCGCAGATCTCCCGCACCCGCGCGAAGTACCCGGCAGGTGGGACGAAGCACCCGCCCGCGTTCTGCACGGGTTCGAGATACACGGCCGCGACCGTCTCGGGGCCCTCGAAGAGGATCGCCTCCTCGATCGCGTCGGCCGCCCACAGCGGATCGCGGTCCTCCCCCCAGCGGTAGGAGTTGGTGTTCGGC
The DNA here is from genome assembly GCA_035650535.1 of Acidimicrobiia bacterium. GTDB lineage: Bacteria > Actinomycetota > Acidimicrobiia > IMCC26256 > PALSA-555 > DASRHL01. Next base: position 7,553 of record DASRHL010000413.1, read on the forward strand.
ACGTGGTGCCCGCCGGGCGTCAGCGGCTCGAACGGCGCCCGCAGCGGCGGCAGGCCGGTGGCCGTCAACGCGCCCATCGAGGTGCCGTGGTAGGCGAGCCGGCGCGATATCAGCTTGAAGCGACCCCGCTCGCCGCGCGC
>DASRHL010000414.1:0-5837 GCA_035650535.1 Acidimicrobiia bacterium
GTCCTCGACCGCATCGCGTCGATGCGGCTCGCGCCGGGCTTCCAGTACGAGCGCGTGCGGATGTTCATGATGCGCGGCCCGGTCCGTATGGACGTCGAGTTCGAGACGGCCTGACCGTGAAGTGGGACGAGCTCTACATCGGCGGCGCCTGGGTCGCGGGCGCCGGCGGCGGGCGGCTCGAGGTCCACTCACCGGCCACGCTCGATCTCGTGGGCGAGGTCCCGCTGGCGACGAGCGACGACCTCGACCGGGCGGTCGGCGCGGCGCGGGCCGCCTTCGACGACGGCCCGTGGCCGCAGATGCCGATGCGCGAACGGGCCGAACGGCTCGCGCCACTCGTCGGCGCGCTGCAGGCGACCGCGGCCGAGCTCGACGAGCTCGTCCCGCGCGAGAGCGGCATCCCGATCGTGTTCGCGTCCGGGAGCAGCTCCATCCCGTTGGTCGAGTACTACCTCGAGCTCGCCCGCGCCGACACCGGGGAGGAGGTGCGCCCGGGGCGGCCCGGCGCGACCGGCGACGGCATCGTCCGCCACGTCCCGGTCGGCGTCGTCGCCGGGATCACACCGTGGAACGGGCCGGTCATGCAGGTCCTGATGAAGCTCGTCCCCGCGCTGCTCGCCGGGTGCCCCGTCGTCGTGAAGCCGGCACCCGAGACGCCGCTGTCCGCGATGAAGGTCGCGGAGGCGTTGGCCGCGGCCGATCTGCCGCCCGGCGTCGTGAGCGTCGTGCCCGGCGGCCGTGAGCTGGGTGAGCACCTCGTGCGCCACCCTGGGGTCGACCACGTCTCGTTCACGGGCAGCACCCGGGCCGGCCTCGAGATCGCGGCGACGTGCGGCGCCGCGCTGCGGCGCGTCAACCTCGAGCTCGGAGGCAAGTCGGCGGCGATCCTGCTCGACGACGTCGACCTCGACGCGACGCTCCCGACCGTCGCCCAGTTCGGCTACTTCTTCAACGGCGAAGCGTGCGCGGCGCTCACCCGCGTGCTCGCGCCGGTGTCGCAGGTCGACGACGTCGTCGCCGGCCTCGCGGACATCGTGTCCGCGTACCCGGTCGGCGACTCCCTGGACCCGGCGACGTTCATCGGCCCGCTCGTCACCGAGGCGCAGCGGGAGCGTGTCGAGCGTTACGTCGCCATCGGTCGTGACGAGGGTGCGCGGGTCGTGTGCGGCGGCGGCCGGCCCGACGGGATGCCCGGTTGGTACGTCGAACCGACCCTGTTCGCGGACGTCGACAACGCGATGCGCATCGCGCGCGACGAGATCTTCGGCCCGGTGGTCTGCGTGATCGGCTACGACGGCGTCGACGACGCGGTCGCCATCGCCAACGACTCCGAGCTCGGGCTCGCGGGTGCGGTGTTCGCCGCCGACGAGGCGCGGGCCGTCGACGTCGCGCGCCGGATCCGGACGGGGCACGTCGGCATCAACACGCTCGGGATGGACTGGGTGCTGCCGTTCGGCGGCTTCAAGAAGTCGGGCGTCGGTCGCGAGCTCGGGCGCGAGGGCCTGCGGACGTTCCAGGAGCTGCAGTGCATCGGGTTGCCGCTCGCGGGCGGCCAGAACCCGCGGTGAACCTGGGCCTCGACGGACGCGTCGCGCTCGTCACCGGCTCGTACCGGGGGACGGGCGCAGGCATCGCCCGCGTGCTCGCGGCCGAGGGAGCGACCGTGCTCGTGCACGGGCTCGAACCGGGCCAGGCCGACGCCGTCGTCGACGGGATCGCCGCCGCCGGCGGGCGGGCGCACGCCGTGGTCGGCGACCTGCGCACGGAGGCGGGCACCGACGAGCTCGTCGCCGCGGTGCACCACGCCACCGCCACCGTGGACGTCGTCGTCAACAACTACGGCGTCGCCGAGGGCAGCGACTGGGAGTCGTCCGACACCGCGAGCTGGCACGGGAGTTACGACACGAACGTCGTCAGCGCGGTCCGGGTGACGCAGGCGTTCCTGCCGGGAATGTGGACCAACCGCTGGGGACGGATCGTGTTCGTGTCGACCGTCGGCGCGACCCGGCCGGGGAGCGGGATCCCGGAGTACTACGCGGCGAAGGGTGCGCTGCCGTCGGTCGCGGTGAGCCTCGCCAAGCACCTGGCCGGTTCGGGCATCACGGTCAACTGCGTCAGCCCGGGAATCATCGCCACGCCCGAGGTCGTCGAGCGCTTCACGGAGCGGGCCCGGCGCGACGGGCGACCCACCGACTGGGCGAGCGTCGAGCGGACGATCCTCGACGGGTTCATGCCCAACCCCTCTGGGCGGGTCCCCGCCCCCGAGGACGTCGGCCGCTTCGTCGCCTTCGTCGTGAGCGAACCCGCCTGGCACCTGAACGGCGCCCACCTCCGCTTCGACGGCGGCGCCGTCGACGCCGTCACCTGACGCCCGCGCCCGGCGCCCGGCACCTGACACCTGCCGAGCAACCGAGACCTGCGGTCACGCGGTGCCGTTGGGCGTCGGCAGCGGCGGGAGCTGGGCGGCGGCGACGACCTCGGCGAGCGGGCCCGGGTCGGGCGCGAGGGGGCCGCCGGGCACCGGTGCCATCCAGACGTGCATCATCGGCCGCGTCACCCGGCCGGCGGTGCCCGCCGCGCACCCGGCGCGCTCCTCGCTGCCGACGACCGACGAGCCGTCGAAGCAGAGGTTGGTGTGGGTGTGCCACTCCATGAGGCAACCGCCCGGCTGGGGCGGACCGGCTGCGGTGCTGCCGGTGGCCAGGTACATGGCGGCGCTCAGCACCGCGCCGTGCCGCGTGTTCACGTACACGAGGACGGGGACCGCACCGGGGTCGAGCGGGTGTCCCTGCCGCGCGATCGAGAAGTTGACGTAGTGGACGACCTTCCTTCCTGTCGGCGTGATCGGGACGTACCCGGCCGCTCTGGCGGCGGCGAGGCTCCGGTAGGGCGCGACGGCGGCCGTCGTCCGGTTCACGAGATCGACGGCCGCCTTCTGCTGCGCGGCCGTCGGCGGTGTCGAGCAGTCGGGCGTCACCATGGACATCCCGCGCATCTCGGGATCCATGGCGACGGGCCACGTGATCGGTCCGGCCGGAGAGTCGGTCGGGAGCGCGAGCTGGCGCATGCTCGACGCGCCGCCCATGCCGGGCATGGCGCCCGTGCTCCCGGCGGCCCGGTGGCCGCCCGTCCCCTCGGCTGACACCGTGTCGACCGCCGGGACGCCGGCGATCGCCGCGGTGCCGAGCAGGGTGAGCAGCGCGACCGGAGCGGCCGCCGCCGCCCACCACCGTTGCCTACGTGGCAGCGCGGCGGCCTCCTCGGGGACGGCGAGCAGCAACGCGGCGGCGAGCTCGACCGACGTCGTGAGGATGCCCGCGGCGTCGGCGGACTCCCAGCCCTCCAGCAGGTAGAAGAGATAGGCGCCGGCCGTGCCGCCGAGCATGGCCAGCGACACCGCCCGCCACGACCGGCGACCCGCGAGCAGGAGCGCGGCCGCGGCCAGGAAGCCCAGCGCGTCGGCCGCGAAGAGGCTCGCGAGGACGCGCTCGCCGCCCCAGTGGGTCGGCACCAGCGCGAGGTGCACGGCCGCGCCGGCGACGAGCGCGAGCAGGGTGAGGCGCTGGAAGAGGGTCAGCTCGCGGAGTCGACGGTCGATCGCCGGCGCGGAGGGGATGCCACGCCGCGCGAGCCATCCGACGGCGCGGACCGCGAGCCACGCCGCCGCCGGCGCCGCGACGAGCGCGACGAGCCCCGGGAGGTGCTCGGACGGTACCGACAGGATCCCGCCCGAACCGCTCATGCCCATGTTCATCGCCGACGACCTCCGCGACGTCGAGTCGTGTGACCGTCGGCGACGGTAGGAGCGAGGTGTGAGGCGTCCGTGAAGCGCCGGTCAAGATCCGGCGCGGCGTCGTTGAGTCCTCAGTCGGCGGCCGCAGTCGCCCGGCGGGCGCGGGCTCGGCGCAGGCCCTCGTGCATCGCGGCAACGCGCGGGACGGGGATCCCGTGGCCCTCGGCGATCAGGTCGGGCGGGACGCGTTGCGGTGACGGCATCGCCTCGGCCCAGGGGTCGCGGTCGCCGAGACGGTCGAGCGCGGTGTGGATGGTGAGGTCGGGGGGCGTCACCTGGTCGAGCTCGTCCCACGTCAGCGGGAAGGAGACGGGCGCGCCCGGGCGGACCCGCGGGCTGTACGCGGCGACGACGGTGGCGCCGCCGACGCGCGTCGAGTCGACGAACACCTTGCCGTCGCGTTCCTCCTTCACGAACGCGGTGGTCGCGATCGACGGGTCGAGCGCGACGACTCGGGCCGCAAGGGCGCGGGTCGCCGCGGCGCTGTCGTCGAGGGCGAGGCGCCGCTCGACCGGGACGAACACGTGCACACCCTTGGCGCCGCTCGTCTTCACGGCCGCTCGCAGGCCCGTGTCGTCGAGGGCCTGGTGCACGAGGTGGGCGACCCGCACGACGGTCGAGAACGGCTCACCCTCCGGCGGGTCGAGGTCGAGGACGAGGTGCGTGACCCGGTCGAGCCGGTCCGCGCGCGCGAGCGCCGGGTGGTACTCGATCGCGCGCTGGTTCGCGAACCAGAGCAGCGTGCGCCGGTCGTTGCAGAGGGCGTAGGTCACGTCGCGCTTCGACGCCTCGGCCCACACGCGCACCGTCCGGACCCAGTCCGGGGTGTACTTCGGCAGGTTCTTCTGCATGAAGGCGTCTTGCCCGCGGTGGACGCGGATCACCGACAGCGGCCGGTCCCGCAACGCGGGGAGGATCCGGTCGCTGATCGCGTCGAGGTACTCCACGAGGTCGCGCTTCGTCGCGCCCGCACCGTCGAAGAGCCCGTCGTCGAGATGGGTGAACGACACGCCGGCGCGCGCGCCGTCCGCACCCTCCGGGGTCATGCTCAGCCCGACAGCCCGCCCTCGGGCATCGGGACGCTCGGGTCGGGCTGGAAGATGCCGACCTTGTTGCCCTCGGTGTCCTGGAAGAAGGCCGACCACCCGACGGTCGGGATCGGCATGCGTTCCGTCAGCCGTGATCCGCCGGCCTTCTCGATGGCCGCGAGCGCGGCGTCGATGTCTTCGACCTCGATGTAGAACATCAGGGCGCTGCTGTCGGGCGACCGCTTCGTCAACGCGCCGCCGATGCCCTCGCCGTCGCCGGCGCTCGTGGTCCAGTACTCCACGGGACCGAACTGTTCGAGGTTCCAGCCGAACGCGTCGGAGTAGAACGCGACGCCGCGCTCGTTGTCGTCGATCGGGATCTCGAAGTGGACGACCTTCCCGGCCATGGCGACCTCCCGGTACTGGGTGTGACGCCCCAAGCTTGGCAGGCCACGGTGCCGCCCGGAACCGGCCATGCCGGCCACGGCACGTGGCAGGATGACCACGAGCAGGGCCGTGCCGGGAGAGGAGCACCGATGACCGACGCCGACCCCACATCGCTCGCGCCCCGCGCCGGGATCACGATCCGGGAACTCGAGGTCACGCCGGATCTGCTCGGCGGCGGGCTCACCCTCTGGGGTGCGCCGCTCGCCGGGCTGCGGGTCGGCGTGTCCGACCTGGTCACGTCACTCTGGGAGCTGTCCTGGGACACGTGGCCGACGACGATCTTCGTCCGGGAGATCTCGCTGTCGACGGCGCCGGCGCCCGCCGGCTCGAGCCCGCCCGAAGCCGTGGCCTCCCACGTGAGCATCATCGGCTACGGGTTCGAGCCGGGGATCCCCGTCCGGACGAAGTGGAACAACGCGTTCGGGTTCCCCGACAACGGCGCGGGCGCGAACTCGATCCTCCTGCAGACCTCGACACCGGACGAGCACGGACGGTTCGGCTTCGTCGCCACCCACACGACCGTCAAGCGCGCCGCCAAGGACTGGTACTGGGAGTCGAACAACCAGCTC
>DASRHL010000415.1:0-5712 GCA_035650535.1 Acidimicrobiia bacterium
GTCGGCGAGCCGGTCGTCGCCGGTGGCGGCTGGGGCCGGGTGCGTGCGATGTTCGACGACCACGGCCGCAACGTCACCGAGGCGAGCCCGTCGATGCCGGTGGAGGTGCTCGGCCTCGACGACGTGCCGCTCGCGGGCGACGAGCTGCGGGTCGCACCGAACGAGAAGACCGCGCGCGCGGTCGCCGAGGCCCGCAAGCGGCGTCGTCACACCGCCAACCTCGCGCACCCGATGTCGCTCGCCGGCGGTGCGCGGCTCGAGGACATCTTCGCGATGGTCCAGCGGGGCGAGGTCGCGACGCTCAACCTCGTGCTCAAGGCCGACGTGCAGGGCTCGCTCGAAGCGCTCACCGACGCGCTCCGCAAGGTGGATCAGGAGCACGAGCAGGTCCGGCTGTCGTTCGTGCACCGTGCCGTCGGCGGCATCACCGAGTCGGACGTGAACCTCGCGGCGGTGTCGAACGCGACCGTGATCGGCTTCAACGTCCGCCCCGACCGCAAGGCCCGCGAGCTCGCCGAGCAGGAGAAGGTCGAGCTCCGTCTGTACGAGGTCATCTACCAGGTCCTCGAGGACGTCAACGCCGCGCTGCTCGGCCTGCTCCGTCCGGAGTTCGAGGAGGTCGTCACCGGCGAGGCCGAGGTGCGCGAGGTGTTCTCGATCCCTCGCGTGGGCCGGGTCGCCGGTTGCTACGTGCGCAACGGGGTCATCACGCGCGGATCCAAGGTCCGCTTCCTGCGCGACGGTGTCGTCATCTGGAACGGGGCGATCTCGTCGCTGAAGCGTTTCAAGGACGACGTGCGCGAGGTGCAGACCGGCTTCGAGTGCGGCATCGGCCTCGAGAACTTCCACGACCTCAAGCAGGGCGACATCATCGAGACCTACGAGCTCCGCGAGATCCCGAGGGGCTAGGTCGCCCCGGGTCTCAGGACGAGCTGCCGGTTCCGACCCAGCAGCTGAGCACGGCCTCCACGGCGGCCAGCGACAGGTTCGGCTTGCTCAGCTTCGGTGGGAGCTTCGACGGGTCGGCGACGAGCACGAAGCGGTCCTTCTCGGCCACGACGTGCCCGTCCTTCGCGAGCAGGGCGCGCTCGCCGATCCCGAGCAGGTTCTGGTCGACCTTGGTCTTCTTGCTCGCCTTCGTGTACGCGGCCTGCGCCTTCTTGTGGGTGGGGTAGACGTCGACGCGGAGCACGAGCCGGCCGCCGGTCAGCGGGTAGGTGCACGTGTACCGGCTCCCCTTCCAGCCGCCGGTCTGCGGTGACGCCAGCGGGCCGCCGCTGGCGCTGATGACGGCGTCACGGACCATGTCCTCGCAGACCTCGACGGCGAGGGACTTGGCGTCGGTCGCGGCGACCGAGGCGCGGGTGGCGGCGACCGCGGTGCCCGAGAACCCGAGCGCCCCGGCCGTCACGGCCGTGGCGACGGCGAGGAGCGAGGCGGCGAGACGACCCGATCGCATGCCACCGACGGTAGCCCGCGACAATGGTGAGCATGCACGCGGCGGCGGCCAGCTTCGACCTCCACATCCCGGCCAGCCGGTCGCTCAAGGCGAAGCGGGCGGCCGTCCGCCCGATCGTCGAGGGCCTGCGGCACCGGTTCCGCCTCTCCGTGGCCGAGGTCGGGTTCCACGACCAGTGGCAGCGGGCGCGGGTGGGCGTCGCGATCGTCGCCGAGAGCGACGGGCACCTCCGCGAGCTCCTCGACCGCGTCGAGCGGTTCGTGGCGGGCCAGCCCGACGTCGAGCTGCTCGACGTCGACACGGTGTGGCTGCAGCCCGACTCCGTGCTCGGACCGGAGGACGGGCGTGCCTGAGCGCCACTCGACCCGGCGCTACCCGCGCATGCTCCGCGTCAACGAGGTCGTCCGCGAGGCGCTGGCGGAGGAGCTCGAGCGCATGTCGGATCCGCGCCTCGGCATGGTGACGATCACGGGCGTCGAGGTCGCCCCCGATCTGCGCCATGCCACCGTCTACTATGCGGCCTTGGGACGGGAGGACGAAGGAACTCTGGATGCGCTGCGGGCGGCGGCACCGCATCTCCGGGCGGCGCTGGGACGGCAGGTTCGCCTGAAGTACCTTCCGCGGCTCGACTTCCGGTCGGATCCCGCGATCGAGCGGGGCCAGCGCGTGGAGGAGATCATCCGCCACCTCCACGACGAGGACGCGCAGCACGAAGGCGACGAGGGCGGGAATCGTGAGTGAACACACGCTCGAGGAGGCCGCGGCGGCGATCGCCAACGCGGGGGAGATCGCGCTCGCGTGCCACGTCAATCCCGACGGTGACGCGCTGGGCTCGATGCTCGGTCTGTTCCACGTGCTGCGGGCGGCCGGGTTGCCGGTGGTCGCGTCGTTCCCGACGCCCTTCGTCGTCGCGCCGCACTACCGCGACCTGCCGGGTCTCGACCGCCTGGCCAAGCCCGAGGACTTCCCGGTCGCGCCGGAGGTCATGGTCACCTTCGACTGCGGGTCGCTCGCGCGGCTGGCCGACCTCGCGCCGGCGGCGAGCGCAGCAGGCACGCTGATCGTCATCGACCACCACATCTCGAACGAGTGCTACGGCACGATCAACGTCGTCGAGCCCGAAGCCGCCGCGAGCGGGTGGGTCGTGCAGGAGCTGATCGACGAGCTCGGCCTCCCGTTGACGCGCGATGCCGCGGTCTGTCTCTACGCCGCGCTCGTGTGCGACACCGGCCGCTTCCAGTACGACACGACCACACCCGCGGTGTTCGACCTCGCCCGGCGTCTGACGGAGTTCGACGTCCCCGTGGCGCGGTTGTCGCGCGCCCTCTTCGAGGAGCACCGCTTCGCGTACCTCAAGCTCCTCGGTGAGGCGCTCGAACGGGCCGAGCTGGTGCGCGAGAACCGCTTCGTCTGGACCGCGGTGACCCAGGAGATGCTCGCCCGTCACGACGTGACGCTCGACGAGGTCGAGGGGCTCATCGACATCGTGCGCCGCACGGCGGAGGCCGAGGTCACGTGCGTCCTCAAGGAGGAGGCCGACGGGTCGGTCCGCGTCAGCCTCCGCTCCCTCGGCGAGGTCGACGTTCGCCGGATTGCCGAGGCGAACGGTGGCGGCGGGCACCGGTTCGCGGCCGGGTTCACCTCCACCCTCGACATCCCGACGGTCGTGGCGCGCATCCAGGCCGCGCTCTAGCGTCGGTCCACCGGATGGCGACGACGACGCGGCGCACGCAGACCGACGGGCTCGTCGTCGTCGACAAGGAACCCGGTTGGACGTCCCACGACGTCGTCGCGAAGGTCCGCGGCATCTTCGGCCAGCGCCGGGTCGGGCACGCGGGCACCCTCGATCCCGACGCCACCGGAGTGCTGCTCGTCGGGCTCGGGCGCTGCACGCGCCTGCTCCGGTTCCTCCAGGAGGGCAGGAAGGAGTACCGCGGCGACGTGCGCTTCGGCATCGCGACGAGCACGCTCGACGCGGCCGGCGAGATCCTCGACCGCCGTCCGATGCCGGTCTCACGCGATCAGGTCGAGCGGGCCGCGCGCGCCTTCGTCGGCGAGATCGAGCAGGTGCCGCCCATGGTGTCCGCGGTCAAGGTCGGTGGTCGCCGCCTGCACGAGCTCGCGCGCGAGGGCAAGGAGGTCGACCGCGAGCCGCGCCGCGTCCGCATCGACCGGATCCAGGTCGAGGCGTTCGAGCCGGGTGAGTACCCGACCGCGACCCTCCGCGTGGAGTGCGGCGCCGGCACGTACATCCGATCGCTCGCCGCCGACCTGGGGACCGCGCTCGGAGGATGCGCGCACCTCGCGAACCTCCGCCGGACGCGCGCCGGGTCGTTCGGGCTCGACGACGCGCGGTCCCTCGACGAGATCCGGCGCGATCCCGCCGCCGCCGTGCTCGCGCCCCTCGAGGCGATGCGCGACCTCGAACACCTCGCCGTGGACGCCGAGCAGGCACGGGCCGTCACGCACGGGATGACGTTTCCGTCGACGATGGCGGCCGCGTCCGGGCTCGGCGACGGGCCGTTCGCGGTGGTCGGGCCGGACGCCCGGCTCCTCGCCGTCTACGAGCGGCGGCGCGCCGCGGTGGCACCCGTGGTCGTGCTCGCCGGGAACGGGGGCTGAGCGTGCGCGTCGTCACCGATCTGGCGACCTACGAGCCGCCCGCCGCGGGTGCGGTGGTGACGATCGGGGCGTACGACGGCGTCCACCTCGGGCACCAGGAGGTGTTGCGCGTGGTTCGCGAGCTCGCGGACGCGCGGGGCCACGAGGCGTGCTGCCTCACCTTCGACCGTCACCCCGCCGAGGTCGTGAGGCCCGAGTCGGCCCCGAAGCTGCTGACGACCCTGCCCCAGAAGCTCGAGCTCCTCGAGGCGACGGGGTTTCTCGACACGACGTGCGTCCTCACCTTCGACGAGACCCGCAGCAAGGAGCCCGCGGAGGACTTCGTCAGCGAGGTCCTGGTCGGGAGCCTCGGGGCCAAGCTCGTGATCGTCGGCGCCGACTTCCACTTCGGGCACAGGCGCCACGGCTCGGTCCGGCTGCTCGAGCAGATGGGCGCCGAGCTCGGGTTCCAGGTGCTCGGGCTCGGGCTCGTTCCGGAGGCGGGCGACGCCGCCGGCCGGCCCTACTCGTCGACCCGCATCCGCCAGCTGGTCCGCACCGGCCGGGTCGCCGAGGCTGCCCGCCTGCTCGGCCGGCCGCCCCGCCCCCACGAGGTCCGCGGGGTGGTGGTCGTGGGCGACCGGCGGGGTCGGGAGCTCGGGTTCCCCACCGCCAACGTCGAGGTCCCGGCCCGGGTCTGCCTCCCGGCCGACGGCATCTACGCCGGGACCTTCGTCGGCGCGGACGGCGTCGAGCGGCCGAGCGCCATCTCCCTCGGCCGGCGGCCCACCTTCTACGCCGACGCCGCGACGTCCCTGCTCGAGGCCCACGTGCTCGACTTCGACGGCGACCTCTACGGCCAGGCCGTGAAGGTCCGTTTCGTGGAGCACCTCCGCGAGGAGGTCCGCTTCGACGGCGTCGCCGCGCTGGTCGAGCAGATCGGCCGCGACGTCGAGGCGGCCCGGGCGGTCCTCGGGGCCTGAGCTTCGGGCCGCTCCGTGGTAGCCTGCTCTGTCGCACTCGGGGGCCCGCTGGCCCGCGGGTGCGCCCCGTCCACCGACGAAGGCTCTCGCAACGCATGCCCGACACCGCCGCCACGATCAGGGAGCACCGCCTCCACGAGACCGACACCGGCTCGCCGGAGGTCCAGGTGGCACTCCTCACCGAGCGGATCAACCACCTCACGGAGCACCTGAAGGTCCACAAGAAGGACCATCACTCTCGCCGGGGGCTGCTGATGCTCGTGGGGCGCCGGCGTCGGCTGCTCGACTACCTCCGGCGCAACGACGTCGATCGGTACCGGGCGCTCATCGCGAAGCTGGGTCTGCGCCGGTAGACGGGAACGGGGAGCGGAGGATCCGCTCCTCGTTTCGCGAGCAGTTGAATCGAGCGCGTCGGTTGTCAGTCGCCAGTGCCCGGCCGAGGCCGATCCGAGGATCGGCGCCCGTCCGGACCCTGACCACTGGGAACCGCCGCCTCCCACTCCACGAGAGGAGGGCGTTCCCATGCCCGACGGAAATGGGGCCATTCGCGTTTCGGGTCCGGTCAACGAGTCCGGTACCGCCATGTCCTTCGAGACCGGTCGCCTGGCCCGTCTGGCCGACGGTGCGGTCGTCGTGCAATTGGGTGACACCACGGTCCTCTCGACCGTC
>DASRHL010000416.1:0-2454 GCA_035650535.1 Acidimicrobiia bacterium
GCACCGATGTGCCCGGCGCCGAGGAGGCGTTCGCGCGCGCGGACGTGATGACCGCGGTCCGCGGCGGCCGGCTGCGCGCCGCGTTCCACGTCTACAACACGGAGGCCGACGTGGACGCGGCGCTCGAGGCGCTCGCCGGTCGTCCGCGCTAGGCGACGAACAGCGCCGCGTTCCCCGACGGGTCCGCGACGAGCAGGCCGCCGTCCCGGTCCTCGTGCGCGATGCCGGCGTCGTCGAGGCGCTCGCGCAGCGCGGCGAGCGCGGCGGGGTCGCCGAGGGAGATCGTCCAGTGGCCCAGGCCGACGGTCCGCGGTCGGACCGGCGGCACGCCGTGACCGCGCCAGACGTTGAAGCCGAGGTGATGGTGGTAGCCGCCGGCCGAGACGAACGCCGCAGTCGGCAGGAGCGCCATCACGTCGAAGCCGACGACGTCGCGATAGAAGGCCAGCGCGTCGTCGATGTCGCCGACATGGAGGTGCAGATGGCCGACCCGGAGGCCCGGGCGCACGCGATCGGTCGGCTCCTCGCCGGCGATGACGGAGACCAGGTCGTCGACGTCGAGCGGGGCGGGGCCGCCGTCGTAGCCCAGACCGGCCGGCCACTGCTCGCGCGGACGGTCGGCGGCGAGCTCGATGCCGTTGCCGTCGGGGTCGGGGAGGTAGATCGCCTCGTGCGTGCGGTGGTCGGACGCGCCCTGGACCGGCGTGCGCGCACGGGCGAGGCGCAGCGCGGCGCGAGCGAGCTCGGCGCGGTCGGGATAGAGCAGGGCGTAGTGGTAGAGGCCGGCCTCGCGGCCCGGCAGGCGCGCATTGGCGTCCTCGTGCAGGACGACGACTGGGTCGTCGCCGGCGCCGAGGGTCGCGGTGGCATCGTCGCGCTCGTGGACGAACAGCCCCAGCGCGTCCTGGTACCAGCCGACCGAGCGGTCGAGGTTGCGGACCGTGAGGTGGACCGGGCCGAGCCGAAGGGTGGCGGGGAGAGTCGGGTGGGAGGTGGGTTGGGAGGCCATGACGTGGAAGTAGTTGACTAAGCAACTATTCTCGCAGGGTCGCGCCGAAACTTCAAGGGAGCGGCTCGCGACCGAGCGGGCGCCGGGGCACGGAGGGCCGGTTTCGGGAACCGGAAGTCCTCGCGAGGCCGAGCGGGCGCCGGGGCGCGGAGGGCCGGTCTCGCGAGCCGGAAGTCCACGACCGGCATACTCGGGACATGGACCTGGAACTGCGCAACTTCGATGACCCGACCGAGGTGCGGACCTTCGAGAAGGGCCGCTTCGAGGTCTACCGGGTCGGGGGCACGACGCTCGGCCGCGCGACGTATGAGCCCGGCTGGCGGTGGACCGAGCACGTGGGGCGGACGGCGGGGACCGAGCTCTGCGAGGTCGAGCACGTCGGTCTCGTGCTGAGCGGCCAGGCCGTCGCGAAGATGGCCGACGGGCGCGAGGTCGTCATGAAGGCGGGCGACTTCTTCTACATCCCGCCCGGCCACGACTCGTGGGTCGTCGGCGACGAGCCCTACGTGTCGCTGCACATCGTCGGCGGCGAGGACTACGCGACGCCGGCCGACGGCTGAGCGGCGGGCGCCGTCACGGGGCGGTCGCGGGCGATCCGGCCGTCGGGATGAAGCGCGGTCAGCGCCACGACGCGATCCCCGCGGCGCACCTCGACGATCACGCCCCACGCCCGCTCGTGCACGCGCACGTCGGCTTCGGGAAAGCGCCGGCGCAGCCGCACGAGGAGTCGCGCCTGGTCCGTGGTGATCTCGACCGCCATGGGGAGATAGTCGGACGCGACCCGAAATGCATGACTAAGAATGTCTCAAGGCGACATCAAGAGTCGCTGGGAGGATGCTCAGATGGTCTTCATCACCGCGTTCGAGGTCCCCGTCCAGGCGGATGACCGGTTCATCGCCGGCTGGGAGCGCGAGAGGCCGGCGGCAACCCTGCACCGAGCGCTGCGCCGGGACGTCCGCTTCCGGTTCGTCTCCGTGGCTGGGGTGGCCGACACCGTCGAGCTGCCGTTCGATACGCACTCCGGCCGCTACGAGATCGCGCACGAGGACGGCACGGCGATGGGGACGCAGGGCGTCACGCTCATCAACCCCTTCGAGGTGGCTCCCGACGACGACGAGGCCTTCCTCGCCGGCTGGAATCGGGCGCGCGAGGCGGTCGCGGGGTGCCCCGACTACCTGGGGACGCGGCTCCACCGCGCCGTCGGCGCCGCCGACTTCCGGTTCGTGAACGTCGCGCGGTGGTCGAGCCCGCTCGCGTTCTCGAAGGCGATCGGGCGGCCCGAGTTCGAGCAGACGGCCGCGGCGATGCCGTTCGCCTCCCACCCGGCGCTGTACACGGTCGTCTCGGACTAGAGACAGCGGGGCGGACCGCGCTCGACGACGACGCGCGTCACGTAGGGCGCGAAGTCGACGATCGTCGCGGAGCCGTGGCCTCGCTCGAGCTGC
>DASRHL010000417.1:0-12524 GCA_035650535.1 Acidimicrobiia bacterium
CAGGTTGTTGAAGTCGTGGGCGACGCCGCCCGCCAGCCGCCCGAGGCTCTCGAGCCGTTGCACGTTGGCGAGCCGGAGCTCGAGCTCGGTCTCGTGACGCTCGCGTCGCCGTTCCTCCGTCACGTCGCGGGTGATGGCCGAGAAGCCCGTCACGGTTCCTGCGTCGTCGACGATCGGTGACAGCAGGATCGCGACGTCGCGGATGGTCCCGTCCTTGCGCCGCCGCCTCGCCTCGAACGGCTCGGGTCGCTCGCCGCGCGCGACGCGGCCGAACATCGCCTCGAGCTCGCCGACGAGCTCTTCGGGGACGACCATCGTGATGTGCCGGCCGACGGCCTCTTCGGCCGTCCAGCCGTAGAGCAGCTCGGCACCCCGGTTCCACGTTCGGATGGTGCCGTCGAGGTCCTCCGAGATGATCGCGAGCTCCGACGAGGTCACGATCGCCGCGAGCTGGGCCTGGGCCTCGTTGGCCACCTTCGACCGGGTCTCGTCACGGACGACCGTCAGGGTGCCCAGCAGTCGCCCGTCACGGCCACGGAGCGGCGACGCGCTCGAGTGCAGGTCGCGCGGCGAGCCGTCGCGTCGGCGTGTGATGTCGTCCGTTCGTCCGATCGCCTCCGCCGCCGGACGGCCGAAGAGCCGTTCGGCGCCCGCGTTCCACGCGACGATCGTTCCCTCGGTGTCGGTGGCGACGACCGCGTCGTCGATCGTGTCGAGGAGTGTGCGCAGCAGCTCCCGGTCGAATCGGGTGAGCTCTTCGACGTCCATGATCGCGAACCGGCCTCACCCCCGCCCCCGTGCCGCGCGCATCGTAGACAGGGCGCACGGGGGCAGGACGAGGCGTGGCGCGCCGCGCGTAGTTCACCGCAGGCACGAGCGCTCGGGCACCGTAGTCGTCCGTGACGGTCGCCCCGGCGTGTCAGGCCCTTCGTCCCTGGGCAGGCACGGTCGTTCGTGGCTCAATGAAGCCCGTGGAAGAGACGGTCTGGATCGACGAGGGAGACACCATCCGGTGTCCGACCTGCGGCATGACCCGGGTCGTGTTCACGATCTCCGAGGACGAGATGCTCCCCGTCCACTGCATCAAGTGTGACGAGGGCATCTTCATCGTCGGTGCCGGACACAACGCGGTGATGCCACGTCTCGTCATCGAGCACGCGACCGTCTGAAGGGAGCCGCACCGCAACCGACCCGGAGGGGGAGAGCAACGGGCCCGGTACCCGCGCCGGGTGGCGACGGGCCGGGCTCCGGGGACGCGTCGCTCCGGCCCTGACGCTCGAAGCGCGGGGCCGGAGCGACGCATGTCCGACGGCCCGACGCGCGAGCGCGGTGTGGGTCAGCGACCGAACCCGTAGAGGCGTTGCGCGTTGCCGGCGAGGATCGCCCGCCGCTCCGCGGCGGGCACGCCGCTGAACGCGGCCTGGATGGTCCGCCACGAGGTCGGCCAGTCCGCGCTGATGTGCGGGTAGTCGTTCGACCAGAGGATCCGCTCCACGCCGACGTACTGCCGGTTGTGGATCCCGAACGTGTCGGTCATGAACCCGAAGTGGAAGTGGCGCTCGATGTACTCGCTCGGCGGCGCCTGCAGACCGAACCGGCTCAGCGGCTCGAGCCGGTGGTAGTTGTTGTCGATCTGCTCCTTGGCGTAGGGGACCCAGCCGAAGTCGACCTCGGCGAACACGACGTCGAGGTCGGGGAACCGGTCGAAGACCCCCGCGAAGACGAGCTCGATCATGCGGTTCGGCGCGTCGTAGAAGCGGCCGTACCCGGGAAGCTTCGCCCGGTGCGCGGCAGGCATCGTCAGGCTCAGGCTCACGTGGATCCCGAGCGGGACCCCGCGCTCGGCGAGCCGGGCCCACACCTTGTCGTCCTCCGACTCGATCGACAGCGTGCCGTTCGGGTAGCAGCCCATGACGACGCCGCGCATTCCCGGACGGTCGAGGACGCGGTCGATCTCGGCCACGGTCGCCTCGGCGCCGGTGCTCGGCAGCATCGCGAGGCCGCCGAAGCGCTCGGGCGCGTACTCGACGTACTCCGACAGCCAGTCGTTGTAGGCGCGCACCATCGCTTCGCGGTACGCGGCGTCCGGGTTCGCGATGATCGCCTGGGAAAGGCGTGGGGTCGGGTAGAGAACCTCGGCGTCGACACCGTCGCGGTCCATCTCGGCGACCCGCACTGCGGGGTCGTAGCCGCCGCGGCGGATCTCCTCGAAGCGCACCCAGCCCTTCATGTCCTCGGGTTCGAGCCCGGCGCACGCGTTCATCCCGAAGTTGATCGGGTCGGCGACGCCCTCGATGACCCAGGCGTCACCCTCTTCGAAGTGCTCGATGCGGGGGGCGCGGTCGCGCAACCCCGCGGGGACGCGGCTCGTCCACAGGTCGGGCGGCTCGTTGACGTGGCTGTCGGCCGAGATCAGTCGGTACTCGCGCTGGACGGTCATGCGCCCAAGGGTACCCACGCGCCGCCGTCCGTAGAATCCCGGCGTGATCGCGAGCGAGCAGTGACCCGCCCCGCCGGTGCGCCCAGCACCTACGTGATCAGTCTGACCCCCTTCGACGCGGACGACCGGCTCGACGAGGAGGCTCTGCGGGGGCACCTGCGTCGCATGGCCGCGGCCGGCGTCGGTGTGTACCTCGGGGGGAGCGGCAGCGGCGAGGGCTACACGCTCGGCGACGACGAACTCGACCGGATCTTCGCGATCGGGCGCGAAGAGCTCCGAGGGAAGGTCCCCGTGCTCGCGATGGGCGTCGAGCCGCGCACCGCCGCGCAGATGATCGAGCTGGGCCGGCGCGTCGCCGACGCCGGCCTCGACGGCATGCAGGTCTACTCCCTCGACCAGGGCCACGGGAACCAACCCACCCGCGTGGAGCTCGAGCGCTACCTGCGCGACGTCCTCGAGGGGATCCACGTGCCCGCGGTGCTGTCGTCGCACCAGAGCGTCGGCTACTTCATCCCCGCCGACCTGATCGGCGCGATCGTCACCGACTACGACCACGTCGTCGGCGTGAACTGCACGAGCCCCGACCAGACCTACCTGCTGCGGGTGCTGGAGGCGGTGGACCGGCGGGTCGACGTGCACGTCGGCGGCCCGATGCACGCCCTCACCTGTCTCGCCCTCGGCGGGCAGGGCTACCTGAGCTCCGACGCGAACCTGGCGCCTCGCCTGTGCGCGTCGGTGATCGAGCGATTCGTCGCCGGTGACCTCGCCGGCTGCAACGCCGCCTACCGCACGCTCATGCGGCTGTTCACCGCGACGCGCGACTGCGGCGGGATCGTCGCGACGAAGGGGGCGCTCGCGATCCTCGGCCTGCCGGGCGGGCTGCCCCGGCGGCCGCGACTGCCGGTCGACGACGCGACCGCGGCGCGGATCCGCTCGACGATGATCGACGACCTCGACCTGCGCACGCTCGAGGGACTCGCGTGACGGAGACGCGCTACGTGGGGGAGCGGACGCCCCGCGTCGAGGACGCCCGCCTGCTCACCGGGCGCGGTCGCTACGTCGACGACCTCGACCTCCGGGGCACCGTGCACGCCGCGTTCGTGCGCAGCCAGGTGCCGCACGGCCGCCTGCTCGGCGTCGACGCCGGGGAGGCGCGCCGCGCGCCGGGCGTCCTGCTCGTCCTCACCGCCGACGATCTCGCCGCGGAAGCCGGCTGGTTCCAGCCCGGCGGTCCCGAGGGGCTCGCGAAGCCGGGCTACCCACCGCTCGCCAGCGGCAAGGTCCGCTATGCCGGCGAGCCGATCGCGATCGTCGTCGCCGAGAGCCGCGCGCTCGCCGAGGACGCGTGCGAGCTGGTCGAGGTCGACGTGGAGCCGCTCCGGGCCGTCACCGGGATCGACGCCGCGCTCGACCCGTCGGCACCGGCCGTGTTCGAGGAGCTCGGGACCAACGTCGTCTTCCACGACGAGCACGTCTACGGGGACCCCGACTCGGCGTTCGGGCGCGCCGACCGCGTCGTGACGCTGCACATCGCGAACCAGCGCGTCGCCAACGTGCCGCTCGAGGGACGGGCCGGGCTCGCGGAGCCGGGGCCGGGCGCCGGCGAGCTCACGTACCACGTCGCCCACCAGAACCCCCACGCGATCCGGGCGAGCCTGAGCGCACTGATGCGCGAGCCGCTCGAGCGGTTCACGATCCGCTGCGGCGACATCGGCGGGTCGTTCGGGCAGAAGGCGTACACGATGCGCGAGGACGTGTGCGTGTGCGTCGCGGCACGGCGGCTCGGCCGTCCCGTGAAGTGGATCGAGGACCGGGCCGAGAACCTGCTCGCGGCCGGGCACGCGCGCGACGACGTCCTCGACCTCGAAGCGGCCGTCACCGACGAGGGGACGATCCTCGGGGTGCGCGTCCGCATGACCGTCGACCAGGGTGCGTACCAACTGACGACGCTGCCGAGCACGGTGTACGCGACGCTCGCCCGGGTCCTCTTCCCGAACGCGTACCGCATCCGTGACTACGCCTTCACGTCGACGGTCGTCGCGACGAACAAGGCCACCTACGTCGCCTACCGCGGACCGTGGGAGTCGGAGACGTGGGCGAGGGAGCGCCTGATGGACGTGATCGCGCGCGAGCTCGGGCTCGATCCGGTCGACGTCCGCCTGCGGAACCTGCTCGGGCCCGACGAGCTGCCCACCCGGATGGTCACGGGCCCGACCCTCGCGTTCGTCACGGCCCGCGAGACGTTGGAGCGCGCGGCCGACCTCGCCGACCTTCCCCGGTTCCGCGCCGAGCAGGCTGCGGCCCGCGCCGACGGGCGCTACCTCGGCGTCGGCGTCGCCACCTTCGTCGAGGCGTCACCCGGCCCGCCCGACTACAGCGCGGCGCTCGGCGGCAGCGCGTCACCGCGCTCCGCGCAGAGCGCCGAGGCCCGGCTCGAGCCCGACGGCACCGTCACCGTCTTCACGAGCCAGCAGCCCCATGGGCAGGGCCACGAGACGACGCTCGCGCAGCTCGCCGCCGACGGGCTCGCGGTCGGCCACGCGCAGGTGCGCGTCGTCCACGGCGACACCGACGTGACGCCCTTCAACCTCGTCGGGACCGGCGGGAGCCGGGCCGCGACCCTCGCGAGCGGCGCAGTGGTCGGCGCGGTCGCGGCGCTGCGCGAGCGGGTGATCGACGAGTACGCCCGGCTCCACGAGGTCGATGCCGGCGACGTCGAGATGGTCGACGGCTCCGTGCGGGTGCGGGGCGTGCCCGCGTCGGCCTGGGAACTCGCGCGGCTCGCCGCCGAGGTGCCCGGGCTGGCGGCGAGCCACGACTTCGCGATCCCCGAAGGCGGCTGGTCGCAGGCGACGCACTCCTGCTGGGTCGAGGTCGACGTCGACACGGGCGTCGTGCGCATCCTTCGTTATCTCGTCGTCGAGGACTGCGGCTCGATGATCAACCCCGCGATCGTCGACGGCCAGGTGGCCGGCGGGGTCGTGCAGGGCATCGGCAGCGTCCTGTACGAACGCTTCGTCTACGACGACTCGGGCCAACCGCTCACCACCACGCTCCTCGACTACCTGCTCCCCACGGCCGCCGAGGTTCCCGAGATCGAGATCGTGCACCTCGACTCGCCGCCGCAGGGGCCGATCGACTTCCGAGGGGTCGGCGAGAACGGCGCCATCGGGTCGCCGGCCGCGGTCGCCAACGCGATCGAGGACGCGCTCGCTCCCTTCGGCGTCCGCGTCACCGAGCGGCACCTGTCGCCGAGCCGTATCCTCGACCTCGTCGCCGGCGAACGAGGGGGGACGCCGTGATCCGGACCCGGGAGTTCGACGACCACGTCGCCGAGGCACGTGCGATCAACGCCGTGATCGCCGACGTGTCGCCACCGCTGCGCCTCGCGACCCGTGAGGACATCGAGACCATCCGGCGCATGGAGGGCGACCCCGAGGGCCCGTTCGCCGCGTTCGTCGGATCGGCCGTCCTCCCCGTCGAGGAGCGCACGGTGCCCGGCCCCGCGGGCGACATCCCCATCCGCGTCGCGTGCCCCGACACGATCGACGCGGTCTACGTCGACATCCACGGCGGCGCGTGGATCATCGGCTCGGCGGCGATGATGGATCCCGAGAACACGCGCCTCGCGGCTGCGTGCAACGTCGCGACCGTGAGCATCGAGTACAGGCTGGCGCCCGAGCACCCCTGGCCCGCCGGCGCCGACGACTGCGAGGCCGTGGTCGCGTGGCTGCTGGAGCACGCGGCCGCCGAGTTCGGCACCGATCGCCTGCTGATCGGCGGCGCCTCGGCGGGGGCGACACTGTCCGCGATCACGCTCCTGCGGGTCCGCGACCGTCTCGACGCGATCGAGCGCTTCGCGGGCGCGAACCTCGTGTTCGGCGCCTACGACATCTCCCGCACGCCGTCGCAACGGCGCCGGGAGGACACGCTCATCATCGACGCCGAGACCATCCGCCAGGTCGTCCCGTGGGTCTTCCAGGGAGTCGACGCCGAGGGGCTGCGTGATCCCGGGATCTCGGCGCTCTACGCCGACCTGCACGACCTGCCGCCGGCGCTGTTCACCGTCGGGACCGACGACCCGCTGCTCGACGACACGCTGTTCATGGCCGCTCGCTGGGAGGCCGCGGGCAACGACGCGGAGCTGATCGTGTGCCCCGAGTCGCCCCACGGCTTCACCATGTTCCCGACCGCCATGGCGCGCGCCGTCAACGACCGCATCCACGACTTCGTCCGCCGCTGCATCAAGAACACCCGCTGAGTCGCGGCGGCCTCTTCTCCGTTCTCTGAACGATCCGCGTCGCTTTCCGACGCGAAGCGTGCGCGGAATCAGTCCGCGACGCGCACGACGGGACGGCCGACGGTGCGGCGGGCGGCCATCTCGGTGAGGACGGCGGGGACGTCGCCGAAGTCGACGGTCTGGGTCGGCGTCGGTCGGAACGTGCCCGCGTCGAGCATCGCCAGCAGGTCGCGCTCCGCGTCGAGGAACATCTGGCGCATCAGCTCGGGGGCGTAGCCGCCGAGCGTTGCACCGACGAGCGTGACGTTGCCGACGTAGAAGTGCGGGTCGATCGGGACGAGCCCGCCTGCGTGCCCGCAGAGGACGTCGCGGCCGTCGGGCACGAGGAGCGTCCGTGCCGCGGCGCCGAGCTCGCCCTGCACCGGGTCGATGACGACGTCGACGCCGCGCCCGTCGGTCACGGCACGGACGCCTTCGACCAGGTCGACGGCCGAGTGGTCGACCGTCGCGTCCGCGCCGAGCGCCCGGCAGTGCTCCGCCTTCGCCGCGTTGCCGACCGCGGCGACGACGCGGGCACCGCGTGCGGCGGCGAGTTGCACGCACGCGGACCCGAGGCCGCCGGCCGCGCCGAGCACGAGGACGGTCTCGCCCGCCGCGACCTGGCCGCGGCGGTAGACCGCGTGGTAGCCGGTGTGGGCGGGGATGAGGAACGCGGCCGCCTCCTCGTCGCTCAGCTGCGGCGGCGCGACGAAGAGGCTGCTCCCGACGGCGACCGCGACGTCGGCGAGGCTGCCCCACGGTTGGATGCACACGCCGACGACCCGCTTCCCGACGAGGTCGCGCAGGCTCTGCGACGTCTCGCGGACGATCCCGACGCCTTCCTGACCCGAGATGTAGGGGCGGGTCACCGGGACCGGATAGGTGCCGCGCGCCATTGTCACGTCGGGGAGGGCGAGGGCGGCGACCCGCACGTCGAGGATCGCCCAGTCGGGTGCCGGTGTGGCGCCGTCGGCGAGCGGCGCCCATCCGGCCATCGTCATGCCCATGGGCGCGAGGGCTTCCGCCGTCGGCTCGTCGACGTCCTCGAGGACGAAGACCGCCTCCGGCTCGCCGACGTCGTGGACCCGCCATGCGCGCATCGCATCCTTCCGGCATACTTCGACCGACGGAACCGGAACAGGTTCTACTACGAGCACGGTCGTCGATCGGGGGGAGAGGCACCATGCGTCGTCGTCATCGGACCGCGGTCTGCGCGGTCGTCGTCCTGGCTCTTGCGACGGCCATCACGGTCGCACCGTCCGCCGGGGCCGATCGCGCCTCGGGGCGGCGGGCGCAGGCGAAGGAGCAGCCCAAGGCGACCGAGATCGGCGTCACGGCCGACACCATCCGGATCGCGGTGATCGCCGACGTCAACACGCCGCTGGCGCCCGGTCTCTTCAAGGCGGCGCCCGATGCCGTCGAGGCGTGGGGCAAGTACATCAACGCCCACGGGGGCCTCGCCGGCCGCAAGGTCCAGGTCGACTTCATCGACTCGAAGCTCAGTCCCGACGAGACACGCAACGCGATCATCCAGGCGTGCGCGAACGACTTCGCGACGGTCGGGACGACGGCCCTGTTCCTCAACAACGTCGATGACATGGTCAACTGCAAGGACCAGGCGGGCAACACGACGGGACTGCCCGACGTCCCGCAGCTCCTCACCGACCCGACTCACGCGCGCGTCACGACCTCGTTCCCGACGCTCGTGCCGCAGCTCGTCCTCTCCGACCCGACCAACACGACGTACCACGTGCAGATCGGGCAGCTGAAGTGGTACCGCAAGAACGTCGACAAGGACCTGCACGGCGTCTTCGGGACCGCGGCGGACCTGAAGTCGACCCAGACCGCGGGGCTCGTCCTGATCGCGGGGGCGGGCGTCGCCGGGATCAAGAAGGACCTCCAGTTCGACGTGCACGGCACCGACCCGCAGGACAAGTACCTCCCGTGGGCACAGGCCATCAAGGAGCACGGCTCGACGTTCGCGAACGTCAACAGCAACGACGTCGCGATGGCGTACATGCGCAAGGAGGCGCAGGTCCAGGGTGTCACGTCGGTGAAGGTCTGGGACTGCGGGATCGCGTGCTACACGCCGCGCTTCCTGCAGCTCGCCGGGAACGCCGCCGAGGGCCAGTACGTGCAGACGCTGTTCGTCCCGTTCGAGGAGGCGAAGTACAACAAGGCCGTCGCCACCTACATCAAGGCCGTGGGCGGCGTGTCGAACGCCTCGTCGTTCGGCGTCGAGGCGTGGGTGCCGGCGTTGTTCTTCCGCGATGCCGTGAAGCAGGTCGTCGCGTCGAAGGGCGTCAACGGCCTGACCCGCGCCAACTTCATCGCCGCGGCCCGCACGATCCACAGGTTCACCGCGGACGGCATCATCGGCCCGCTGGACGTGGGCGGGAAGGTCTTCGGCACCTGCTTCGCCCTGCTCCAGGTCAAGGGCGGGAAGTTCGTCCGGGTGTATCCGAAGAAGCCCGCAACGTTCGACTGCAAGAAGTCGAACGTCGTCACGGTGAAGGTGAACCCGGCCGGGTAGCCGAGGGGTAGCTTGCACGGCATGACGACGCGAACACCTGCATCGACGAGAGCCGCGGAGGTCAGGGCCGAGGTCGGGCACCCGATCGTGGATGCCGACGGGCACTTCGTCGAGATCGGGCCGTTGCTGAACGACGAGGTGCTCACGTCGATCGAGGAGCTCGGCGGCCCGGCCCTGCGCGACCGGTTCCTCGCCAGCGGCCTGGCGCCGACCGACACGTCGTCGATCCTGGCCAACCGCGACGACGTCACCGTGCGTGACCAGTGGCGGGCGATGCCGTCGTGGTGGGGTTGGCCGACGCGCAACGTGCGCGACCGCGCCACGTCACATCTCCCGCGTCTGCTCGACGAGCGGCTCGACGAGTTCGGCATCGACTTCACCGTGCTGTACCCGTCGATGAGCCTGTCGTACCTGGACGGCGTCGACGCCGAGCTGGCGTCGGCGGTGTGCCGCTCCGTGAACCGGTACCACGCCCGGCTCTTCGCTCCCTACGCCGACCGCATGGCCGTCGGCGCGCTGATCCCGATGCAGACGCCCGAGCACGCGGTCGACGAGCTGCTGTTCGCAGTGCGCGAGCTCGGGCTGAAAACGGCGCTGATCGCCGGCCACGCCCGTCGCCCGCTCGCGCCCGCGGTGCTCGCCGGCTCCACCTTCCCGTACCGCCTCGACACCTACGGGATCGACAGCGACTACGACTACGACGTGTTCTGGGCGACGTGCGTCGAGCTCGGGGTCGCGCCGGTCTCACACAGCGCGGTCCAGTACCACCGCGTGACACGGTCGATCTCGAACTACGTGTTCAACCACATCAGCGGGTTGTCGCAGTCGCACGAGGCGCTCGCGAAGTCGCTGTTCCTCGGCGGTGTCACCCGCCGGTTCCCCGAGTTGCGCGTCGGCTTCCTCGAGGGTGGCGTCGCCTGGGCGTGCAGCCTTTTCGCGGACCTGGTCGGGCACTGGGAGAAGCGCAACGCGGACCGCATCGGCGATCTCGACCCCGACAACCTCGACGTCGACGAGATGGTCCGCTACCTCGGCGAGTACGGCGACGAGACCGTGACCGCCAACCTCGACCGGCTGCGGGAGTACTTCGGCCGGCCCGGCGCCCGGCCGGCCCAGACCGACGAGTTCGCGGCCTGCAAGATCGACCGGGCCGACGACCTGCGCGCGCTGTTCGCCGACCGGTTCTACTTCGGCTGCGAAGCCGACGATCCCCTCCTCACCTGGGCGTTCCGCGACGACGTCAACCCGCTCGGCGCGCGGCTGCGGCCCGTGTTCGGCTCCGACATCGCGCACTGGGACGTTCCCGACATGACCGAACCGGTGGCCGAGGCGTACGAGCTCGTGGAGCGCGGCCTCATCGGGCCGCGCGAGTTCCGCGAGCTGACGTTCCTCAACCCGGTGCGCCTGCACGCGGAGATGAACCCACGCTTCTTCGAGGGGACGCGCGTCGAGGCCGCGGTGGCCGAGGTCGTCGCCGCCGGATTCGAGGAGACCTGATGGAACGCGTGGCCGCACGTCCGCTCCGGTCGGTGCTGTTCGTCGCCGGGCACGAGCGCGGGGGGCTCGAGAAGGCCGTCGCCTCGGGCGCCGACTCGATCGTGATCGACCTCGAGGAGCCGCGCACGCCGTTCCCGGAGGCCGAGCGGGAGAAGGCGCGGCTCGTGGTGCGCGAGTTCGTCGACGAGCTGCCGGCCGACGGGTCGACGCCGTTGGTCTTCACCCGTGTCCAGCCGGCGGCGACCGGTCAGACCATGAAGGACCTGCGCGCGGTCATGGGCGGCCGGCTGTACGGCGTCCTCGTGCCGAAGGTGACGAGCCCGGCCGACCTGCACGCGATGGGCGCGCTGCTGGCCGCGGCGGAGGTCGACTTCGGCGTCCCGATCGGGACGACCGTCATGTACCCGATCCTCGAGACGGCCCAGGCCATCCGCATCGCGTACGACCTCGCGATGGCATCACCACGCGTCGCGTACATGGGCGGCGCGGTGTCGCGTTTCGGCGACATCCACCAGGCGCTCGGCTACCGGTGGACGGCCCAGGGCGACGAGACCCTCTACCTGCGGGGCAAGGTGCTCGTCGACGCGCGCGCCGCCGGTATCCGCTACCCGATCAGCGGCATGTGGGGCGGCGCGACCGACGACGAGGACGGGTTGCGCGCGTGGGCGGTGCAGCTGCGCGACATGGGGTACTACGGGATGATGCTCGGTGAGCGGCGCCACATCCCGCTCGTCCACGAGATCTTCACGCCCACGGCCGCCGAGATCGAGTACTGGCAGCGCCTCGACCGCCTGGCGACCGAAGCCGAGCGCGCCGGGTCGGGTCCGATCATCGACGGTGACCCGAACCAGGGCGAAGGCCACGTCGTCCACATCGCCCACGTCGGCTCCGCCCGCCTCAACCTCGAATGGGCCCGCGCTCTCGGCCTCGTCGACTGACTCACACGCCTCCGCATCACCTCGGCGGTGACCTCCGCGGTGCCCTCCGCGCCACCCCCGCGTTTGTGCGGTTTCCTGCGCTCTCCGCAGGAAACCCAACAGTCGACGGGTCAGCGGACGAGGGAACCGATGTGGAGCGCGTGGGCGAGGTCGTCCCACAGGTCGTCGACGTGCTCGCAGCCGACGCTGAGGCGGAGGAGGCCGGGCGGGAGCCGATCGCCCTCGTCGGCCCAGCGGGCCCGACGCTCCATCGTGGTCTCGATCCCGCCCAGGCTGGTCGCGTGCACGATGAGCCGCGTGGCCCGCGCCGTCGCCTCGGCAGGCGCGGCGCCGCCCCGTACCTCGAACGCCACCATCGCGCCGAAGCCGTCCATCTGCGCGGCCGCCCGCTCGTGACCCGGATCGTCGGGAAGGCCGGGGTACCGCACGTGCTCGACGTCGGGATGGTGGCGCAGGCGCCGCGCGAGCTCCTGCGCGTTCGCCGCCGCCCGCTCCAGCCGCACGCCCAACGACCGCAGCCCCCGGATCGCGAGGAACGTCTCCATCGGACCGGGCACCGCTCCCCGAAGCGACCGCTGCTGGCGCAGGGCGCGGCACAGATCGGGACGGGTCGCCACCGTCGCGCCCAACAGCACGTCGGAGTGGCCCGACAGGAGCTTCGTCGCGCTGTGCACGACGACGTCGGCGCCCAGTTCGAGGGGGCGCTGGTGCAAGGGCGTCGGATAGGTGTTGTCGACGGCCACCAGGGCGCCCCGCTCGCGCGCACCTCGGGCGAGCGCCCGTAGGTCGGCGATGCCGTTGCGCGGGTTCGTCGGCGACTCGAGCCAGAGGAGCGCG
>DASRHL010000418.1:0-9478 GCA_035650535.1 Acidimicrobiia bacterium
TGCCACGCGCCGAGCGCGGCGGGGCTCTGGAGCATGCTCGGGACCGGAGCGGCGACGAACTCGTTCGCGGACATCGAGGCCGCCCGCACGATCCTCGTCTGCGGCGCCAACCCGACCGAGAACCACCCGGTGGTGGGCGCCCGCATCGTGCAGGCCGTCCGGCGGGGTGCGCACCTCGTCGTCGTCGACCCGCGCCGGACCGAGCTCGCGGGGATGGCCGACGTGCACCTTCGACCCCGGCCGGGGACGACGGTCGCCCTCCTCGACGCGATGGCCTCGGTCGTCGTCGCCGAGGGACT
Source organism: Acidimicrobiia bacterium (assembly GCA_035650535.1). Classification (GTDB taxonomy): domain Bacteria; phylum Actinomycetota; class Acidimicrobiia; order IMCC26256; family PALSA-555; genus DASRHL01. The sequence continues at coordinate 300 of DASRHL010000418.1, forward strand.
CGTCGACGAGGCGTTCCTCGCCGCGCGCGCCCGCGGCTTCGACGCGTTCGCCGCATCCGTCGCCACCTGGACACCCGAGCGTGCCGAGGCGGTCTGCGGCGTGCCCGCCGACGACATCCGGCGCGCGGCGCGCCTCTATGCGACCGGGCCGCCTGCGATGTCGTTCCACGGACTGGGGATCACGGAGCAGACCCAGGGCACCGACGGCGTCGTCTGCCTGGTCGATCTCGCTCTGCTCACGGGCAACCTCGGCCGCCCCGGCAGCGGCGTCAACCCGCTGCGCGGGCAGAACAACGTGCAGGGCGCGGCGCACATGGGATGCGAACCCGCGCACCTTCCCGGGTACGCGCCGTTGGTCGATGCGCGCGAGCGCGTGGGCGCGGTCTGGGGTGTCGACGTCCCGCGCGAGCCGGGTCTCGACGCGATGCAGATGCTCGACGCGGCCGGCGCCGGGGCGCTGCAGGCGCTCCTCGTCATCGGGTGGGATCTTCTCGCGACGCAGCCCGATACCAACACGACGCGGCGGGCGTTGGCGCGCCTCGACACCCTCGTTGTCGTCGACCTGTTCCTCGACGAGACGGCCCGGGAGGCCGGCACCGTGTTCCTCCCCGCGGCGTCGGCGTTCGAGAAGGACGGCACCTTCATGAACTCCGAACGCCGGGTGCAGCGCGTGCGGGCCGCCGTCGCGCCGCCGGGTGAGGCGAAGGCGGACTGGGAGATCCTGTGCCGGCTCGCGGCCGCGCTCGGCCATGGCGACCGGTTCGTGTACGACGGGCCGGCCGCGATCTGGGAGGAGGTGCGGCGGGTCTGGGCGCCGGGGGCGGGCATGGGCTGGGAGCGCCTCGACGCCCCGGGCGGTCTGCAGTGGCCCTGCCCCACTGACGACCACCCGGGGACGGGCATCCTCCACAGCGAGACCTTCGCGGGTGGCGAGCCGCGGGCGCCGCTGCGTCCGGTCGAGTACCGGCCGTCGCCGGAGCGGCCGAGCGCGGACCTGCCGTTCGTGCTCGTCACGGGGCGCGGGCTCTACGCCTTCAACGCCGGCACGATGACCGGTCGCTCGGCCACCGCCGCCCTGCACGCGACCGACCGGCTCGAGATCTCGCCCGCCGACGCCGAGTCGCTCGGCATCGCCGACGGCGACGAGGTCGGCGTACGCAGCCGCTACGGAGAGGCGGTCCTGCCCGCGGAGGTGACCGACCGGGTGCCGCCGGGGGTCGTGTTCGCCACCTTCAGCGACCCCGCTCGGGCCGTCAACCGGCTGACCGGTCCGCACCGCGACGCCTGCACCAACACACCCGCCTACAAGGTGACGGCCGTGGGCCTGGCTCCCGCCGGAGCGGCCGCGCCGCGCCGTTGCATTTGAGTACGGCGTACGCTATATAGGGACCGTCGGACCACGGACTCGGGGGGAGCGCATGGCGGGAGTTCTCGACGGCCGGGTGGCGCTCGTCACGGGTGCCAGCAAGAACATCGGCAAGGGGATCGCGCTCGAGGTCGCGGCGAGCGGCGCCCTGACCTACGTGACCGCGCGCACGCTCGACGACGTGCCCGGCCGGCTCGCGAGCCTCGCCCGCACGGTCTCCGAGATCGAGGCGCTCGGCGGCGAGGCGGTCGCGGTCGCGTGCGACCACACCGACGACGCGCAGGTCGAGGCGGTGTTCGACCGGATCCGCGAGGAGCAGGGTCGCCTCGACCTCGTGGTCAACGTGGCCTCGCCCGAGTTCAGCGAGATGGTCGGCGTCCCGTTCTGGGAGATCCCGTTCCACCACATGACCAACTGCCTGGAGATCGGTCCGCGCTCCGACTACGTCGCGACCGCGCTGGCGGCGCGGATCATGATCCCGCAGGGCTCGGGCCTGGTCGTGAACATCTCGTCGCACGGCGCCGAGAGCTACCTCCTGTCCATCCCGTACGGGGTCGGTAAGGCCGCCATCGACCGGGTCACGCGCGACACGGCCTTCGAATTGCGTCCCCACGGCGTCGCCGTCGTGTCGCTGTGGCCGGGGCTCGTGCTCACCGAGGGGTTGCTCGCCAACACCGAGGTCGCGGAGGACGGCCGGCGGCTGCTGCACGGCCTCGACATCAGCTTCGGCGAGACGCCGAAGTTCAACGGCAAGGCCGTCGTGGCCCTCGCTGCCGACCCGGACATCATGAAGCGCACCGGCGGCTCCTACTGGTCGGCCACCCTCGCACGCGAGTACGGCTTCACCGAGGACGACGGCCACCTGCCGCCCGAGACGCCCAACCACGTCCTCGCCTCCATGGGCGACGACATGCCGGACTTCTGGAAGGGCGTCGAGCGCGCCGCGCCCGGCGTCTGACACGACGGAGGACCGCACCATGCCCGAGCGCCTCGCCCTCGTCTCGGCCGACGGTCACGCCGGCCCGCCGATCGCGGAGTACCGGCCGTACGTCGACCCCGACTTCCTCGACGAGTTCGACCGCTTCGTTCCCGCCCGGGAAGCGTGGCGCGCCGAGCGCAACCGTCAGATGGGCCTGAAGGACGACGACGAGCTGGTCCACGCGCTCTTCGGCGAGGCGATGGTCGACCTCTATCTCGGCCAGGAGGCGATCGCGCGCGGCGGTGCCCTGGGCGTCCACGACTCCGACCGCCGCAACGCCGAGCTCGAGGGCGAGGGCATCGTCGCCGAGGTGCTCTTCGCCGACTTCCAGAACGGCAACGAGCCGCCTTGGGGCGCGGCGTTCCCGTTCCCCGACACCACCCCCCGCCTGCGACTCGCCGGCGCGCGCGCGTTCAACCGCTGGCTCGCCGACTTCTGCGGCCGGCTGCCGGGCCGCCGGGCCGGCGTCGCCCTCGTCCAACCTCACGACATCGACACCGCGGTCGCCGACGTGCGCTGGGTGCGCGAAGTCGGGCTGGCGAGCGTGATGCTCCCGACCGGCGACTTCGGCCTGCCCGGCTACCACGACCCGTACTACGACCCGCTCTGGGCCGCGTGCGTCGACGAAGGGTTGCCGGTGACCTTCCACTCCGGCGGGACGCCGTGGGAGGGCTACGGGCCGCACGCGATGTGGGTCACGAAGATGGAGTTCATGTGGTGGGCGCGGCGCCCGCTCTGGCAGCTCGTGTTCGGTGGCGTGTTCGAGCGTTTCCGCGACCTCCGGGTCGTGTTCACCGAGCAGGGCGCGGACTGGATCCCGTCGATGCTCGACCGCATGGACGACCAGTACCACTCGCCGTTCGAGCGCGGCATCACCGACCTCCTGACGCTGTCGCCGACCGGGTACTGGCTGCGCAACTGCTACGTCGGCGCGTCGTTCATGAGCCGCGCCGAGTGCGACGTGCGGGAACGCATCGGCGTCGAGCGCATCATGTGGGGCGCCGACTACCCGCACATCGAGGGCACGTGGCCGCACTCGCTCGCCGCGCTGCGCGAGGCCGTCAACGGCTGCACGGCCGGCGAGGTGCGACTGATGGCGAGCGAGACCGCCGCCGACGTCTACGGCTTCGACCTCGCGTTCCTCCAGCCGATCGCGGACCGCATCGGGCCCGCGCTCGACGACCTCGTGACCCCGGCGGTCCCGGCGCCGGCGACGTACCCCGAGGTCGACTACGCGCTCGGCAAGGTGAGCGGGATGGAGACCGGCCGCCGCCTCATGTCGACCATGCTCGGCAACTGACCTTCGGTGTTCTTGGCACGTTGAACGCCGGATAGCGGCGTTCAACGTGCCAAGAACGTGTCGTTGTTGCCGATCTCCGATCCACCGCCGGCGACGCGACCCCGACCTTGCCCCGGAGTCCCCGCATCGACGCCCCTCAGCTGCGCGGGCGTGAGCCCGCGAGCTCCGCCTCCACCGACTGGATGATCCGGTCCGCGAACCGCTCGTGCATGCGCCCGTACGCGCGCTCGATGCGCGGGATCAGCGTGACGAGGCGCTCGGCGTCGTCGGCGGGGAGCTGTGCGAGCGCGGCGTAGGTCTCGGTCAGGTCGGGACCCTGCCGCCGGGCGGCCTCGGCCATCACGTAGCCGCCGACCGAGAGCGCGATCCACAGCTCGAGCTCGGCGAGCTCGTCGTCACGGAACCCGGCCAGCTCGAGGATGCGGGCAAGGGTGGCCGCGTCGTGCAGCCAGCGTGTCGTCCCACCCGCCAGCACCACCTGGACGACCTGCGCGCACGGCACCAGGAACTCGAGCCCCCCGAGGATCCACGCGCGCAGCTGGTCCTGCCAGGCGCCGTCCCGCGGGATCGCGGCGTTGCGCTGTGTCAGCACGTACCCGACGACCTCGTCGACGAGCTCGTCGCGATCCTGGAAGTGCCGGTAGAGCGCCATGGGGCTGACGCCGACCCGCTCGGCGACCCGCGCCATCGTCAGGTACTCGTCGGGCTGCTCCTGCAGGAGCTCGGTGGCGGCCCGGACGATCTGCTCCCGGGTCACGCGCGGCGGCCGCCCGCGCCGCCGGGCGCGGGGACGTGGTGCGGGCTCGGACGTCTGCTCCGGGGTGCTGGTCATGGCGACAACCTGGCGGGGCGCCACCGCCGGACTGCGCGGCGGCCGAATTCGTGAGACCCCTACGCAAATCCTAGACGGATGCGGGCGTCCGGGCCGCTGACCCCAGCTCGTCGCGGAACGCCCCGTCGGGCCGGGGTTGCGGCGCCGGCGCGGGCGCGGGCACCGGCACGCGCCGCCCGGGAAGGGGCGCGCCCACCATGCGGCGCCCGCCCTGGCGCAGGGCCCGGGCGCAGCGGAGGAGGGTGCGACTCGTGGGCGTCGGGAGGGCCAGCGCGGCCCGGATCGCGAGCACGGCGGGGGTCCGGGGCGCCAGCCGGTAGATCGAGGCCAGGTCGGCCCGCTCGAGCTTGCCTCCGGTGATGCGGACGTGGACGGCCTCGGCCAGCGCGACCCGGGCGCGCCCGCGGATCGCGGCCCGCAGCATCGCGCGGTCGCCGGGAGCGCACGCGGTCTGCTCACGTTCCAGCGTGGGCAGCGCCCAGAGCGACCACCAGTAGCCCCGGTGGGGCGCGGGTCCCGACGTGCTGTCGCCGTGGTACCGCCAACGGACGAGGGACGCCCCGTGGAAGGTGACCGGCGCGACCCGGCTCACGCGCACGTAGTAGTCGTAGTCCTGGGGCCCGTTCGGCGTCAGGGAGACCGCACCCACCCGCTCGATCGCGTGGCGGGCCACCAGCACCTGGGCCGGGCAGGCCACGAGGTTGCCGGCGCAGAAGTCCGCGTAGACGGACGCCGTCCACGTGCCGTCGGCCGCCCGGTCGAGCCGCTCGGTGACCGCCGGGTCGAGCAGGCTCGTGCGCAGCACGCGGTCGTCCTCGAACTCGATCCCGTCGCAGACGACGAGTCCGCTCGCGGGGTGACGCCGGGCGATCCCGACCTGGTGCCGGAGGAGGTCGGGGTCCCAGAGGTCGTCGGCGTCGAGGAACGCCACGTACTCGCCCGTGGCCCGGGCGAGCCCCGCGTTGCGGGCGGCGCCGAGCCCCTCGTGGGGCCGCTCGACCAGCGTCACACGGTCGCCGAACGCGCGGGCCTGCTCCCGGGAGTCGTCGGTCGATCCGTCGTCGACGACGATGACCTCGTAGTCCCGGTACGTCTGCGCGAGGACGCTCTCGAGCGTGGCCGCGAGGTACCGGCCGCCGTTGTAGACGGCGACCACGACGCTCACCGTGGGCGGGCGCCGGCGCCCGGCCTCGACGCCGCGCCCGCCGGCGTCGTCGAAGATGTCGTTCAACGGTTCCTGCCCGGTACGCGCCTTCGCGCTGGGTCGTGTAGGTTACACCACGCAGCGTGGCAGGCGGGCCCGAGAGCGTCGGTGGGCGCCCACGGTGAGCGTCGCGGTCGCGAGGATGCGATCGGACTCAATTCGGCGCCGGAGCGGTCGACATTATCCGGGTACGGCACCGGCGGCCGACCGCCGCCGGGCAGCGTGACGAGGCTGGAGGATCGGTGGGGCGTCGGGGCACGGTGTCGCGCCGGAACGGGGTCGGCCCGTCCATCCGTGGGTCCGCACTCACGAGGAGTGGCGACGAGCCCGTAGCATTCCGGTGGTGGATCGCATGAGCGCCCGGGTCGAACAGCTCACGACCGCCGCAGCGGACGGCCCGGCCGAGGATCCGGAGGAGCGCTCGGAGCCATCCGAGCCGACCGGCGCGGCGCCGGCTCCCGAAGCGCACCGGACGACGATCCGGATCCGCAGCGTGATCGCCCCGTTCCTGGTGGGGCAGCGGCGGCGGCTCGCGCTCCTCACCGCCTCGGCGATCGTCGGCGGCTTCGCGGAGGCCGGTGCGCTCGTCGTCATCGCCCGGGTCGCGGTCGAGCTCGCCTCCAAGAAGGCGAGCGACCACATCGACGTCGCCGGTACCAGCATCTCGCTCGGCGCGCTGATCGCGGTCGCGGTCGGGCTCGTGCTCGTCCGCACCGCGCTCGCGGTCTGGCAGGCCCGGCTGAACGCGCTCACGACGACGACGACGCTGAGCGTGATTCGGAAGAACGTCGTCGCGCTGTTCCTCGGCGCATCCTGGGCGCTGCAGTCCTCCGAGCGCGAGGGGCGGATCCAGGAGCTGCTGACGACCTACGCCTCGATGGCGTCGAGCGCGATCGTCGGCCTCGTCCTCGGCGTGGTGGCCGCCTGCAGCATCGTCGCCCTCGTGGCGACGGCCCTCGCCGTCAACCCGCTCGCGTCCCTCGCCGTCGCGGCCGCCGCGGTGCTCATCGGGCTGACGCTGCGCCCGATCCGCGGCGCCATCCAGCGGCGCTCCCGCCGGGCTTCCGAGAGCAACCTCGCGTTCGCGACCGCGCTCACCGAGCTGGCGTCCACGGCGCAGGAGGTGCGCATCTTCGACGTCGAGCCGCAGGTCCGCGCCCGGCTCGACCGTCTCACCGACGAGACCAGCGTGCGGCTGCAGAAGACGCGCTTCCTGACGTACCTCGTCCCCGCGGTGTACCAGGGCATCGCGCTGATGCTGATCGTGCTCGCCCTGTTCGTCGCGTACGAGATCGGTGTGTCCGGGCTCGCCTCGCTCGGCGCCGTCGTGCTCATCATGCTCCGCTCGCTCGGCTACGGGCAGAACCTCCAGCAGGCGTTGCAGGGCCTGCACGAGAGCGTCCCCTACTTCGAGGGTCTGCTCGCCGAGCAGGACCGGTACCGCGCCGGCGCGGTCGACCGCAGCGGTGCCCCGGTCGACCGGATCGGCGCGCTCGACTTCCGCGACGTCTCGTTCGCCTACTCCGACGGCGTGCCCGTGCTGCGCAACGTGTCGTTCACGACCCAGCCGGGTGAGATCATCGGCATCGTGGGCCCGTCGGGCGCGGGCAAGTCGACACTGGTCCAGCTGATCCTGCGCCTGCGCGATCCGAGCATCGGCTCGATCCTCGTCGACGGCCGCAACATCACTGAGCTCAGCCTCGAGGACTGGTACCGCCACATCGCGTTCGTCCCGCAGGAGGCGAGGCTGTTCGCCGGCACCGTCGGCGACAACATCCGCTTCTTCCGCGATCACGTTCCGCAGGAGGTGCTCGAGCGCGCGGCCCGGCGTGCGCACCTCCACGACGAGATCCTGGCGATGCCGCGCGGCTACGACACCTCGGTCGGCGAGCGCGGTGGTGAGCTCTCGGGCGGCCAGCGCCAGCGACTGTGCATCGCGCGCGCGCTCGTGACCGAACCCGCGATCATCGTCCTCGACGAGCCGACGAGCGCGCTCGACCCTCGTTCCGAAGCGCTCATGCGCGACACCATGGCCGACCTCAAGGGACGCACGACGGTGTTCGTCATCGCGCACCGCATGTCGACGTTGACGATCTGCGACCGGATCATGGTGATCCACGGCGGCGAGCTGCAGGGCTTCGACACGCCGTCGACGCTCGCTCGCGGCAACGACTTCTACCGAGAGGCGCTCGAGCTCTCCGGGATGCACTGACCATTCGCGCGCTCCGCGCGTGACGGCGCTGTGGTCGCGCGCACACCGGGTCCGTGTCCTAGCGCGGGTCCTCTCGTGCGTCCTATCACGGGCCAGCCGAGTGCGCCGTCCGACGCGGTGGCGCCTTCGCCCGGAGGGGGAGCTCCATGTCCTTGCGCGGTCGGTCGCGCGTCCGTCTCGCACGGCCCGGATGGTTCACCGTGCTCGTCGTCGCGCTCGCGCTCGTCGCGTCCGCGTGCTTCGCGCCTGGCGGACCCGCCGTCCATCGCGACCTGGCGGGGAACCCGACCTCGCGTGACGCGTTCGCATGGCCGTTCGCGTCGAGCTCCCCGTGGAACACGCCGATCGGGACGGGTGCGCAGTACAGCGCACCGGGCGACCTCCGCACCCAGGAGCTCGTCAACACGCCGGCGGGCATCAACGCCGCCATCTGGTCGACGCCGGTCGTGCAGGCGTCGATGGGTGATCCCGTCCGCACCCTCTTCGCGAACGACACCGTGCAGCTCCACGTGCCGGCGTCCGCGACCCCGGCCGGGCCGCCGGGCGGTGACGCGACGCTCGCGGTCGTCGACCCGGGCCGCCAGCTGATCGACGAGAGCTGGCGTACGGCGTGGGCCTACGGCAATCTCGTCGCCCGCTTCCACCGGCGCGTCGACCTGCGGGGTGACGGCCTGCAGGGCGTCACCGCGGCGGGGATGTCATCCATCGGCGGGCTGATCCGCACGTGGGAGATCCAGGACCACGACATCCGCCACGCGCTGCAGCTCGCGATGCCGGCGGGGACGCTGGCGTCCGGTCCCGTCTGGCCCGCGCGCGCGGAGGACGGCTTCGCCGCGAGCGCCTATCGCGGTGCGGTGCACATGGGTTCGCTGGTCGCGATCCCGCCGAGCGTGTCGATCCCGTCGCTCGGGCTGTCGCCGGAAGGAACGGCGATCGCGTACGCGCTCCAGCGCTACGGCGCGTACGTCGTCAACGCGGCCGGCCAGATGAACCTGTACGCCGAGCCGTCGGCCGACCCGTGGCTCGGCAGCGCGCGGGCCGACATGCGCCGGATCCAGGCCCAGCTGCGCGTCGTGACCAACAACGGGCCGTTCAGCGTCGGCGGCGGCGGCACTCCGCTCGCGCCTCCCGCCCCGCCCTTCTACGACTAGCTGTACTCGGCCATCAGGTTGGTGACAGGCGGCTGATTGGGGGACGGCCTCCGAGGGCGCTGTGGCGGCGGCGAGTGTTGTAGTTGTCGAGCCAAGGCGCAAGCGCGGCGGTGCGGGCGTCGTTGGATGTGAAGA
>DASRHL010000419.1:0-6953 GCA_035650535.1 Acidimicrobiia bacterium
GTCGACGCCGCCCGTGTTGCCCGAGATGAGGTTGAGGGCGCCCGGAGTCGATGGCCCGAAGTTCGTGTTGAACTCGTTGTCGTTCATCGCGAAGTGCTGGGCGTAGTTCCACATCGCGGTGACGGTGTTGCCGTCGTAGTAGTTCATGACCTCGCCCGTCGTGCAGTTGCCACCGCCGGTGGGTCGCGCGCTGGTCACGCCGACGTTCTCGGGGAACTTGTCCATCAGGCCGTTGTCGACGGCGAGCTGCTCGGGCTTGTAGCTGTGGTTGACCGAGCAGGTGAGCACGTTGCTGTCGAGCGACGGGTCGTACCGGTGCGGCTGGGAGCTGTTGGGGTTGTTCGTGAGCAGGGTGCCGCTGTTGCCGGCGCCGACGGTGTTGGCCAGGTTGTTCACCGGGCCGCCGAGCCCGACGGGTGTGCCGTTGGGTGTCGTCCCGTTGAACGTCTGGCCGCTCGTGTTCGCCGCCTGCGGATACGTGGCGAAGTAGTGGTCGAAGGAGACGTTCTCCTGGAAGATCACGACCAAGTGGTTGATCGGCGTGGTCGCACTTGGTGGTGTGGCGCCGGCCGGCTCGCCGCCGACGAACGGGAGCCAGGCTGACACGGCAGCGACGACCGCGAACGCGACCGCCGACGATCTGCCGATCGAGCGCACCCTCGATCGCATGTACGGACCCTCCTCGTCAGTCCCGCCCGGGTGAAGCGCGCCTTCTGGCGCACCTCGCAACGTCGCGCCCCTGGCTGACGATGGAGAGGCGGTCACCTCTCGCGGAGACCACACGCGAGTGAACACATCCGAGCTGTGCGACACGTGACGAAACGAATCGTGTCGTCCGTGCGAACGCACGCGAAAAGGTGCATCATCCTGCACGCGTGCGTGTGGCGCGCTCCGTGTGCGCGCACGAGGATCCGCAGTGATGTGGAACCGCGCCCGGACCCGTCGCGAGATCGCGTTGGCCGCGGCCGTGCTGATCGCGCTCGTCGCTCTCGCGGCGATGCTGGTGAGCGCCTTCGCCTCGTCGCCCGGCGACGCGCCGAACTCGATCCGGGTAGGCGACGACGGTTGCGCCGACGCGTGGCACGCGCCACGCTCGGGCGTCCGGACCTTCACGGTCCACAACGACGCGCACAACGCGGTGGACGTCGAGCTCGTCGGCGCGCGGGCGCCCCGGGTGTTCGGTTCGCTCGAGGTCGTCGCGGCCGGCGCCTCGCGCGACCTGGTCGTGCGGCTGCCACCGGGTCACTACCAGTGGAAGTGCGACTTCGCGACCGGCGCCACTCTGCTCTCGAGAGCCGAGGCCGTGGCCGGGCACTCGCTGCGCGGCGTGGTCGCCAGCGAGCCGGTCACCGAGGACGAGCTCACGCCCGTCGCGACCGACGTGCGCGATCGGACGCTCGCCGCGCTGCAGCAGCTCGCAGCGGAGACGGACGGCCTCCGGGCCGCCGTGGTCGACGGACGCCTGGCCGACGCGCGGGCGGCGTGGCTCGCCGCCCACCTCGCGTACGAGCGCCTCGGGGTCGCCTACGGGACCTTCGGCGACTTCGACGCCCGCATCGACGGGCGACCCGACGGCCTGCCCGGCGGGGTCGGCGACCCGCACTGGACGGGATTCCTCCGACTCGAGCACGGGCTGTGGGGAGGCGAGGCGTTGCCCGGGCTCGCAACCGTCGCCACCCGCCTGGCCGCCGACGTACACGCGCTGATCGCCGCGTTCCCCGGTCAGTTCACCGACATCCGCGACGTGCCCCTGCGCGCGCACGAGATCCTCGAGAACACGCTGCAGTTCCAGCTCACCGGCGACGCCGACCAGGGGAGCCACACCGTTCTGGCGACGGCACGGGCGAACGTCGACGGGACGCGCGCCGTGCTCGAGGCGCTCGACCCGCTGCTCCGGTCACGGGCACCGAAGCTCGCCGCCGAGTCGACGCGCGTCGTCGACGAGCTCGCGTCCCTGCTCGACGCCTACCGGCGCGCCGACGGAACCTGGCTCGGACTTGCCGACCTCACGGCGCGCCAGCGCGAGATGCTCGACGGCAGGTTCGGCGCCGTCCTCGAGACGCTCGCACCCGTGCCCGACGTCCTCGAGCTCCCGCGCGACGCGGGCCAAGAGTGAGCGTCGAGCGGGGCTGAAGCGAGCGAGCATGGAACCGGTCGACCGCCGCGCGTTCCTCGGGGCCGGTGCGGCCGGCGCCGGTGCGCTGTTCCTCCGTGATCGGCTCGCGTGGCGCTCGACCTCGGCACCGTCCGCGCCGGCAGCGCCCGCTCGCGGCTTCCACGGGGTGCACCAGGCCGGGATCCTCGAGCCCCCGACACGCAGCGCGGCGTTCGCTTCCTTCGACGTCATCGCCGCAGACCGGGCGGGGCTCGCCGACCTCTTCCGCGTGGTCACCGACCAGGCGCGTCGTCTCGTCGACGGCGGGCTGCCCGCGCCGGCGAGCGCGTCGGCACCGCCGCCCGACAACGGCGTTCTCGGTCCGCGCCTCGCGGGCGGCGAGCTGACGGTCACCGTCGGCGTCGGCGCGTCTCTTTTCGACGACCGCTTCGGGCTCGCGTCGCGCAAGCCGGCGCGGCTCGTCGAGATGCAGTCGTTCCCGAACGACGACCTCGATCCCGCACAGTGCCACGGCGACCTCCTCGTGCAGCTCCGGGCCGGCGAGCCCGACGTCGTGGTGCACGCGCTGCGCGAGATCGCCCGGGCGACCCGCGGCGCGATGCAGCCCAAGTGGAGGATCGACGGCTTCACGAGCCCGCCCCGGCCGTCGGGCACGCCCCGCAACCTCATGGGCTTCAAGGACGGGATCGCGAACCCCGACCCCGGGGACGCGGGAGAGATGGACCGCCTGGTCTGGGTGCACGGCACCGGCGGGGAGCCGGCATGGACCGCCGGCGGCAGCTACCTCGTCGTGCGCGTCATCCGCATGCTCGTCGAGTTCTGGGACCGCGTGTCGCTACGCGAGCAGGAGGACATGTTCGGCAGGGCGAAGGACACCGGCATCCCGCTGAGTGGCGGCAGCTCCGAGCTCGCCGCGCCCGACTACCGCGACGACCCGGCCGGCCGGCTCGTTCGCCTCGACAGCCACATCCGTCGGGCCAACCCGCGCACGCCGAAGACCGAATCCAGCCGCATCCTGCGCCGCGGCTTCAACTACGACCGCGGCATCGACGTGAACGGGAACCTCGACGTCGGGCTCGTCTTCACGTGCTTCCAGCAGGACCTGCGCCGGCAGTTCGAGGCGGTGCAGCGCCGGCTCGTCGACGAGCCGCTCGTCGACTACATCAGCCCGACCGGCGGCGGCTACTTCTTCGTGCTCCCGGGCGTCCGCGACCGGCGCGACCACCTCGGCCGTACGTTGCTCGCCTGAGCAGCCGGGTGAATTCGAGGTGAAGAGCCGCCGATCACGGAGCGTTCCGCTTGACCGTTCCGGCGCCGGTCGCGATGTTCGGCTGATATGAGCATGACGGAGGCGGTGCTCGGTCCGGCGCGGGCCGGGTTCGGGAACCTCCGTCGCATGCTCGACGAGGTCACGCCCCACGACCGGGCGGTCGCGCGCCAGGCGCGCATCGTGGCGATCTTCATCGCCGTCGTGGTCGTCGCGTACCACTACTCGTTCTCGACGCTGCTGCGAACCCTGAACAGCGACACCCCGCTCGCGTACCTCGGGCTGGTGCCGTTCATCGCGCTCGCGCTCGCCGCCGTGCGCGCCCGCCCGGTGAAGCCGGAGCCCGACATCCACGACCGCGAGGTCGACTACATCATCGGCGTCCCGCTGCTGCTCGGATCGCTCGCCATCAACCTGCTGCTCCCCGTGCGGCTCTCGACGATGTTCTGGGTCTGGCGGGTGGATCTGCTCGCCCTCCCGCTCTTCGTGGCCGGCTCGATCGCCATCCTGTTCGGCGTGCGAACGCTGTGGCGGCTCCGCTTCCCGATCGCCTTCCTGTTGTTCGCGTGGCCGCTGCCGTACACGAAGCTATTGATGGAGCAGCTCCAGAACTTCACCAACGCGACCTTGGCGGCGGTGAAGACCTCGCTGGGTTTCGTCAGCGTCGCCACGCCGGCGACCGCGGGCGACGGCTCGCTCTTCGACATCACCCACGCCGGGAAGACGTTCCAGGTCAGCGTCGCGTCGGCGTGCTCGGGCGTGAACGGGCTCGTCGGCTACACGCTCGTGACCGCGGCGTTCCTCTCGATCGTGAAGGGCCGGTGGTTCAAGAAGCTCGCCTGGCTCGCCCTCGGCCTCCTGGCGATCTGGCTGCTGAACGTCGCCCGCATCCTGATGATCTTCTGGGTCGGCAAGCAGTGGGGCGAATCGGTCGCGATCGACGCGCTGCACCCCTACCTCGGGCTCGTGACCTTCAGCATCGGCGTGCTTCTCATGCTCGCGGTCATGCGCAGGTTCGGACTCGAGGTGAACCTGCCGGCGCCGAGGCGGCGCGCGAGGACGCCGACCGACGGCGCCGGGCGAGACGGGCACGACGCTGCGGAACCGGAGCCCCGACCGAAGCCGCCGCGCACCCCCGTGCCCAAGACGCGCTTCGCGGTGGCCCTGGTCGTCGCCATGGGCTTGCTCAGTGGGATCGCCAACGCGAGCTTGAAGAGCTTCGACCTCGTCTCCGACTCGCTCGGGGCGCCCCGCCTCGTGTCGTTCCTCGGCCACCCGAACCACCCGGACGGCTGGCTCGTACGCAAGATCGCCCAGTTCGACTGGGCGAAGCCCTTCTTCGGCGACAGCTCGACCTGGTACCGCTACCAGTTCACGTACGACAGCCAGTCCGTCAGCCCGTTCCACACCACGGCGTCGGTGATCGCGGACGTGATCGACACCGACGACCTGTCGAGCTTCTCCACGTACGGCATCGAGGCTTGCTACAACTTCCACGGCTACGACCTGAAGTCGACCAACACCGTCGACCTCGGGGGTGTCGTCGCTCACGTGCTCACCTACCACAACACCGCGATCCACTCCGATTGGACGAACGTCTACTGGCACTGGCCGGTCGAGACGCCCGAGGGCACGCGGTACGAGCGCGTGAACCTCATGATCATCAACTCGGCCAAGGTCGACTTCACCGCGCCGGTTCCATCCGCGAGCGTCGCCCGGTCACTCGGGATCAAGATCGAGGACGCGCTCACGGGTGGATCGTCGGGCGGGAGCGGATCGCTCGACAAGACGAAGGCGTTCCTGGCTGCGTTCGCCGCCGACCTCGTCAAGCACCAGGCGCCGGTGTCGAGCAAGGCGTCGAAGTAGTCGCCCGACCCTTCTCTCCGGGTGAACGGATCGTTCACGGCATGTTCAGGTGCAGTTTCCATCGCTTCTCTACAGTCCCGCGCGATGGAGACGACCCCACCCGGCCCGAGCACCACGGGCGGGCCTGAGCAGGCGGGCGGAGCCGTCCAGGGCTACTCGCGCGCGGACGTCGACCGGTACCTCGCGGCCGCCGCCGCCGAGCAGCAGCGGCTCCAGGCGGCGACGGCGGCCGCGCGCGATCGGCAGCGACGGGCCGAGGAGGCGGCGATGCACTCGGGTGAGACGGCCGCGCTGGTCCACGACGCGCTCCTCGGCGTCCGCCGGGAGCTGGCCGAGCGCCGGTCGGAGGTCGACCGGAAGGTGGAGCAGATCGTCGCGCGGGCCCGCGACGATGCGGCCACGATCCTGCGCGACGCGCGCGCCCGTGCCCATGCGATCCTGGGGGCGACGCCGCCGCCACCTCCGTCCCGGGATGGTGCGGCGCCACCTACGGAATCGGTGCCACCCACCGTTCGGGCGGGCGAACCGACGTCGTTCGAGTCCGCGCTCGCCACCCTCACCGTCGCCGAGCCGGCGGAGCCGCCGGCCTCCGAGATCGACCTCACCATCGAGGACGCGTTCTGGCAGGCGCCGGCCGCCGGCGGTCACAACGGGAGCGGTCACAACGGCAACGGTCACAACGGCAACGGTCATCCGACCGTGAACGGAGCCGCGACGAACGGCGCGTCGAACGGCGACGCGCCCGAGACCGACGAGACGCGCGCGCCCACGGGCTTCGCGACCCTGCTGCGTCGGGCGCTCCCGACCCGTCCCACCGATCCGGTCACCTCGCCCGAGGACGACGCGTTCTTCGACTACCTGCGCGGCGCGCTCGACGACCACGAGCCGCTCGGGCCCCGCCGCGACGACGAGGCGGCGAGGCCGTGAGCTCCCCGATCCTGAAACCCGCCCCGGTCGACGTCGTTCCGGCCGCGGCCGTGGAGTCGATCATCACCGAGACGCAGCGCGATCTCGTCGCCCGTGACGAGGAGCGCGTGGCGGCCGAGGCGGCGGCCGACGCCGCCGAGCGCGCCGCCACGGGCCGTGCAACCGATCCCGCCTTCCATGCCTGGGTCGCGACCCACGTCGATCGCTTCGCGCAGACGCTGCGCGACGAGCACGAGGCCGAGATGCGATCGCTGCTCGAAGCCGCGCAGCGCCGCGCGCGGGCATGCGTCGAGCGGGCACAGGTCGACGCCGACGTCCTGCTGAGCTACGCGCAGGCGCTCGGTGGCCGCGGGGGTGCGGCGCCCGCGCCCGTGCCCACCGCGCCCGGCGCGCCGGCGACACCGATCGGGACCACCGCCTCGACGGCCGCGCCCGAGGCAGAAGCGCTGCCCCCGCTCGTCTGGCGGCCGTCGGAGACCCACGTCGAGACACCGCCCCCACCGGCCCCGCCCGCGTTCACCGCACCCGATCCGGTCGTCGCGCCGCCCGCGCCGGTCGTCGTGCCGCCCGCACCGCCGGTCGTGGTGACGCCGCCCGCGCCGGTCGTGGTGACGCCGCCCGCGCCGGTCGTCGTGCCGCCCGCGCCGCCGCCGGCCGACCTGCCGACCGACGAGACGCCGGCGGTCGCGGCCGAGCCGGCCGAGGCGTCGCCCCCCGCGGGCGACGTGCCGGTGGCCACGCTGGTCGACACGGCCGAGCCGCCGCCCCCGCCCGCGG
>DASRHL010000420.1:0-9544 GCA_035650535.1 Acidimicrobiia bacterium
GCGACCCAGATGCTCGAGTCGATGGTGACCGTGAGCACACCGACGCGCGCCGAGGTGACCGACGTGGCGAACGCCGTGCTCGACGGCACGAGCGCGGTCATGCTCTCGGGCGAGACCGCGGTGGGCGCCGACCCGGTCGGCGTCGTCGCGACGATGGCGCGCATCGCGTTGCGGGCCGAGCGCGACTTCGACTTCCTCAGCTGGGGCTCGCGGCTCGGGGTGCAGCTCGTCGCCGGTGGCGCGGCGTCGCCGGCGGGGATCACGGCTGCGATCACCGCGGCGGGCTGGCGGGCGGCGATCGACGAGGCGGCCGACGTGATCATCGCCTGCACGCGCAGCGGTCAGACCGCGCGTGCGATCTCGCGGTTCCGGCCGTTCATGCCGATCGTCGCGGCGACGCCGTCGCCCCGCACGGCCCGCCAGCTCACGCTCAGCTGGGGTGTCGAGGCGCTGCTCGTCCCCTTCGCGGCGAGCACCGACGCGATCGTCGACGACGCGGTGCAAGCCGTGCGGGACGCGGGCTACGTCGAGCCGGGCGACATCGCCGTCGTGCTCGCCGGGTCGCCGACCGGGCCCGAGCCCGCCAGCGACACCCTCCGCCTCGTCCGGATCCGCTGAGCATCCGCTTGCAGGGTCGCGCACGAGTTGCGAGTCCGGTTGCGGGACGAGTAGCCACTGACGCCATGACCGAGGTCGGCCGCCTGCTCGCCGCGAACGATGCGTACGCCGCGGCACGCGCCAACGTGGCCGACCCGCGGCCGAGCCGGCACCTGGCCGTCGTCACGTGCATGGACGCCCGCATCGACGTCTTCGCCGTCCTCGGGTTGCAACTGGGCGAGGCCCACGTGATCCGCAACGCCGGCGGGAGGGTGACCGACGACGTGCTGCGCAGCCTCGCCCTCTCCTGCCACATCCTGGGGGTCGACACCGCCGTCGTCATGCAGCACACGAAGTGCGGCCTCGCCGGCGTCACCGACGCGGAGCTGCGGCGGCGCACCGGGGCCGATCTCGGGTTCTTCCCGATCGACGACCACGCCGAGGCGCTCCGCGAGGACATCGAGATCCTGGCGTCGGCGCCGTACCTCGCCCCGCTGAAGGTCGTCGCCGGCTTCGTCTACGACGTGGAGCACGGCGGCCTCGACGACGTCGTCCGGTGGGAGCGCGACACCGGCTCCTGAGAGGTCGCGGGCCGTGGACCTCGCCGCTGCTCCGCCGAGCACGGTGACGGGCGCCGAAGGTCAGCCCTCGGGGAACTCCTGGCCGACGAGCTGTTCGGAGAGTGCCCAGAGGCGCTTCGCGCTCTCGGGGTCGCGGGCCCAGGGGGCGTGGTTGTCGCTGACGTGGCAGTCCTCGCAGTAGACGCCGCCAACGCCGGCGAGCTCGGGTGCCGTCGCGCACCACACCGTGGTCGCCGCGCCCTGCTCGATCGACTTGTACGACGGCAGCGTCGTGCCGCGCGCCTTGGCCCGTTCGCCCATCTGCTTGATGTCGTCGCGGTTCAGGTGCCGGCCGAGCTCCGTGACGATCATGCCCGGGTGCACCGCGTACGCGTGCACGCCACGCGGCCCGAGCCGGCGTTCCAACTCCACCGTGAACAGGATGTTCGCGGTCTTCGACTGCCCGTACGCCTCCCACTTGTCGTACGGGCGGCGCTCGTAGTCGACGTCGTCCCACACGATGTCGGACGACTGGTGGCCGGCGGACGTCAGGTTGACGATCCGGGCCGGTGCGCCCGCGACGACCGCCGGCGCCAGCAGGTTCGTGAAGAGGAAGTGACCCAGGTGGTTCGTGCCGAAGTGCAGCTCGTGGCCCTCGACCGTGCGGCCGAACGGGGTGGCCATCACGCCCGCGTTGTTGACGAGCAGCTCGATGCGGTCGTTGGCCGCCAGGATCGCCTTCGCCGCGGTGCGCACGCTGTCGAGCGCCGTGAGGTCGAGCTCGGTCACGTCGATCGAGGCTCCGGGGACCTGCTCGCGCAGCGCGCTCGCCGCGGTCGCGCCCTTCCCGCCCGCGTCGCGCACCGCGAGCACCACGTTGGCACCCTTCGACGCGAGGGCGCGCGCCGCCTCGCGCCCGAGGCCCGCGGAGCCGCCGGTGACGACGGCCGTGCGTCCGGCGAGGTCGACGCCGGCGAGGACGTCGTCGGTCGTGCTGTCGAACCCGAAGGGCATGCCGGGGCCCCGTCAGTCGACGAGCACGTTCGGACGGGGCAGGCCCTGGGCCTCGCAGAGCGCGTAGTACGCGGCGAGGGAGCCGGCGCCGTCGGTCACCGACTCGACGTTGCCGTCGGCGTCGAGGTTGAGGTTCGCGCCGTACATGTGGAACCACACCTGCGTGTCGTCCTCGATGCACTGGAGCGTGTGCACCGAGCCCGCGGGCTCGTAGAGGAACGAGCCGGCCCGGTTCACGTAGTCGTACTCCTTGTACTTCCACCCGCCCGACGTGGTGTAGCCCCACACCGGCCCGGTGTGACGGTGGGTCTGCACCTCGAAGCCGGCCTGGAAGACGTTCTCCACGATCCAGAGGCCTTCCCGCTCCTTCACCTGGATCACCTTCAGCTTGTTCCCGTTGCCGATGTCGACGAAGGGGAGCTCGGCGGCGCCGATGTGGACGGCGGTGGGTGCGCTCTCGAAGGTCACGGTCATGGAGGTCTCCAGGGTTCGGTCCGAGCCGGGTGCGACGCCGGTCGGGTCAGGCGTTGACGTCGAGCATGCGGCCGGGCAGGGCGCCGGTCAGCTCGCCGCCGAGTTGGACGGGCACGCCGTTCACGATGGTCGCACGGTAGCCCCCCTCGGGGCGGCGCAGGCGCGAGGTGCCGTCGGGCAGATCGGGCACGAAGACGTCGTCGTCCCAGTGCAGCTCGTCGAGCACGAACACCGCGAGGTCGGCGGCCCGGCCCGGGGCGACCACGCCCCGGTCGCGGAAGCCGAACACGTCTGCCTGGCGCCCGGTCAGCTCGTGGACCGCGGCTTCGAGCGTGAAGTCACCCCGTTCGCGCACGTGGCGGGTCAGGAACAAGGTGGTGTCGCCGGACGCGCACAGCATCTGCACGTGGGCGCCGGAGTCCGACGAGCTGACGAGCACGACCGGGTCCTGCAGGGTGCGGGCCACACCCTCGACGTCCGCGTTGGCGATCCCCACCGCGACGATGCCGGGCCGGCAGTCGTTGGCGAGCGCGAAGTCGGCCAGCACGTCCGACGGGTGCCCGCCCCGCTCGGCGACGAGCTCGGCGAGGGTGCGGCCGAGCCACGCCTCGTCCTCCGCGCGCGTGACCTCGACGAAGCGGACGTGGTCGATGCGGCGGTGCGGGAACATCGCGCTGGGGACGGCGTCCCACTCCTTGCGGGCCAGCTCGCGCCACGCCGAGTCGGTGAGCAGGCGCGCCTTCTCGGTGCGCGGGGCCTGGATCACTCGGTGCCACCCGACCGGGAACGCCATGAACATCATCGAGCTGTCCCAGTTGAGACGGAAGTCGACGGTGCGGGGCGAGAGCTGGGGCCAGAACTGCACGCCCTGGTCGCGGTAGCGGCGCGCGACGTCGAGCCAGTAGCGGGTGCGGTCGGGGTTGCTGTCGGTGTGCGCGAAGCCGGTGTAGGTGAGCGGGATGTCGCGCGCCCCGCAGCGGGTCGCGAGCCGGTCGATGCCGAGCTCGGGGTTCGGGCCGGTGAGGTCGGGGACGAACTCGACGATGCCGCGGCCCCGCCGGGCGAGGACGTCGAGGAGCTCGTCGAACTCGGTGTCGTCGGCGTGGCGGGACGGCACCGGGCGGCCGTGGCGGTCCTCGTCGAAGAACGACGTCGACAGCCCCCAGAGGCCGTCCGCCATCGCGGTGTCGAGCAGCTCGGCCATCGCCGACCGCTCGGGCTCGGTCGCCGCCCGCGTCCAGGCGTCGTCGCCCATCACGACGAGCCGCAACGGCGAGTGTCCCATCAGGGCGGCCACGTTGAGCCCGGCCCCCCGGGCGTTGACGGCGTCGCGGTAGCCGGCGAAGTCGGTCCACGTCCAGGGCACGTGGTCCTGGAGCGCAGCCGTCGGCACGTCCTCCACGAAGGCGAACATGTCGGCGATGGCGGCGCGCTGCTCGTCGACGACGGGGAACAGCGACAGCGAGCAGTTGCCGACGAGCGCGGTCGTGACGCCGTGTTGCGGGTTGGGGTCGCACGCCGGGTCCCAGAACAGCTGGGGGTCGAGGTGCGTGTGCGCGTCGATGAAGCCCGGGGTCACCAGCGCACCGGCGGCGTCGAGCTCGGGCTCGCCGTCGGGCCGCAGTGATGCACCGACCTCGGCGATGCGGCCCGAGCGCACCCGCACGTCGGCCCGGCGCCCGGGCCGGCCCGTCCCGTCGACGACCGTCCCGCCGCGCACGAGCAGGTCGCCGGATCCTTCTCCCCCTCGGCTTTCCACGGAGCCGAGTCTGCCACGGGCGGCGGATGCGGGCGGCGGCCGGGCGCCGTAGGGTCACGCTCCATGGGACGACTCGAAGGCAAGGTGGCCGTCGTGACCGGCGGCGGGAACGGGATCGGGCGGGCCTGCTGCGAGCGCTTCGCCGAGGAGGGCGCCGACGTCGTCGTCGCCGACCTGCTCGAGGCGGCGGGCGCGGAGACCGTCGCCGCGGTCGAGGGCCACGGACGCAAGGCCGTGTTCGTGCGGGCCGACGCCACGAGCGCGGCCGACAACGAGACGACGATGCAGACCGCGGTCGACACCTTCGGGGCGCTCGACGTCGTCGTGACCGCCGCGGGCATCTCGCACGCGGGCTACCGCAGCGACGCGAACCTGGAGGACGAGCTGCAGCGCATCGCCGAGGGCCGCACGTTCAACGCCGACCTGGCGCGCGGCTTCGTCGAGCTCCCGTTCGAGGAGTGGCGCCAGGTCCTCGACGTCAACCTGACCGGCACGTTCCTCGCGCTCCAGTCCGCGGCCCGCCGCATGCTCGACGCCGGACGCGGTGGGTCGCTGATCACGATCGCGTCGATCGCGGCGAAGGTGCCCGAGGCGGGCACGCCGTCCTACGGCGTGTCGAAGGCCGGCGTGTGGATGCTCACGAAGCAGGCGTCTCGGGCGCTCGCACCCGAGGGCATCCGGGTCAACGCGATCGGGCCGGGCTTCATCGAGACGAACATGACGCGCATCATCCACGAGGTACCCGAGACGGAGGCGCGGATCATCGGCACCATCCCGATGGGCCGCATGGGGACGCCGCGCGAGATCGCCAATACCGCGCTGTTCCTCGCCAGCGACGAGTCGTCCTACTTCACCGGCGAGATCCTCCACCCCGACGGCGGCTTCTACACCGAGTGATGCGCCCGCCTCTCGACGTTCTTGGCACGTTGAACGCCGAATAGCGACGTCCAGCGTGCCAAGAACACGGGCGGGCGGCGTCAGGCGGGGTCCTTGCGGACGGCCCAACCGGTCTCGTCGGCGCGGGTGCGCAGGAGGCCGTCGCGGAGGCGGTCGAGGAGCCGGGCGAGGACGGCCCGGTCGTCGGTCGACCAGTCGCTCAGCGCGACCGCGTAGTCGTTCAGCGGGACCTCGCGGACCCGGTCGAGGAGGCGCCGGCCCTTCGGCGTGATCGCCAGGCGGGCGGCCCGCCGATCGGCCGGGTCGACCGAGCGGGTCACCAGCCCCTGCTCCTCGAGGGGCCGGATCTGCCGGCTCGCCGTCGACTGGTCGAGCTCGAGGCGCCGCGCCACCTCCGACACCGCGATCGGGCCGTGACGCTCGACGGCGCGCAGGGCCACGAGCCCGGCGCCCGTGAGCGGTGCGCGCGCCGCGCGCACGATCCGGTCCCGCTGGCGCGGGCTGCGCGCGCTCGCGGCGATGAGGTCCGCGAGCTCGCTCAGCGCCCGGACCGCCGGATCGTCACGCGGGACGCCCTCCGCCCCGAGCGGCGCGGTGGCGGCCACGACGGCGGGCCCTACGCGTCCTCGGCGAGCATCCCCGCCATCCGCTGCGTGGTGTCGATCCACTCCTCGACCATGTCGAAGATGACGTCGCGCGCGGGGCGCACCTTGTCCATGCGGCCGACGATCTGGCCGACCGGGAAGCCAGTGAGGTCCTTGTTGTGCGCGCGCGTGATGCGCCGAGCGGCCTCGGAGAAGAGGATCCCCTGGAGGGGCATCGGCAGCGTGGGCGGCGCGTCCTCGCGCTCCCACGCGTCCGTCCAGTCCGTCCGGAGCTGGCGGGCCGGCTTGCCGGTCATCGCGCGGGACCGCACCGTCCCCCGCGACGAGGCCGCCAGGAGCTTCTCGACCGCGATCGGGTTCGTATCGGCCTCGGCGACCGTCAACCAGATCGAGCCGGTCCAGACGCCCTGGGCGCCGAGCGCGAGCGCGGCCGCCATCTGCCGCCCGCACCCGATGCCACCGGCGGCGAGCACGGGCACGTCGGGGCCGACCGCGTCGACGACCTCGGGCACGAGCACCATCGTCGACACGTCGCCGCAGTGACCGCCCGCCTCGGTGCCCTGGGCGACGATGATGTCGACGCCCTGCATCACCTGGCGCTCGGCGTGCTGGCGGCTCCCGACGAGCGCGCCGACGAGTAGGCCGTGCTCGTGGGCCTGGTCGACCACCTCTTTCGGCGGCGGGCCGAGCGCGTTCACGAGCAGCCGCACGCCGGGATGCGCGAGCGAGACCTCAACCTGGCCCGGGCCCTCCTCGTCGACGTTGAGGCCCGCGGCCTTGACCGGGCCCGCCTCGAGGTCGTCGGGGATCGGCGGGACGTGGTACTCGTCGAGCAGCCTGTCGACGAACTCGCGGTGCTGGGCCGGGATCATCGCCTCCAGGTTCGTGAGGCTGGCCTCGTCGCCGCCGCCCTTGCCGACGTACTTGGCCGGCATCACGAGGTCGACCCCGTAGGGTCGGCCGTCGACGTGCTCGTCGATCCAGTTCAGCTCGATCTCGAGCTGGTCGGGGGCGTACGCGAGCGCCCCGAGGACGCCGAACCCGCCGGCCTTGCTGACGGCGGCGACGACGTCGCGGCAGTGCGAGAAGGCGAAGATCGGGAACTCGATCCCGAACGTGTCGCAGATCGGTGTGCGCATGGCCCCTCCAGGAACGCGGCCGAGATGCATGTAGAGATACAAGCATCTCGCGGGCACCGTACCACGCCCTCCCGGTCTCGGCACGCCAGGCCGACCCCGTCAGTCGGGCAGGAGCGGGACCTCGAGGCCGGAGTCGCGGCCGAGGAGGGCGGCGCGGGTGACGGCGGAGGCGCCGAAGCGCTCGCGGACGCCGTCGAGGGCGGCGTCGAGCGCGCCGCCGCCGGCACGGCGGAACGGCAGCGCGAGCTGGACGGCGGCGTCGTCGTCGAGGTTGGCGACGGCCACGCCGACGAGCGTCAGGCCCTCCCGCTCGATCATGGGCCGGGCCGCGGCGAACAGCCCGCGTGCGGCCGCGAGGATCGTGTCGGTGTGCGCGGTGGGCTGATCGATCGTGTGCGACCGGGTCGCACGTGAGAAGTCGTCGAAGCGGAGCCGGAGGACGACCGTGCGGCCGACCCGCCCGGCGGCCCGCATCCGGCGCGTGACGCGCTCGACGAGCCCGACGAGGACGGCGTCGAGGTCGGCGGGTGACCGGCGGCGGCGTCCGAGCGCGCGCTGCGAGCCGATCGAGCCGCGCCGGCGCCCGACCCGCACGGGCCGCGGGTCGCGGTTCTGGGCGAGCGCGTCGAGGTGGCGGCCCGACGCCGATCCGAGCATCGCGACGAGGACCGACTCACCGAGGCGCGCCACCTCGCCGACCGTGTGGATGCCGCGCTCGTGCAGCTTGCGGGCGGTCACCGGCCCGACGCCCCAGAGCGCCTCGACGGGGAGCGGGTGGAGGAACGCGAGCTCGCGCTCGGGCGGGACGACGAGCAGACCGTCGGGCTTGGCGACGCGGCTCGCGACCTTGGCGAGGAACTTCGTGCGGGCGACGCCGACCGTGATCGCGAGGCCGACCCGCTCGCGCACCTCGCGCCGGAGCCGCTCGGCGATCTCGGTCGGGCTGCCCGAGACCCGCCGCAGGCCGCCCACCTCCAGGAAGGCCTCGTCGATCGAGATGCCCTCCACCAGCGGCGTCGTGTTCGCGAAGATCTCGAAGACGGCCTTGCTCGCCTCGGAATAGGCGGAGAAGCGGGGCCCGACCACCACCGCACGCGGGCAGAGCCGCCGGGCCTCGTGCGCGCCCATCGCGGTGCGCACGCCGAACGCCTTCGCCTCGTAGCTGGCGGCGAGCACGACGCCCGCCCCGACGATCACCGGCCGGCCGCGAAGGCGCGGGTCGTCGCGCTGCTCGACCGACGCGTAGAACGCGTCGAGGTCGGCATGGAGCACCGTGGCGTCCGCCGGCATCGAACACATGTTCGCACACCGGTGCGACACCGACCGGGAGCGGGCCGGCCGGGCTCTCCCCCGCCCCGCCCGCCCCGGGGCTCAGCCTCCGGGCGCGGTCGCCGGCTCCGCCTCCGCCACCTCGGGCGGAGGCGGCGTGCCCGGCGGCGGCAGCGGCTTGCCCATCGCCTTGGCCGCCGCCTCCTGGCGCTTGCGGGCGTTCTTCGACCGGACGTCGTCGCCGACCGACGGGATGACGCCCGACGGCTGGCGGCCGATGCCGACCCCGGCGAGACCGGGACCGATGCGCTGGAAGTACGTGAGGAGCGTGACACCGGGGAAGATCTCGGTGAGCCAGGTGAAGGACTGCAGCAGCAGACCGCCCATGACCGCGCCGCTCACCACGGCGACGCCGCCGACGACGAGCAGCAGGAGGTACGGGAGCCCGCTCAGCATCTGGAAGTCCTGGACGCTGGCCGTCCCCTGGAACACGCCGAGGAGGGCGCCACCGAACCCGGCGATCGCCGCCGACAGCGCGAACACCGCGAGCTTCGTGTAGATGGGGTTCACGCCGACGGTGACCGACGCCGCCTCGCTGTCGCCCAACGCCGTCAGCCGACGGCCGTACCGACCCTTGTGCATCCAGACGACGAGCACGCCGACGACGCCGAGCGCGACGGTGATGAAGAGCAACGTGCCGACGTCCTGGTCGAAGTGCATGCCGAGGAAGTCGAAGGGCTTGCTCAGGTCCCACCCGAGGATGTGGATCGACTGGATCGGGCGCCCGTCGAAGCCGAGCACCTCTGGTTGCGGGAAGAACAGGAACTCGGCCATCCGGGCGAAGGCCATGGAGGCGAGCGCCAGGTAGAGGCCCTGCAGCCGCAGCGCGGGCAGCGCCATCGCGACCCCGAACGGGACCGCGAACAACGCGGCGACGAGGAGCCCGGCGATGCTCCCGAAGGTGTGGGCCCATTCGAGGAAGGCGAACGCGCCGGCCCCGGCAAACGTGATCTGGGCGAGCGAGATCTGTTTCGACCAACCCGTGAGTGGGACGAGCGACACCATGATCAACGCGGTGACGAGCGCGAGCGCGAGCCGGCGGACGTCGGGGCGGCCGAGGAGGAACTGCGCGACGAACACGACGGCGAAGAGGACCGCCATCCCGTAGATCGCGGTGCGGATCTTCGGGATCCGGATCGCGACCGACCGGATCGCCCTCTTCCCCTGGAT
>DASRHL010000421.1:0-10037 GCA_035650535.1 Acidimicrobiia bacterium
GTGCCGTTGACGTAGCTGTCGACGGGCGGACCGAGCCGCTCGTCGAGCGCGACGACGAGCGCGGGCGCGATCCGCCACACGGTCGTCGCGGTACGGCGACTCACGCGGCCGTGGACTCGTCGATCGGGCCGTAGCGCACGATCGGTTCGAAGAGGTCGATCGCGGTGCGGTCGTCGTCGAGGATGCCCCGGACGCGCGGCGGGACGAGGTGGCGGTCCGCGTACCGGCGGGCGACGACGGCCTTGCGCGCGTCGCCGTCGCGCCCGAGCGACCAGGTTGCCTCGTCGAGGAGGAGCGCGCCCTCCGCCAGGTCGGCGAGCAAGTACGCGAAGCGGCGCGCGTGCAGGAGCTGCAACTCGTTGTCCGCGTCGAGGAGATGCTTGATCGCAGCGCGTGCGTCGTTCGCGGTCGCGGCGACGGCGTCGACCGCGGGAGCGAGCACCGGCGACGCCGGCGCGGCGGCGAGCGCGCGGTCGACCCGCGCGAGCAGTGCCTCGTGGGCGGCGTCGTGTTGCATCGCCCGGCGGACGTCCAGGCACAGGATGTTCTCGGTGCCCTCCCAGATCGTGTGGCACTGCGCGTCGCGGAGCTGGCGAGCCATCGGCCAGTCCTCCATGTACCCGTTGCCGCCGAAGATCTCGAGCGCCTGGCTCGCGGCGCCGATCGCCTCGCGTGTGGCGCGCATCTTCGCCAGCGGGACGAGGATGCGGCGCAGCCGGCGTCCCTCGTCCTCGTCGGCGGCGGAGCGGGTCGCGGCCGCGCACTCGAACGTGAGCGCGGCCCCGGCCTCGAGCTCGACGAGCAGGTCGACGAGCGTCTCGCGGACGAGCGGGTAGCGGTCGATGCGCTGGCCCCACTGCTCGCGGTGCGCCGCGTAGATGGCGGCCTCGAGGAACGAGCGCCGGTGGATGCCGAGGCCCATGAGCGCGACGCCGAACCGGCTGCCGTTCACCATCTCCATCATCCGGGAGAGGCCGCCGCCCGGACCGGACTCGTCGGCCCCGACCGCGCCCGCGGGTCGGGGGCCGCGCGCCATCCAGGCGCGGGCACCGGAGAGCGTGACCTCGGCCGTCGGGACCCCGACGGTCCCGAGCTTCGGCTTCAGCCGCTTGACGTGGAACCCGTTGGGTGCCCCGTCGGGGAGCAGCCGGGGCACGATGAACGTGGCGAGCCCGCGGGCGCCGTCCGGTGCCCCGTCGGGCCGGGCGAGCACGATGAACACCTCGGCGTCGACGTTCGAGCAGAAGTGCTTGTCGCCGTAGAGCCTCCACTCCTCGCCGTCCGCGACCGCGCGCGTCGTGTTCGCGCCGACGTCGCTGCCTCCCTGCCGTTCGGTGAGGAACATGCCGCCCTCCCACGCCTCGTCCGGGTCGAGGCTGGTCAGGCGGCGCAGGAACTCGTCGCGCACCGCGGGCGGCGCGTAGCGCTCGACGATGTCGGCGGCGCCCGACGTCATGCCGAGCCCGCAGTAGATCGCGGTCTCGGCCTGGCACACGAGGTAGGCCAGCGCCGCCGTCAGGACGGCCGGAACGGGACGCCCGGCGTGGGCGGGCAGCCCGGTGAACCCGGCCCGGACGAGGTCGGCCTTGCTCGCGAGCCAGGTCGGGTGGTGCTCCACCGTGTCGACCTCGAAGCCCCACTCGTCGTAGCGGCGGAGGACCGGCCCGTGCTTGTCGGTGACCTCGGCCCGGCGGGCCAACGGCCCGCCGCAGAGCTGCCCGTACCGGGCCACGTGGTCCTCGGCGAAGGCCCGATCGGCAGGATCGGGGAGGAGCCGGTCGAGCAGGAGGCGCAGATTCGGGTCGGCCGCGTACCAGTCGAGGCCGATCGCCCGCTCGTGGTCCGCGTAGTCGGCCAGCATGAATCCCGAGGCTACCGACTCGCGATCAGGCGGCACGCCGCGGGGCGGGGTGCTCGCGGCTACGGTGCTCCCCGAGCGTGCAAGGGGGAGCCGTTGGGGGGTCGGGCGCTGATCGTCGTCACGATCCTGACCGTGTTGGCGTCGTTCGCGGCCGCGTGCGGCTCCGGCGACGGCCGGCTGTCGGCAGGTCAGTTCGCGCACCGGGCGACGCGCGCGTGCGCCCGTGCCAACCGCCAGGCCAGCGAGCTCGACATCCCGGCCCTCGACGAGCACGGCAGCGCCCGGGCGATCACACGGGTCATCGCGATCGAGCGCCGCGCGATCGCCGAGCTGCACGGCCTGCAACCCCCGCAGCGGCTCGAGGCGCGGGTCGACGAGTGGCTCGCCACGATCGACCAGCTCGTCGTGGAGACCGAGTTCCTTCGTGAGTCGGTGGAGCACGGAGACCGCAACGTCGCCGACGCCATCGCCGTCCGCGCCGCACGCCTGTCGCTTCGCTCGCAGGTGCTCGCGGCACGGCTCGGCGTCCGCGGATGCACCATGCCGACGCCACCGCCGGTCGATCCGGGAACCGAGTGACCCGCCGCGGCGGCGCCGCGGCCTGCCATATGGTTTCCCCGGTGCGTTCCCACGACCGCCTGAGCGCGCTCGACACGACCTTCCTGCACCTCGAACGGGTCGACACGCCCATGCACACGGGCGCGCTCGCCGTGTTCGAAGGCGGACCGTTGTCCGACGAACGGGGCCGCTTCCGCCTCGCCGACGTGCGGGCGCTGGTGGCGTCGCGGCTGCACCTCATCCCGCGCTTCCGCCGGCGCGTGATGCACGTGCCGCTCGACGCGGGGTCGCCGGTCTGGGTCGACGACGAGGACTTCGACGTCGCGTACCACGTGCGGTTGGCGCGCCTGCCCGAGCCCGGCACCCGCGCCCAGCTCCTCGACCTCTTCGAACGCATCCAGATGCGGCTGCTCGACCGGCGCCGCCCACTCTGGGAGCTCTGGTTCGTCGACGGTCTCGAGGGAGGCGAGGTCGGCCTCGTGATGAAGGCGCACCACGCGCTCATCGACGGCATCTCGGGCGTCGACGTGGCCCTGGCGATCCTCGACGTGGCCCCGGAGCCCGTGTGGCTCGAGGCGCCACCATGGCGCCCGCAACCCGGACCCAGCCCCGGTCGTCTGCTGCTCGACTCGGTACGCGAGCGCGTGCTCTCGCCCCGTGGCCCGGCGTCGGCGCGTCGGCCGGCGGACGAACCGGCGGACCCCGCCCGGCGGTCGGGACGCCTCGCCCGGTCGGTCACGGGGGTCGCGACCGTCGCCGGTTCGGTCGCCGTCGCGCCGCGGACCTCGCTCAACCACCCCGTCGGCCCGGCGCGCCGCTTCGGCCTCGTGCGCGTCCCGTTCGACGACGTGCAGGCCGTCCGGCGCGCGTTCGGCGGCACCGTCAACGACGTGGTCCTCGCCGGGCTGGGCGGGGGAGTGGCCCGGCTCCTCGACGCACGCGGCGAGCTCGTTCCCGGGCTCACGCTGACCGTCTTCTGCCCGGTCTCACTGCGCGACGACGGCGACCGGATGCGGCTCGGCAACCGGCTCTCGGCGATGTTCGTGCCGCTTCCGGTCGGCGAGCCCGATCCCGTGGCGCGCCTGCACGCGATCCGGACCGCGACCGCGGACCTGAAGCACCGTGGGCAGCCGGTGGGCGCCGCGACGTTGCTGGGCCTCGCGGAGTACGTGCCCCCGCCGGTCGTCGGGCTGGCGGCACGCGCCGCGCACCGCCAGCCGTTCTGCAACCTCATCTGCACGAACATCCCCGGCCCGCCGGCGCCCCTCTACTGCCTGGGCGCGCGGATGCTCGAGGCCTATCCGCTCGTGCCGTTGTCGATCAACATGAACCTCGGGGTCGCCGTCCTGTCGTACGCGGGCCAGGTGCACGTCGGCCTGCTCGCCGACCGCGACCGCTGGCCCGACCTCGGCGTGCTCGAGGCCGGCCTCGACGAAGCGTTCGCCGAGCTCCGCAAGCTCGCCGAATCCGCGCCGGGCCCGGTCGAGCGGTGAACCATCCCGTCTGGCAGCGCGACGCCTGCGAGCTCGCGGACGCGGTGCGCGCGGGCGAGCTCCGCGCCGTCGCCGTGCTCGAGGCGTACCTGGAGCGCATCGAGCGGCTCGACCCGCAGCTCAACGCGGTGTGCTTCCTCGACGCGGACGCGGCGCGGCGCCGGGCGGCCGAGATCGACGACGTCGTCGCGCGCGGTGACGATCCCGGCTCGCTCGCCGGCGTCCCGGTCGGTGTGAAGGAGCTCGCGAGCGTCGCCGGATGGCCCGAGACGCACGCGTCGGTCGTCTACGCGGACGCGGTCGCCACGGTCGACGACGCCGAGGTCACGCGCCTGCGGCGGGCGGGAGCCGTGCTCACGGGGCTCACGACGGCCTCGGAGCACGGCACCGTGAGCTTCACGAACACGCCGCTCCACGGTGTGACGCGCAACCCGTGGAACCCGGCGCGGACGCCGGGCGGGTCGTCCGGCGGCTCGGCGGCGGCGGTCGCCGCGGGCCTGTTCCCCGCGTGCACCGGAAGCGACGGTGGGGGCTCGATCCGCATCCCCGCCTCGTACTGCGGTCTGTTCGGCATGAAGTCGACGTTCGGTCTCGTCGGCCAGGGGCCCGGACCGTTCGACATGTCGCTGAACTCGGTGCGGGGTCCCGTCGTGCGGACCGTGCGCGACGCGGCGCGTTACCTCGACGCGGTCGCGGGGCCCACGCTCACGGATCCGACGTCGCTGCCACGTCCGTCGGTCTCGTTCGAGCGCGAGCTCGTCGCCGGTGACGCGCAGGAGCGGCTGCGCGGCGTGCGCGCCGCGTTCGTCGACTCCGTCGGGTTCGCACGAGCGCGCCGTGACGTCGCCGACGTGGTCGCGGTGGCCGCCGACGCGCTGATCGACGCTGCCGGGCTGGAGCAGGTCTCCGTCGAGGTCGGGCTTCCGAGCCCGGGACGCAGCTGGGGCGTCCTGTCGAGCGTGAACGACATGGCGTGGCATCTCGACGCCGTCCGCGGCCGCCTCGACGAGCTCACGCCCGTGCACCGTGCCGAGTACGAGTCGGTCACGCATCTGACCCCCGAGGTGCTGCTCAAGGTCGTGCGTCGTCGCCACGAGCTGCTCACCGCGCTCGCCGGCGTCTTCGAGCGCGTCGACCTCCTGATCACGCCGACGACGCCGACGCCCGCGTTCGAGGCCGAGGGACGGCTCCGGGGCGAGGTCGACGGCCGGGAGGTGTCGCTGTTCGCCCTGTCGGCCGCGTTCACCGCGCCGTTCAACCTGAGCGGTCAACCCGCGGCGAGCGTTCCCGCCGGGCTGGTCGACGGCCTGCCCGTCGGGTTGCAGGTCGTGGCCCGCCGCCACGACGACCTCGCGTGCCTCGCCGCCTCTGCCGTCCTCGAAGCGGTTCGGCCCTGGCCCCGGTTCGCGCCGCTCGCGTACGAGGAGCCCGCCGGCGCCTGAGCCGTGAACTGACGCGTTTGCATTCAGTTGTGGGGGCGCGAATGCCGATACCCCGGGGAGTCCGCGCGAGGCGGCGCTCGTCGGGGGGTACCCCATGTACAGATCAGGCAGGGCCAGGCGGCAACCCGAACGCCGCCGCCTCCCCCGCGAGCCCGCCGGATGGCTCGGCCGCTACATGGTCGTCGGCCGCCCCGAGCTCGGCTGGGGTGAGTGCCGGGTCCTCGACGTGTCGTCGGCGGGCGTCGGCCTCGAGCTGTTCGGCCCGTGGCCGCGCGACGGGATCGACGCCGAGCTCAGGGTCTGTCTCGAGCCCGGAACCGATCCCGACGACGAGGGCGTCCAGCTCCCGGCGACGGTCCGCAACGCCAGCGCGGGGCGGTTCGGCTTCCTCCGGGTCGGCATCGAGTTCGTCGGCCTCGACGCCGGCCAGCGCGAGTTCCTGGCATCCTTCGTCGGCCGCCAACCCGTGTGAGCCCAGCGGCCGCGGCGCAGGCACCCGGCGCGGCAGCGAGGCGGGGCCGAGAGCGGGGCGTGTGACCTTCGACCGGGGGGCCGGCCTCAGGTCGGCGCCGCGGGCGTCGATCCGGTACGCGCCGGACTGATCGCGAGCGCCGGCGCGGAGGCACGTCATGACGGCTTGGCGCGCGAGAGCGGGGCTGCTCGTCGCGCTCGGGCTCGTCGCGAGCGGCGCCGTCGCGCTCATGAGCGGAACCGCCGCCGCAGGATCGACCACCCCGTCGCTCGAATGCGTCTACCACGACACCGGAACGGGCCAGTACAACGCGCTCTGGGGTTACACCAACTGGTACTTCTTCCCCGACTACGAACCCATCGGTGGCAACAACTCCTTCTGGCCCTATCCGTCGAACCGGGGACAGCCGACGACCTTCCAGACGGGGAACCACGACAACGTCTTCGTCACGACGTGGAACGGCTCGGGTGGCCTGACCTGGTACCTGGACGGCTACAGCGCGACCGCCTACACGTGGTCGACGCCGTGCAGCCAGAACCCGGTGCCCGCGACGGGCGACCTCGCGTGGTACGTGCTTCCCGGCGCCATGCTCGCGGTCGGTCTCGCAGGCTTGTGGATCTGGTGCCGGCGGTTCGGCCTCGCCCTGAGCATCGCGACGCGGCGCTCGCGCACCTCGCGCACCTCGCGGTGACGGCAGCGGTCGATCAGCTGAAGCTGATCCAGCGCGCCACCGACGGGACGCCGTTGCCGTCGACGATCCAGAGCATGTACGGACCCGGCGGTGCGTAGGTCGGGCCCGGGGGCGCGATGACCTGCAGACCGCCGGGGACGACCGAGAAGCTCAGCGGGACGAACCGGTTGTTCTCGTCGAAGTTGTGCGTGACGCCGGCCGGTGCAGTGATCGCGACCGACGTGATGCGCGAAGCGTCGGGCGTACCGATGGTGAACGCGGACCCGTACCCGGCCGACCCGGGCGCCGCCCAGATCGACGGCCGCGCACCCTTGAACAGGTAGGGCGGCGAGAAGATCTCGTAGGTCCGCTGCCGGTCGTCGTCCCCGCCCGCGCCGCCCCACCCGCCGCCCACGAGCACGCGGCCGTCGGGGAGCAGGACCGCGACCGAGTGGTAGAAGCGGGGGACGGCGTTCGACGCGAGCGTCGTCCACCGGCCGGTCGCAGGTGACCACTCCTCGGCGGCGTACGCCGCGCCGTTCGCATTGGTGAGGTCGTGGTCGCGCTTGCCGCCGGTCGCCAGCACGTTGCCGTCGGGCAGCGTCGTCAGGTTGAGCCACGCGCGCGGGAACGCCATCGAACCGGTCTGGACGAGCTGGCCGCTGCCCGTCATGTCGAGGGTCCACGCCGCGTTCGACGCGACCTGCCCCGCGGTTCCGGGGCCGCCCGGGGTCCCGGCGCGCAGGATCTTCCCGGGCCGGTACATCGTGGCGGAACCGGCCGGGATCACGCGCCCGTCGGTCGTGGTCCACGTCAGGGTCGAGAAGCTCAATACCCGGACCGGTTGGCCGCCGAGGTCGAACGAGCCCGCCTCGACGACGCGGCCGTCGGGGATCACGAACATGAACGGGTAGTAGGGCACGGGGAGGTCGGCCGAGTCGGGGAGGAGGGTCCAGGCGTTGGTCGCCGGGTTGTAGATCTCCGGTGTCTGCTGGACCACACCGTTGGCGGTCCCGCCGGTCGAGAGGATCCGCCCGTCCGGAAGCTTGGTCGCCGTCGGGTACCAGCGGATCGCGTGCATCGCGGCCGCCGGCGTCCACGAGTTGTTCCCTCCGTTGTAGATGTTCGTCGCGACGGATCCGTAGTGCGGGTCGCCGGCCGCGTCACCGCCGAGGACGATCACACGACCGTCGGCCATGATCGTCTGCCCCGCGCAGAACAGGTTGCTTCCCGCGGGCTCGTTGGCGATCGCGCCGGTGTTCGTGTCGAGGATCTTCGCTCCCGCGCCGTCTTCGAAGAACAGCACCGACGACGTGCCGGGGATCAGCGCCGCGTGCTGCATCACCGTGCCGCCGGACGCGACGGGCGCGCTCCACGCGCCGGTGGCGGCGCGCGGATCGGGTTGGCCGGGAGCCGGAGGCGGAGGGTTCGTCGCCTGGCCAACCGGCACGCAGGCGGCCGCGGCGACGGCCAGGCCGACGGCGCTCAGCCAGAGCGCGCGACGACGCCGTCTCGTCCGCGGGCCTCGCCCGCGCGGAAAGAGGGCACCTGGCCGGCACCCCTGCCCAACCATTGACCGTCACGGTAAGGTCCGGCGCTTCGGGTGTCCATCCGGGCAACGGGATGTTCATCCGTGAACTTGTCACCTTCGGGGCGTTCCGTCGGTTCCGGGCCCGGTTCGGGTGCCTCGTACGGACCCCGACGGCCCCCGGTAGGCTCGCGAGGTGACCGACGTGCAGCGTCGGCCGGGCGACCCGTCCGTGGCGCCCAGGCCGCACAAGCAGGAGCAGGATCCCGCGTCCCCCGACGTGACCGAGGTCGCCCCCGGGGTCATCCGGATGCAGCTCCCGATCTGGATGCCCGGCCTCGGGCACGTGAACATGTACGGGCTGCTCGACGACCGCGGGCTCGCCGTCGTCGACCCCGGGTTGCCGGGGCCGCAGTCGTGGAAGGCGCTCAAGCAGCGGCTGAAACGCGCGGGCTTCCGGCTGCGCGACGTGCACACCGTGATCGTCACCCATTCCCATCCCGATCACTTCGGTGGCGCCGGGCGCATCCGCAAGGAGGTCGGCGCGCAGCTCGTGGCGCACCAGGCCTTCACGACCTGGTCGCTCGACGAGACCAGGCGGCGCAACCACATGCCGAGCGAGCAGGAGGAGGCGGAGGCCGAGCGGATCGCCGCCATGGCGGCACAGGCGCTCGACCTCGAGCAGGAGATCCCGACGATCGCCGACCACACCGACGACTATCAGGGTGACCCGCTGCGCGACAACCCCACGGCCGACCTGCAGGGCCAGTCGGTGCCGTGGGGCGGCGAGACGCCGTGGGGTGGCTCCAAGCACCCGATGCCGCCGCTGCGCCGGCGTCTGCTCATCCGGGCGATGCGCCTGCTCTTCGCGCCGCCTGATCCCACGCGCCGTGTCCGCCACGGGCAGCGCCTGCAGCTCGCGGGTCGTGAGTGGGTGAGCGTGCACACGCCGGGGCACACGATCGACCATCTCTGCCTCTACGACCCGGAGCACGGCCTCCTGATCTCGGGCGACCACGTCCTCCCGTCGATCACGCCGCACATCTCCGGGGTCGGCAACGGTGCCGATTCGCTGCGTTCCTACATCCAGACGCTCGACCTCGTCGCCGCGCTCGACGGCGTCAAGCTCGGTCTCCCTGCGCACGGGCATCCATTCGAGGACGTGCCCGGCCGGGTCGAGGCCATCAAGGACCACCACCGCGGGCGGATGGAGCAGCTGCGCGACGCGTCCCTCGCGCTCGGACCGGCCACGGTCCAACAGCTTTGCCACGAGATCTTCCCGCGCAAGCACTGGGGCGTCATGGCGGAGAGCGAGACGTTCGCCCACCTGGAGCACATGGTGAACGAGGGTGAGGCCGAGTCGTGGCGCGACAGTGGCGGCCGGATGATGTACCGGGCCGCGAAGGCGAGCTGATCCGCCGATGGTGGCGACGGCGGACGACCCGACCGAGGAGGTCACCGACCTCCTCCGGCAGATGATCCGCAACGCCTGCGTCAACGACGGGAAGGTCGAATCCGGCGGCGAGGTACGCAACGTCGACCTGCTCGACGACTACCTCGGCACGGCCGGCTTCGACGTCGAGCGCTTCGAGCCCCAACCCGGGCGCAGCAGCCTCGTCGCGCGCATCGAGGGCTCGGACCCCGACGCGCCCAGCCTGCTGCTCATGGGCCACACCGACGTCGTGCCGGTGAACGTCGACGGCTGGACGCGCGACCCGTTCGCCGGCGAGGTGGTCGACGGCTTCGTGTGGGGCCGCGGCGCCATCGACATGCTGAACCTCACGGCATCGCAGGCGGTCGCGTTCCGGCGCCTCGCGCAGAGCGGCTTCACGCCGCGGGGGACGTTGATCTACCTGGCGGTCGCCGACGAGGAGGCGCTCGGCACCTGGGGCGCGCACTGGCTGATCGACCACGAGCACGAAGCGGTCTACGCGGACTACGTCCTGACCGAGAGCGGGGGCTGGCACATGCCGGGTACGACGCCCAAGCTGCCGGTGCTCGTGGCCGAGAAGG
>DASRHL010000422.1:0-15145 GCA_035650535.1 Acidimicrobiia bacterium
CAAGCTGAGCGCGGGCTGATCCGCTCCGCGCTCATTCGGGACTCGCCCGACCCGACCCGAGCTGGTCCGCGTACGCCGCCTGTCCCCCGACGCAGGCGCGGAGGAACCTCCGGATGCCGGCCTCGAGGATCCGACCCGTACCCGGCAGCTTGGCGACGACGGATGCGCTCCACGGGACCGTCGTCCGGTCGCCGGTCTCGTCGACCTCGACCACGGCGCGGTCGCGCGCTCAGCTCGTGCCGCTCCCGAGATACGTCGCGACGAGGCGCTCGTCGTCGATCTCGGCGCGCGGGCCGGACCACACGAGGTGACCCAGTTCGAGGAACGCGACCCGGTCGGCGACCTCGAGGACGTCACGCGCCTTCTCCTCGACGAGGAGGATCGCCACGTCGCGGGCACGCAGCTCCTCGAACACGTGCATGAGCTCGGCCACGACCAGCGGCGCCAGCCCGAGGGTGGGCTCGTCGGCGACGAGGACCGCCGGGGGCCGGGCGAGCACGGCGCCGAGCGTCAGCATCTGCTGCTCGCCGCCCGAGAGGCTGCCCGCCGCCAGCTTGCGCCGTTCGCCGAGGATGGGGAACCGCTCGTAGACCTCGGACCGCTCCTTCGGGTTGAGGCGCAGCACCAGGTTCTCCTCGACACTCAGCCCGGGGAAGATCCCGCGTGACTCGGGCGCGACCAGCACGCCCTGGCGCGCCCGGTGGTGTGCGGAGACGGAGGTGATGTCGCGGCCGTCGAGCTCGATGCTGCCCTTCGAGGCGGCCACGAGACCGGAGATCGTGGAGCACAGTGTCGACTTCCCGCTGCCGTTGGCGCCCAGGAGCGCGGTGATCTCACCCGACCGCACCACCAGGTCGACGCCGTGCAGCACCTCGACCTCGCCGTAGCCCGCGTGCAGCCCCCGGACCGCCAGCGCCGCCCCGGCGAAGTCGACCGACTCGCCGCTCGAGCGCAGGACACCTGCCGCGAGCAGCTCCCGCTCGTGGCGTTCGGTCTCCGCGGCGATGGCCGCCTCCTCCTCGCGGATGACGGCGTCGACGCCGTCGTCGGAGCCGAGGGCCGCCGGCGCCAGGGGCACGCCGGGTGCCGGCGCCTCGACGGGCGCGGCCCGCCTGGCCTCGCGCTTCAACTTGCGGGCGAGCCGTTGCTCGGCCATCACCGCCAGGAAGCCGTCCGGGTTGCGCGCGAGTTGCACGGCGCCGAGTCCGAACAGGATCGGCGGGAAGTCGGCGGTCCCGAGCCCCTTCCAGTGCAGACCGATCCACGACCACGTGAAGCCGAACTGGAGGATCTGGGCGGTGATGAGCGACGTCACCCCCGCGAGCGCGGCCGCCGCGGGCCGCCGGATCCCGAACAGGACCACGGTCGCGAGCCAGACCAGACCGATCGTCGTCGGGGTCGTGACGTTCGTGTACGCCTGCTGGTACGACGCGTAGAAGACGCCGCCGACCCCCGCGATCGCCGCCGACACGGCGAACAGGCCGAGCTTGGTGCGGACGATCGAGACACCGGAGGTCGACGCGGCGATGTCGGACGATCGCACCGCGGCGATGCTGCGCCCCCACGACGACCGCTTGAGATTCGCGATGAGGAACATCGTGGCGAACACGAGCAGCAGCATGAAGACCGCGAAGGCCCGGTTGTCGGCGAGGTCGACGTGGAGGCCCAGCGAGTCGAACCAGTCGATCTTCATCCGGGTGATGGTCCAGCCCGACTGGCCGTTGCGCAGGTCGTCGATCTGGAACAGCAACTGGTCGCCGAGCAGTGCCAACGCGACGGTCGCGAGCGCGAACGGGATGCCGCCGAGGCGGAGCCCGGGAAGCGCGACGATCACGCCGAGGACGACGGTCGCCGCGATGGCGACGAGCGCGGCCGGGAAGAACGCCCACCCGTAGGTGTTCAGCATCATCCCGAACGTGAGCCCCGCCATCGTGACGAAGGTCGCCTGCGCGAGGGTCACCATCCCGCCCATGCCGGTCACGACGACGAACGACATGAACACGATCGCGAGGGCGAGGCCGCCGGCGATGTTCCCGAGCCAGAACGGGCTCGCCCAGACGAAGATCTGCCCGACCAGGAACAACGTGAGCAGCGTCCACGGCAGCGCCCGCCGCCAGAGGGGGAGCGCGGCGAGGTAGTCGGGCGGTGGGGTGTCGTCGGCCGTGGTTCCGCCCCGGCGGGTCCGGCTCACTGCGAGCAGCACCAGCCCGACGAGGAGGATCAGCGTGGGCACCGACGCGTTGAACCCGTGGATGTCCTTCGCGAAGCTCAGGAACTCGCCGGGCGCGGCATAGCCCGCGACCAGGTTCGTGAGGATGCCCAGCAGGAGCCCGCCGATGAAGGCGAGGGGGATCGACCGCAGCCCCCCGAGGACGGCGGCGGCGGCGGCGATGAACGTCGCGTTGAGCCACAGGCCCTGGTCGATGAGGTGGATGATCGGTTGCCCGACGACGCCGGCGAGTGCCGCGAGCACCATCCCGATGATCCAGGCGTAGCGAGACGTCATCGCGTCGTCGACGCCGCGCGTCCGGGCGAGCGGCGCGCGGTCGACGACGGCGCGCATCTGCAACCCCAGCGGCGTGAGCCGCATCAGGACCCAGAGGAGCACCGCGCAGATCGCGGCCGCGATGAGCACGATCAGCTTGTCGGAGTCGAAGGGCACCGTCCCGAACAGGTGCCACTCGGTGCGCGGCACCGGTCCGATTCCCGGCGGGTCGACGACCTGGGCGATGGTGTCGCTCGTCGGGATGACCCAGTTGAAGATCTTCACCAGCTCGTCGGTGATCCAGCGGGTGAGCGCCGGGATCGCGACGAGCAGACCGATGGTCGCCATGATCTGGCCCGACACCGTCGCCCGGGCCAGGGGGCGGAACACCGCCACGTTCAGCAAGAGGCCGAACAGCGGCGCGAAGACGAGCACCACCAGGATCGCCGCCGGCACGATCGGCCAGTGCAGCCCGGTGTGCAGCTCGTAGTAGAGGAACGCGCTCGTGTAGGCGACCGCGCCGTACGAGAAGTTGAAGATGCCGGTGGACGTGTACGACAGGACGAGTCCGGACGCGATCAGCGAGTAGATCGCGCCGCTCACGGCACCGCTCAGCACGAACGTGAAGAACTGTTCCACTGAACCCCGTTCACGAGGAACCGGCGGCGTCGTCGAGCGACGCCGCCGGTTCCGGGTCTCACGTCTTGGTGGGTGCTCCTACTCGACCACGGTCTTGTAACAGGTGAAGGGCACCTCGACCGAGTAGCCGCT
The DNA here is from genome assembly GCA_035650535.1 of Acidimicrobiia bacterium. Classification (GTDB taxonomy): domain Bacteria; phylum Actinomycetota; class Acidimicrobiia; order IMCC26256; family PALSA-555; genus DASRHL01. Next base: position 3,257 of record DASRHL010000422.1, read on the forward strand.
CGGGTTGGTGTACTTCACCATCGCGGAGCAGTCCGTGGGCACCTGGTGATGTGCCGGGTACTGGACCGAGCCCGGTCCGCCCTTCGAGAACGAGTCGTACGTGAAGGGCTTCTTCGGGTTGTTGACGGCCTGGTCGAACGTCTTCGTGTTCAGGGTCTTGCCCGCGGCCTTCAGCATCGCGACCAGCTCGTCGGCCTCCGCGTAACCGATCGAGACGTTGTTGTTGATCGCGGTGTTCTTGCCGATCGCCTGCAGGTCCTTCTGGATCTGCTTGACGTACGCGGTGTTCTGCTCGGCGGGCACGGTCTGGTTGTTGATCGACGTCCCGTTGAGCGCGGTCGCCAGCTGGGCCGACTTGTCGATGATCCCCGGCAGGTACCCGACGAAGTTCACGCTCAGGCCCTTGTAGCCACCCGCGGTCAGCGCCGCCGAGAGGCCGCCGACGTTCGTGAAGCTGGTCGACACGAGCACGACGTTCGGGTTCGCCGCGGTGACCGCCCGCACGTACGGCGTGTAGTCGGACGTCTGCACGGGCATGTTCGCCTGGGCGTACACGACCTTGGCGCCGACCTGCTGGAAGATCTTCGTGTAGTCGACGTTCCCGAGGTGACCGGAGTCGGTGTCCTCGGCCTGGAACGCCGCCCGCACCTGTGACGGGCTCTGCCCCGTCGCCTTGATCGGAGCCTCACCGAGGTTCGCCTGCAGCGTCGGGTGCTTCAGGTCCTTGTCGTCCGACACGAGGCAGCCGTTCCAGCCGAAGCCCCAGCGGGTTCCGCAGAACCCGGGCAGGAAGCCCCAGCCGAAGTAGGGCACCTGCTGGTTGTTGAGGAAGTCGGTCGACGACGGCAGGATGCTCTGCGAGATCCCGAGCACGGCGAAGACCTGGTCCTGCTGGACGAGCCGCTGCACGATCTGCAGGTCGGTCTGCGGGTTGGCCCCGTCGTCCGAGCAGCCGGTGAAGTTGATCGTGCGCTTGCCGGGCAGCTCGTGCTTCTTGTTGGCCCGCTCGAACCGGGCCCGCATCGCGTCCTCGGCGCCCGCGAACGCTGCCGCCTGCAGGTAGCAGCCCAGCTTCACCTGGCTCGAGGTCACGCCCCGCGTCAGGCCAGTGGCCGTCGCACCCTTCAGCGGGTCCTTCTGGACCAACTTGAGGGTCTTGGCGTTCAGGGACAGGTTCGGACCTGTCACGATGCTCGACGACCCCGAGCTCTTCGCCGTGGTCGACGACGTCTGCGCGCTCGCCGTGCCCGCCGCGAGCGCGGCGACCAGCGTGACGACGGCGACGACGCCGTAGGCCTTGTACCTCCGACGCATGGTTCCCCCCTGTGTTCGGTGTGGTGGGCCCCCATCGGCTCCACCACGTCCGACCGCCACTCGGCGTGGCGTCGGTACGATAGCGGGCAAAGTCGGCGCGATCTCGGCAGCCGACGCGCGTGGCGCGCCGACGGCCGCGTCACCCCAGATACGCCTCCTGGACGACGGCGTTCTCCCGGATCGCGTCCGGTGTCCCCTCGGCGATGACCGATCCGAGGTTCAGCACGACGATCCGGTCGCAATGGCTCATCACGAACCCGACGTCGTGCTCGACGAGGATCACCGCGCACCCTCGTTCCTTGCAGACGCGCTGCATCGACTCGCCGAGGCTCCGGGTCTCGCTCTCCTCGAGACCCGACGTCGGCTCGTCGAGCAGCAGCACCTTCGGCTCGTCGACGATGGCGCGGGCCATCTCGACCATCCGTGCCCGCCCGATGGGCAGCTTCCCGGCGGGCTGGTTGCGGAGCTCGAGGAGCCCGCACAGCTCGAGCACCTCGTCGGTGCGGGCGCGCCGCTCGCGCTCGTGGCGGCGCCGGCTCGGCAGCCCCGCGAGGTCGGCGAGCAGCCCGCCGCCCCCGCCACGCCATTCGAGGGCGACGAGCACGTTGTCCTCGACCGTCAGCCACCCGAACATCTGCTGGCGCTGGAACGTCCGCCGGATGCCGTGGCGCGAGCGCCAGGTCGGGCTCCGGCGCGTGATGTCGGACCCCTCGAGGTAGATGTGACCGGACGACGGGGTCCGGATCCCCGACAGCACGTCGAACAGCGTGGTCTTCCCGGCGCCGTTCGGACCGATGAGGCCGAGCACCTCGCCGGCGTGGGCGTCGATCGAGACACCTGACACGGCCGTCACCCCACCGAAGCGCACCGAGACACCGGCCGCGCTCAACGTTGCGGTGTCTGACATCCGTCTCCGGTCCCCCCGCGCCCGACTGCTGCGCAATATATCGACATGCACATGCCGGTGCCTCGAATCGAGGACGGTCCTCTGCTGCGAGGCGTGGGGCGTTACCTCGCCGACCTCCCGGGCCCGGCGCTCCACGCGGTGTTCGTACGGTCACAGGTCGCGCACGGGCGCGTCGTCGCGCTCGACACGGAGACCGCGCGCTCGGCACCCGGTGTCGTCGCGGTCCTGACTGCCGCGGACCTCCGGCTCGGGCCCGTGCGCGGGCACCCGATGCTCGACGCCCGGCACGCGCGGCCGCCGCTCGCGTCGGACGAGCTGCGGTTCGTCGGCGAGCCGGTCGCGGTCGTCGTCGCCGAGAGCGCGGCGTGCGCCGTCGACGCCGCCGAGCTCGTCGTCGTCGACGTCGAGGAGCTGCCGGTGTCCGTCCTCGCCGACCCGGACGCCGAGGTCGCGTGGGAGCTGGCCACCGCCGACCGGGTCGCGGTGCTGGGCGGGGCAGAGGTGCTCGTGCGCGGTCGCTTCGTGAACCAGCGTGTCGCGGTCGCGCCGATGGAGGCCGACGGCGCGTACGCGGAGCCCGACGGCGCCGGGGTCGTGCTCTGGGCGTCGACGCAGCGCGTGCACCAGGTGCGCGACGCGGTCGCCGCGAGCCTCGGCATCGATCCCGCGCTCGTGCGGGTCCGGGCGCCACTGGTCGGCGGCGGCTTCGGCGGCAAGTACGAACCGTCGGTGGAGGCGATCGTGGTCGCGGCCCTGGCCCGGCGGCTCGGGTGCGGCGTCGTGTGGGTGCAGACGCGCCGCGAGAACCTCGCGGGCATGCCCCACGGCCGCGGCCAGTTGCAGGACGGCACGCTGGCGCTCGACGCCGACGGGACGTTCCGAGGGATCTGGGCATCGCTCACGGGCGACGCCGGCGCCTACCCGACGGTCGGTGCGCTGATGCCGAACGCGACCCTGACCGTGCTCGCGGGCACCTACCGCTTCGAGCGGGCCGGCGGTGCCGCCCGCTCGGTGGTCACGAACACGACGCCGACGGGCGCATACCGCGGTGCGGGCCGGCCGGAAGCGAGCGCGCTCGTGGAACGCCTCGTCGACCTCGCGGCGGCGCGGCTCGGCATCGATCCCGTCGAGCTGCGGCGCCGCAACCTCGTCACGACCTTCCCTCACCAGAGCCCGACCGGCGTCACCTACGACGCGGCCGACTACCGGGCCTGCCTCGAGGGCGCCGTCGCTCGCGTCGACTACGACGGGGTGCGGGCCGAGCAGGCGGCGCGGCGGGCGCACGGCGACCCCGTCCTGCTCGGCGTCGGCGTCGCGATGTGGATCGACTGCACGCCGATGAACCGGCCCGGCGAGTGGGCCTCCCTCACCCTCGACGCCGCCGGCGACGACGTCCGGGTCGTCGTGCGCGACGGAGCGAACGACCAGGGACAGGCGCACGCCACGACCTGGGGCCTGCTCCTCGCGGACCGGCTGGAGCTCCCCGTCGGCGCGGTCGTGCTCGAACCGGGCGACACCGCGCACGTGCCGTACGGCGAGGGCACCGGATCGGCCCGCTCGACGATGCTGGCGGGTGGCGCGGTCGTGGGCGCGGCCGACGCGCTCCTCGAGCAGGCTCGCGCCGTCGCTGCCTCCCTGCTGGAGGCCTCGGCCGCCGACGTCGTCGTCGGTGACGACGGTCGATTCTCGGTCGCCGGGGTGCCCGCGGTGTCCGTCTCGTGGCTCGACCTCGCGCGCCAGGGTCCGCTCACGGCCGCGTACGACTACGTACAGAGCGGTCCGACGTTCCCCGCGGGCTGCCACGCGGCGGTGGTCGAGGTCGACCGCGAGACGGGAGCCGTGCGCCTCGTTCGCTTCGTCGCCGTCGACGACTGCGGCACCGTGGTCAACCCGGTCGTCGTCGCCGGCCAGCAGCAGGGCGGGATCGTGCAGGGCATCGCGCAGGCGCTGTGGGAGGAGGTCGTGTACGACGAGCGCGGCAACCTGCTCACGTCGACGTTCGCCGACTACGCGATCCCGTCGGCGGCGGAGCTCCCCGCGATCGACGTCGCGACGACTTCGGGGTCCTCGCCGGTGAACGTGCTCGGGGCGAAGGGCATCGGGCAGGCAGGAGCGATCGGCTCGACCGTCGCGGTGCAGAACGCGGTCGTCGACGCGGTGTCACACCTGGGCGTGCGTCACATCGACCTGCCGCTCACATCCCAGCGCGTCTGGCGGGCGATCATGGACGCGGGCGCGAGCGACCCGGCGCTTCGTGTGCGAGAGTGACGCCCCGATGCTCGCGCCCGAGGTCCCCGATTCGCTCGACGTGCTGCTCGACCCCGCATGGCTGACGGCCGCGCTCGGTCTGCGCTTCCCCGGCATCGAGGTCGTCTCGGTGACGCGGGGCCCCGTGGTCGAACGGCTCTCGACGAACGCTCGCTTCCGCATCGAGTGCGCCGGAGGCATGCCCGACGGTCTGGTGCCGACGCTGTGCGCGAAGGGCTACTTCTGCGACGCGGGCCGGCCGATCGCGTACGTCGGCGAACCCGAGGCCCGGTTCTACCGCGACCTCGCCGAAGCGAGTGGGGTGCACACGCTTCGCAGCGTCTACGCCGACGTCCACCCCGAGACGCGGCACGGCGTCGTGATCACCGAGGACGTCATCGAGGCCGGCGGCCGGTTCCTGGACGCGTTGAGCCCCTACTCGCCGGACCAGGTTGCCGTGAGCCTCGAGGAGCTGGCGCGGCTGCACGCGCACACGTGGGGCGACGCGTCGTGGGCGCGCGAGCCGTGGCTGGCCCCGAGGCTCCACACGTACCTCCAACAGCGCGGGGTCAACGAGATCCGGAAGAACTTCGAGGGCGCGCCGGGGCGCGACGTGCCCGACGACGTCCGCGTGCCCGAACGGATGATGGCGGCGTTCCAGGTGCTCGCGGCTCGCGAGTTCGGGCGCGGATGGGCCGTCGTCCACGGCGACGCCCACGTCGGCAACCTGTTCGTCGACGCCGACGAGCGCCCCGGGCTCGTCGACTGGCAGGTCGTCCAGTGCGGGCACTGGGCGATCGACGTCGGCTATCACGTCGCCTCCGCGCTCGAGCCGCCGGAGCGCGCCGCGCACGAGCGCGCCCTGCTCGGGCACTATCTGGCCGCGCTCGCGTCGCACGGCATCGAGGCGCCCGACCCCGAGACGGCGTGGCGCGAGTACCGGTGCGGCGTCGCCTACGGGTTGTTCATGTGGGCGATCACGCTGTTCGTGCACCCGGCGATCATCGAGACGCTCGTCCGCCGCCTCGGCATCGCCGCCCACGAGCTCGACTCGTTCGGCGCCCTCGGCGTCTGACCCCGCCGCGCAGCGACTGGCCTCGCCTACTCCCAGCGGTCGTCGTCGGGGGGAACCGGCGTCGCCTGCTCGAGCGCGTCGGCCTCGGGCACGTCCGTGGGAAACGCGTCCGGCCCGCGCTCGCCTCCGTCCTCGTCGATCGGCTGGTGCTGCTCGATCACGTCGGCCTCGGGAGCGGTCGCGTCGAGCTCCCGGAGCGGCGGGTCGGGCTCGGGTTCGGGCTCGTCGTGGACGTCGTCGCCGTCGGGACGCGCATTCATACGGGCCCCCTTGTACCCACCCGGCGCGGGCCCGACGCACGCGCCGGGCCCGGTTTCGCCCCCGGAGCCCATGGGTAGTCGCCGCGCGAACGACAAGGAGGCGAGCCATGGCCACCACCAGGCAGAAGGCGGCGGCCCGGCGCAACATCGCGAAGGCACGCAACGTGCAGAGCGCCCGAGCGCACGGTGCCCGGATCCCACGCCGCACGACAGGGTTGTCGACCGCCCAGGAGAACGACCTCCCCCCGTCGAAGTTCGCGTTCCCGAAGCAGCGCAAGGAACCCCTGACCGACGCGCGCCACGTCCGCAACGCCGTCGCCCGCTTCGACCAGGTCGAAGGCGTGTCGGACGCCGAACGTGACCGCGCCTGGCGTCGCATCCGCGCCGCCGCGCGGCGCTACGACGTCGAGATCAGCGCGCGCGGCTGGCGGCAGCTCTTCGAGGGCGGCAAGGCCAAGAAGCGCTGACCGGCACCCGGTCGGCTCGAGAGGAGTACCCATGGCGAAGACCAAGACGGTCGAAGGTGTCATGACGGTCGAACCCGTCACTCTCCCCGACGACGCAGACGTCATGTCGGCGGCCAAGGCGATGCGCGACGCGGACATCGGCGACGTGATCGTCCTGCACGACGGGCAGCTCTGCGGGATCGTCACCGACCGCGACATCGTCGTCCGTGCGATCGCCGCCGACAAGGACCCGCACCGGGCGAAGCTCCGTGACATCTGCAGCCAGGACGTGACTGCCGTGTCGCCGAAGGACCCGGTCGACCGCGCCGTCGAGCTCATGCGAGACCGCGCCCTGCGCCGACTCCCCGTCGTCGACCAGGGCCGGCCGGTGGGCATCGTCTCGCTGGGCGACCTCGCCGTCGAGCGTGACCCCAAGTCCGCGCTCGCCGACATCAGCTCCGCCCCCGGCAATACGTGACACGACCGTCGCTGCGGCGCGAATTCCCGACCTCAGAAGTGCACGTCGTGAGAAGTGGCGGTGTGCACGCTCGGCTCGAAGAGAACGCCGCAGCCGCGTTCAACCGACCGGATTTGCGGAAATGAAGTCGGCGACGACGGCGCCGAGCTCCTCGCCGCGGTCCTCCTGGAGGAAATGGCCCGCTCCCGCGATCGTGGTGTGGGGTTGACCGTCGGCTCCGGGCACGACTTCACGAAAGAGGGCGTCCCAGCCGCGTGTGGGCGGGTCGCCGTCCGAGTATGCGGTGAGGAACGGCCGCTCCCACGAACGCAGCGTGGCGAAGGTGTTCCGGTCGATCTCGGCGCCGACGTCGTTGCGGGTGATCGGGATCAAGACCGTCGTCTGCCGCAGGCCGCCCTTGTAGGTCTCGTCGGGGAACGGCGCGTCGTAGGCCGCGAGGACGTCGGCAGGGACGTTGGTGAGCGTGGCGTACTGGACGAGCTCGCTCGGCACGAGGGGATACCGCTGCGATGCGAGGATGTAGTCGAGCAGCGCTTCCTCGACGACGACGCGCGGTGCGTCCGGCAGCGCGTGCAGCGCCCACTCGAGTCGCCCGGCCAGCGCGGGATCGGCCGTGTGCAGGATGGTGTTCGCGGCGACGACACGCGCGAACCGGTCGGGCTCGGCCGCGAGCACCGCCAGGCCGAGCGGACCGCCCCAGTCCTGCACGACGAGCGTGATCCGGCGCAGGTCGAGCGCCTCGACGAACGAGCGCAACCACTCGATGTGGCCGGGGAAGCTGTACGCGAGCTTGTCGACGATCTTGTCGGAGCGGCCGTAGCCGATGTAGTCGGGCGCGACGGCCCGGTGGCCGCGGGACACCAAGGCCGCGATCACCTTGCGGTACAGGTACGACCAGGTCGGCTGCCCGTGCAGGAGCAGCACCGGATCGGCGTCGCGGGGGCCCTCGTCGACGTAGTGCATCCGCAGCGGGCCGTGGACCGCGTCCGCGAGCTCCACGTAGTTCGGCTCGAAGGGGTACCCGGGGAGGACCGCGAACCGCTCCTCGGGCGTGCGCACCACGCCGCGACGCTCGCTCACTTGATCTTGTACTGCTTCTTCGAGCACGTGTAGGGCACGACCTGCGTCCACGCGACACCGTCGCTCGAGACGACCGCGCCACACACCGGGTACGTGCTCACCGACGACTGCGGGTACGTCGTCGGGCCGCCGGCACCCTTGAGCTCCCACGTCTGGTGGGCGGCCGCCTTCTGCACGTTCTCCGGCGTGATGCCGCTCTTGCCCTTCTTCGCCGCCGTCTTCAGCGCCTGGATGAACATGTCGGTCGACAGGTAGCCGGCCATCGTTCCGGTGTCGATCTTCGAGCTCGCGCCGGGCTGGATCGCGTCGACGTCCTGCTTGAGCTGGTTCATCCCCGGGTTGTTGTCACTGACGGGGACGAACAGGGTGTTCGTCACGCTCCCCGCCATCGCCTTCAGGAGGACGTCGGCGTAGAGCGAGCTGATGTAGGTGCCTTGGTACCCGTTGGCCTTGATCAGGCTCCACATCGGGATGCAGTCGGTCGCGAGCGCGCAGAAGATCACGTCGGGCGGTTTCCCGTTGTCGGCCGTGAGCATCGCCTGCGCGTACGGCGTGTAGTCGGCGATCGGCGGGATCGGCATCTGATTGTTGGTCGCCACGACCTTGAAACCCGCGCCTTTCCAGACGATCGACTGGAACTTCGTCGCGCTTCTTCCGGAGTCCGTGTCATTCGAGAAGATCGCCGCCGTCGGGTGCTTCTTGCCCGTCTTCTTGCTGACGTACGTGTAGTCGTTCCTCGCCCCATCGGGCATCACCGACGGGTCGGTCGGGACGAGGCAGCCGTTGAATCCGAAACCCCAGATCGTCGGGTCGGGCTTGTGGCTGCAGTACGACTTGTCGAACGCGAACCCGAAGTACGGGACATGCTGCTGCTTGAAGTAGTCACCCGGGTTGAACTGCGACACGTCGCCGACGATCGCGAACACCTGGTCCTGGGTCACGAGCCGCCGCGACTCCGACAGCGCCGTCGCCTGGTCCTGCTTGTCGTCGACGAACTCGACGTAGTCGATCTTGACGCCCTTGATCTCGTTGGTGTCGTTGAACCGCTTGATCCGCGCCCTCGCACCGATCGGGTCCTGGCCGAACTGGGCCTGGATCCCGATCCCGGCGACCTTGATCGTCGTGCCGTCGAACCCGCGCACCGACCGGGCCGCGTCGGCCGGAGCTCCGGTTCCCGCGGGCACGAGCGCCGCCAAGGTCGCCACCGTCGCCGCAACTACCGCGAAACGTCGCGACCTCCACAACCGTGCCATGCCGGTTCCCCCTCTCGACCGCGCGATCGGCGACGCGTGTCTACACCGTCCGCCGCCCGAAATCCCGTCGCCCCTACGGCGCGGTCACTCCCGATCGTGATCGAGGCCTTCGGTACCGACCGCCGAGCGCTCGCGATCGGGGTGGTCGGGCGCGGGTGCGATCGGCGCGGCGTTCGGAACGCGTTTCGCCCGCCACGACGTCAGCTTGGCGCAGCCCGCGCGGGGCGGCGCGTAACACGCGCTCGCGCACGGGGGACATGACCTTCGAGACCGTTCGGCGGACGGAAGGACAGACCATGGCGGATTCACGGTTGCCCGACGACATGCTCGCCCGGTTCGCTGAGCGGGCCCCGGCCTACGACCGGGAGAACTCGTTCTTCTCCGACGACTTCGAGGAGCTGCGCCAGGCCGGCTACCTCACGATGGCCGTGCCGGCCGACCTGGGCGGCGCGGGCATGACGCTGGAAGAGGTGATGCAGGAGCAGCGGCGCCTCGCCTACCACGCACCTGCGGACGCGGTCGCCGTCAACATGCACCTCTACTGGACGGGCGTCGCCGCCGACCTGTTGCGCGCCGGCGACGAGTCGCTGGTCTGGCTCCTCGAGGAGGCGGCGGCGGGTGAGGTGTTCGCGGCCGGTCACGCCGAGCGGGGCAACGACCTGCCACTCCTCTTCTCCTCCACGAAGGCCGAACGAGCCGACGGGGGCTGGCGGTTCACCGGCCACAAGAGCTTCGGCACGATGACGCCGGTGTGGACCCGGCTCGGCCTGCACGGCCAGGACGACTCCGATCCCACGAACCCCAAGGTGGTGCACGCGTTCCTCGCGCGCGACGCCGAGGGCGTGACGGTGAAGGAGACCTGGGACTCCCTCGGCATGCGCGCCACCCGCAGCGACGACACCGTCCTGGACGGCGCGTTCGTCCCCGACGAGCGCGTCGCCCGCGTCGCTCCCGCGGGCTTCGCCGGGATGGACCTGTTCACGCTCGCGATCTTCGGATGGGGCGAGATCGGGTTCTCGAACGTGTACTACGCCATCGCGCAGCGCGCCGTGGACCTGACCGTCGAGTTCCTCCGGGAGAAGACGTCGGTCGCGATCCCGCGGGGGCGCTACGCCTACCACCCCGAGTACCAGCACGGGCTGGCCGAGATGTTCGTCGAGCTCGACGGGCTCGGGCCGCAGCTCGACACGCTGGCGCACGCGTGGAGCACGACGATCGCCGATGCGGCGACATGGCCGGCCGAGGCCGCCGGGATGTGGGGTCTGCACCTCGTGGGGCTCAAGCACCGGACGACGAACGCGGCGTTCCGGATCGTCGACCGGGCGGTCGAGCTCGCGGGCGGGTTCGGCGTGAACCGCAAGAGCGAGATCGAGCGTCTCTTCCGCGACGCCCGCATGGGGCGCATCCACCCGGCGAACTTCGCACTCGTCTCGGAGCTCACCGCGAAGGGGTTGCTCGGCCTCGACCTCGACGACCCGCAACGCTGGGGCTGACCGACCGCGAGCCGGGCGCGGCTCTGCGCCCGGCTCCGTCTCCCCGCACGTGACGCCCGTCCTAACCTGCTCCGTGATGGGGGACGATGCCGCGCTCGTCGATCGCCTGCGCGCGGGTGACGAAGCGGCATTCGCCGAGCTCGTGCGCCGCTACCAGGGCCGGCTGCTGCGGCTCGCCGAGGCGACCGTCGGGAGCCGCGCCCTCGCGCAGGAGGTGACCCAGGACACCTGGCTGGCCGTCGTGCGCGGCGTCGACCGCTTCGAGGGACGGTCGTCACTGGCGACGTGGCTGTTCCACATCCTGCTGAACCGCGCGCGGTCGGCGGCCCGGCGGGAGGAACGAGCCGGTCGGCCCGACGAGACCGTCGGTGAGCAGTTCGACGCGCGGGGCGCGTGGGTCACGCCACCGCAACCCTGGGCCGAGCGCGTCGAGGACCGTCTCGTCGCCCGCCAGCTCGCGGGGCGCGTCCAGGAGCTCCTCGGCGAGCTGCCCGAGGTGCAGCGCCAGGTCGTGGTGCTGCGCGACGTGGAAGGGTTGCCGGCGTCGGAGGTCGGCGAGCTCCTCGGGGTCAGCGACGGCAACCAGCGCGTCCTGCTGCACCGCGGGCGGGCCCGGCTCCGTGAGCTGCTCACCCGGGAGATGGTCGACTCATGAGGTTCCGCCGGCGCCGCCGCGAGCTCGTGTGCCGCGAGGCCGTCGCGCTGATGGCCGACTACCTCGACGGCCGGCTCGACGCGCGCGACGACGCGCGGCTCCGGCGCCATCTCGCGGGGTGCCCGCACTGCTCCGAGTACCTCGCGCAGCTGCGCGCCACGATCGACGCGCTCGGGCACGCCGAACCGGACGCTCTCCCGGACGAGGCGCTCGACGAGCTGGTCAACCTGTACCGCCGCTGGCAGTCGGACCGCGGCGACGGGTGAACTCGCGGACCCGCGCGATGCAGCGCGCCGGTTCCTCGATGTAGAGGTTGTGGCCGCGACCTTCGAACACCTCGATCTCGGCGTCGGGGATCGTCGTGCGGAGGAACCACTGGTCCGCGAGCGGCGTCAGGTGCGACGCGGCAGGCGCCAGCACGAGCACGGGGACGCCGATCCGTGCGACGTAGCCGGTCACGTCGACGCCCGGCGTCGCGTCCGCGAGCCCGCACAGCGCGTCGGTGTCGCACCGGTCCCACTGGGCGCGCTCCCAGGCGGTGCGGGGCTCGTCGGGGTCCATGTTCTGCGTGATCCACCCGCCCGGGCCGAGCTCGCGCAGCGCCGCCGACCACGACGGGAACGAGCCGCGCATGGCGTCGCCGACCGTCCGCAGGTGCAACGGGGTCTGGACGAGCGTGAT
>DASRHL010000423.1:0-13526 GCA_035650535.1 Acidimicrobiia bacterium
AGGAACCAGATCGTCGAGATCGCGATCGTGACGGCGGTGATGACGGTCGAGACGATCGTGCGGGTCACGACGAAGACCCCGACGGACTGGCTCAGGAGCAGGTAGAGCGTCACCGCCGCGTTGGCGAACTGCGCGGCGGCCCACAGGAGCGTGAGCCGCAGGAAGATCTGGCGGACCGGCGCGTGCTCGAACAGCGTCGCCGGGATCGGGCAGAAGTCCGAGGCGAGGCGCTGCACGAGCGGCCGGCCGGTCGGGACCGAGACCAGGAACGCGCACGCGACCATCGCCGTGCCGAGCGTCGGCTGCAGGAAGTAGACGAACGTGCTGCCCGTCGCGAACGTGAGGATCGAACGGGCCGTGAGCGTCATCGCGCCGAGGATGAGGATCCCGGGCACCCGCCGCCCGGTCGCCAGCCGGACGCCGATCGCCGAATAGGTCCACGCGAGGCCGGCGGCGATCGCGCCCGTCACACCGACGAAGTGCAGGGCCAGGACGAAGACGGCGACGGGGATGATCGTCCCTTCGAGGACGCGCGGGAACGCGTGCCGGACCAGGAGGCGCACGCGAGGAACCTGGAACGGCACCGCTTCCACGGCGTCTCCATCGGCCGATCGGCGCGAAAACCTGAGCCGATGCACGCGATGGGACTTTGGTCCCGCGCCGAGCGGTTGGTGACCCGCGGCGCGCCGCTGTTCAGACCGGGAACACGAGCTCCAGGTGCTCGACCGAACGCAGGCCCGGCGTGTAGCTCGGCGTCGTCCCGGGCGCGAGCTCGTACTCGGGGATGCGGCGGTGGAACTCCTCCAGCGCGATCCGCAGCTCGAGGCGGGCCAGGTGCGATCCCAGGCAGCGGTGGATCCCACCACCGAAGCCCAGGTGCCGGTTGCCCTCCCGGGCGAAGTCGACCCGGTCGGCTGCGGGGAACTCCGTCTCGTCGGTGTTCGCGGAGCCGATGAGGACGGTGCACTTCGTGCCGGCGGGGTAGGTCGTGCCGCCGATCTCGGCGTCGTGGGCGAGCACGCGGGCGACGCCCGGAACCGGTGTCTCCCAGCGGAGCAGCTCCTCGACGGCGGCGGGGACGAGCGACAGGTCGGCGGCCAGCGCGCGCCGGTGCTCGGGATTGCGGGCCAGGTAGGCGACGCTGCACGTCAGCGTGGCGGTGACGGTGTCGAGGCCCGCGATGATGAACAGGAAGCCGATGTCGAGGATGTCCTCGTTGGTGAGCCGGTGACCGTCGACCTCGGCCTCGACGAAGCGGGTCACGAGGTCGTCGCGCGGCTCGCGGCGGCGCTCCTCGATCACCGTTCCGAAGTAGGCGTACATCTCCTGGGCGGTCTCGCGCCGGATCGCGTCGGCGCGGGCGTCGACCATTCCCTCGGGCCGGATGATGTTGTCCTTGTAGCGGAGGAACAGGTCCAGGTCCTCCTGGGGCAGGCCCATGAGCGCGAGGAACACCGTGCACGGCAGCGGGACTGCGAGCTCGGTGGTGAAGTCGACGCGCCCGCGGTCGACGAAGGCGTCGATGAGCGAGTTGGTGAGGCCGCGGACCTCGGCCTCGAGCTTCGCGACCTCGCGGGGGGCGAACAGCGGGTCGAGGATCTTGCGGAACTTGACGTGGTCGGGCGGATCGATCTGCAAGGGGATGAGCGGCCGGACGTTGCCCAGCGCGATGGCGTCCATGTCGGAGGAGAACAGGTCGGGGTTGCGCAGCGCGTACATCACGTCCTCGTGGCGCGTGACCATGATCCCGCCGTCGTCGGTCTCGATGACCGGCGCGAACTCGCGCATCATCCGGTAGACGGGCTGCGGGTTCGCGGCCATCTCGGCGTCGGTCGGGGCGAAGACCGAGTGCTGTATCGCGTCGGGCGCCGGCGCGGTCGCGTCCATGGCGGTTCCTCCGGGATCGAACCTGACGGCCACGTCAGAGTAACCGGGCGGCAGACTGCGGGTGTGACGACGCGATGGGGCGAGGGCGGCGGCGCCCGCGGGGACGCCTACGACGAGCGCTGGCGGCGCCTCGCCGCCGAGGGGTTGAGCGTGCACGGCGAGGCCGACCTCGTCGACCGCCTCCTCGGCGGCTCGGGCGGGCGGTCGGTCCTCGACGCCGGCTGCGGGACGGGCCGGGTCGCCGTCGAGCTGGCCCGCCGGGGGTACCGGACCGTCGGCGTCGACCTCGACCCCCACATGCTGGCGACGGCCCGGGCCAAGGCCCCGGGGCTCGAGTGGATCGAGGCCGATCTCGACGGCCTCTCGCTGCCCGGGCGGCGGTTCGCGGCGGTCGTGGCCGCCGGGAACGTCATGATCTTCCTCGAACCGGGGTCGGAGGGGCGCGTCGTGGCGGCGCTGGCCGATCACCTGGAGCCGGCCGGCCTGCTGATCGCGGGGTTCCAGCTCGGGACGGCGGGGATCGGCCTCGAGCACTACGACGAGCTGGCGGCCGCCGCCGGGCTGACCCTGCAGGACCGCTGGTCGACCTGGGAGCAGGACCCCTTCGTCGCGGGCGGCGATTACGCCGTTTCCGTCCACGTGCCTCGCCCCTCGGCGGCGAACGCGCCCGCCCGGGGGTCGACCGGCCCGCGCCGGTCGCTCTAGCCTGCCGGGCCACGCGGGCGGCCGGGCTCAACCTGTCGGGTCGACGGGCCGATCCTCGAACCAGGATGCATCGCTTCACCCGCCGGCCCGGCCGGCTCCGCCGTCGATCGCTCGGCGCCCTCCTGGGCGCGGTGACGCTCGGGCTCCTCGCCGGTGCGTGCGGCGTGCGCGCCGCGCCGCCCCCGCCTCCGGTCACCTTCGACGCCCTCACCGTGATGGGAACGCCCCACGTGACGGCGACGCAGATGGTCGCGTGGTTCAGCGCCCGCACGTCGCACGCGTCGGGCTGGAAGGTCGCGGAGTGGCCGCCGACGGTCGCGCTCCGGTACATCGAGGAAGGCGCGGCCGAACACGTCGCCGGCGACGTCGCGTTCGTCCAGGCCGTCCTCGAGACGGGCTGGTTCCGCTTCGACGACAGCACGGTGCCGCCGTCGTACAACAACTTCGCCGGGATCGGCGCGACCGACGTGAACCCGATGCCGGCGCAGTTCGCGACCGTGCAGGACGGCATCCGGGCCCAGATCCAGCACCTGCGGGCGTACGCGGACACGACCGCGACGACCTGCACGTCACCTCCGCTGCACAACCCGTGCGTCGACCCGCGCTTCGACCTCGTGTCCCCGAAGGGGAAGGCGCCCTCCTGGAAGCAGTTCGGCAACGGCAACTGGGCGACCGACACCGACTACGCGGCGAAGATCTGGAACCTCTACCGCGACCTCCTGAGCTACAACCATGTGCCGGTCGAGTAGGTCGGCGCGCGGCCGCCTCGCGACGGGCGTCGCTGTGCTCCTGGTGGCTGCTGCCGTGCTCGCCGGCTGCCGGATCCCGATCAAGCCGCAGACCGGCGCGTCGCCCACGAGCGTCACCGGGCCGTCGGCGCTGTCGGCCGACCAGATCGTCGCCTGGTTCAAGGCCAAGGCCCCGGCCGACGCCGTCTACAGCGCGAGCGTCCCGATCGAAGAGCTCGTCCAGATCTTCATGCAGGAGTCCGCGGACGAGAACGTGCGCGGCGACATCGCGTTCGCCCAGTCGATCATCGAGACCCGCTACTTCGCGTACGGCGGCCAGGTGCAGCCGTCGCAGAACAACTACGCCGGCATCGGTGCCTGCGACTCGTGCCACGGCGGCATCGCGTTCCCCGACGCGCGCACCGGCGTCCGGGCGCAGATCCAGCTTCTGCGCAACTTCGCCGACACCGGCTCGCGCTCGTGGAACCTCGCCCACCCGCTCGTGACCGAGCTCTTCCCGACGGCGAAGAGCTACGACAACTACCGCTACAAGGGCAAGGCGCCCGACTGGTTCGACATGGGGAACGGCAACTGGGCGACGTCGCCGACCTACGCGTACGCGGTGCTCAGCAAGTACAACGCGATGCGGGCCTTCAACGGCCTCCCGCCGGTCCCCCAACCCGCACCGCCGCCGACCACGACGACGACGACCACGACGACCACGACGACCACGACGCCGGCGCCCTGACGGTATCTCCGCCCGGCCGCGCCCGCGGCGTCAGACTGGTGGCGGATGAGTGCCGGCGGGTCGATCGAGCTGTCGCCGACGCGCGAGCGGGTCGTCCGCTCGTACTACGGCGCGCTGGCGTTGCTGCTCGCCTGCACGCTCGTCGCGCAGGTGCGGCTGAGCAGCGACGAAGGCCGCAGCATCGTGAACATGTTCAGCTACTTCACGATCCAGTCGAACGTCCTCGTCTTCGTGACCGCGCTCGCCGTGGCGTTGCGGCCGCGTGCATCGGGGGTCGTGGGCCAGACCGTCCGCCTCGCCGCGCTGTGCGGCATCACGCTGACCGGTCTCGTCTACGGCACGATCATCGCCCCGCACGTCCACCTCTCGGGCGAGGCGCTCGTCTACGACTACGTCTTCCACTACGTCGTGCCGGCGGCCGCGGTCGTCGGCTTCGTGTTCGTCGGGCCCCGAACACCCTTCCGCACGGTGAACCTCGTCTTCCTCGTGTGGCCGGTGCTGTGGCTCGTCTACACGATGGTGCGGGGAGCGGTCGCCGAACCCGTGTTCCGTGGCCTCGGCGAGGTCCCGAGCCACTACCCGTACCACTTCCTCGACGTCGACCGCCTCCCGACCGAGGAGGTCGCGGTCACGATCGTCGTGATCGCGCTCGTGCTGGTCGGCCTCGGCTTCGCGTTCCTCCACGGAGAACGGTGGCTCGAGTCCCGTTCGGTGGGAGAAGACGTGCGCTGAGCGCACGCTTTCCCCAATGGACGGTGGAGCCTGCGCTACAGGACGACGACGGAACGCAGGACTTCGCCCCGCTCCATCTTGTGGAAGGCGTCCTCGACCGCGTCGAGCGAGATCGTCTCGGACACGAAGCGGTCGAGGTCGAGGCGGCCCTGCAGGTACAGGTCGATCAGCACGGGGAAGTCGCGACTCGGGAGGCAGTCGCCGTACCACGACGGCTTGAGCGCGCCACCGCGCCCGAAGAACTCGATCATCGGCAGGTCGATCTTCATGTCGGGAGACGGCACGCCCACCTGGACGAGCGTCCCCGCGAGATCGCGCGCGTAGAACGCCTGCTCCATCACCTTCGCGTTGCCGACGGCCTCGATGCACACGTCGGCGCCGTTGCCGTCGGTCAGGGCGCGCACCGCCTCCACCGGATCCGTCTCGGACGCGTCGACCGTGTCGGTGGCGCCGAACGCCGTGGCCCACTCGAGCTTCTTCGGGTCGAGGTCGACGGCGATGATCCTCTTCGCACCGGCGAGGCGGGCCCCCGCGATCGCGGCGTCGCCCACGCCGCCGCACCCGAACACCGCGACCGTGTCGCCCCGGCCGACCTCGCCCGTGAGCATGGCGGCGCCGAGGCCGGCCATCACGCCGCACCCGAGCAGCCCTGCCGCCTCGGGACGCGCACGCGGGTCCACCTTGGTCGCCTGGCCCGCGGCCACCAGCGTCTTCTCGGCGAAGGCGCCGATCCCGAGCGCCGGTGACAACGGCGTCCCGTCCGCGAGCGTCATCTTCTGCGTCGCGTTGAACGTCGAGAAGCAGTGCCACGGACGGCCCCGCCGGCACGACCGGCAGGTGCCGCACACCGCGCGCCAGTTCAGGACCACGAAGTCACCCGGGGCCAGGTCGGCAACGTCGTCGCCCACGGCCTCGACGACCCCGGCCGCCTCGTGCCCGAGCAGGAACGGGAAGTCGTCGTTGATCGCTCCCTCGCGGTAGTGGAGGTCGGTGTGGCACACGCCGCACGCCTGCACCCGCACGAGGGCCTCACCCGGCCCGGGATCCGGCACGACGACCGTCTCGACCGACACCGGCGCGCCCTTCGCCCGCGCGACCACACCCCGTACCTCGCTGCTCATGTGGGGAGTTCTACCCGACCCGTAGCCTCGCCCGCACGGGTCGGTGGTCGCTCCCGACATCGGGGAGGACCGCGCCGTCGACGACCTCGATCGGGCCGCGCACGAAGACGTGGTCGATCTGGCTGTGCGGCTGCTGCGCGGGCCACGAGCGCCCGCGCACCGCGCGCGCCCAACCCGGCAGCAGCAGCTGCGCGGGCGGCCCCCAGAAGTTGCAGTCGCCGGCGAGGACGGCCGGACCGCCGATGTCCGCGGTCTGTCGCGCGAGCCGGCGCAGCTGCTGGGGCGGACCGTACGGCAGGCGCGAGGTCAGATGGACGCCGATCAGCGTCGTCGTCACCCCGCCGACGTCGAGCTCGACGTGCAGCAACCGGCGCGCCGCGATCGGGTCCCGCCAGGTCGGTCCGACGACCGGCCCGTTGCACGACCGCATCGGCAGGCGTGACAGCACGGCGATTCCGACGGTGCCGCCCCCGCCGTGGCGGAAGCCGGGCCAGCGCCGGTCGACGCCGGCGCGGCCGAAGACGATCTCGTGCATCTCGTAGCCCTGGCGCGCCGCGAACCGCTCGACCAGGCACGGCCCGCCGTCGGGCCGCCACACCTCCTGCACCGACAGGACGTCGGCGGACGCGAGCTCGTCGAGCACCGAGCCGAGGTCGTACGGCACGCAGCGGGCACTGGGCGGGCGCCGCCCGTAGTGCGTGTTGAACGTGACCAGCTCGAGCTCGGGCATCGAGCCCGGAACGCTACCCAGCTTCCGGCGCGGTCCCCGTACCGTCGCCTCCACCGTCGGCCGCGTCGTCGGCGACCGGATCCGCGTCGAGGTCGGCGTCCGTGCCGACGCGGTCGTCGGGCGCCAACGCGGCGGGCAGCTTCACCACGAAGCGGGCGCCGCCGAGCGGCGAGTCCTCGATGTGGACGGTTCCCTCGTGACGCTCGACCGTCGCCTTCACGAGCGCGAGCCCGAGGCCCATGCCGCCGGCGTCGCGGGCACGTCCCTCGTCGAGACGGGTGAAGCGCTCGAACACGCGCTCGCGGTCGTCGGGGGCGATGCCCGGCCCGTCGTCGTCGACGTGCAGCTCGACCACGTCGTCGTGCTCCTCGAGCGAGACGGCGACGGCCCGGTCCGCGTGGCGCCGGGCGTTGTCGAGCAGGTTGTGGACGACCCGGGCGAGCTGCTGCGCCTTGCCGAGCACGCGCCCGGCGGAGACCCGGCTCACGTCGACGCCGACCCCGCGCACGCGCGAGACCTCTTCGAGGACGACCTCGTCGAGATCGACCTCGACGAAGTCGCTGTGATCGTTGTTCTCGTCGACCCGCGCCAGCTCGAGCAGCTCGGTGATCGTCTGTTCGAGCCGCTCGTCCTCGGCGAGCACGCGCTCGGCGACCGCGGGCCAGTCGACCTCGTCACCGCGGCGCAGCGCGACCTCGAGCTGGGCTCGGATGACGGTCACGGGGCTGCGGAGCTCGTGCGACGCGTCCGACACGAACTGGCGCTGCCGTTCCGACGAACGTTCGAGGCGTTCGAGCATCGCGTTCATCGTCCGCGCGAGCCTGCCGACCTCGTCGTGCGTCTCCGGTTCGGGTACCCGACGGTGCATGGTCGAGCCGGTGATCGCGGCGGCCTCCGCCCGGATCAGCTCGACCGGCCGGAGCGCGCGCCCCGCGAGGTACCACGCGAGCGCGCCGACGAGCAGCACCAGGATCGGCACGCCGATGAGCAGCCCGTCGGTGATGTTGCCGGTCGTGTCGTCGACCTCGGCCAACGACCGCTGCGCGACGAGCGTGATGCGACCGGCCGGCGAGTTGACGGTCTGGCGGGTCTGCAGCCCGCCCCCGTTCCAGTTGCGTGGCTCGTGGCGGCGGAACCCCTCCTGCCCGGGAATGAGCGCGCCCTTGATCTGGCCGTCGGCCCCGACGATGAGGAAGAACTGCGGGAAGCCTCGCTCCGGCATTCCCGAGAATCGGAGCTGGTCCTCCGGCGTGCCGTTGCGGAGCTGGCTGGCGAGCTGCGCCAGCTCCTGTCGGTCGGTGGCGCGGATGCTGGCGACGAGGTTGTTGTGCACGCTGCGCACGAGCACGAACGACGCGCCGGTCAGCGCAGCCGCGAACACGCCGGCGGCGACGATCGTCAGCCGCCACCGCACCGAGACGCGCCGCATCAACTGCATGGAGACCTCTGGGTCAGTCGTCGTCGGCGGTGAGCCGGTAGCCCGCGCCGCGCACGGTGCGGATGAGGTGCGAACCGTACGGGTCGTCGAGCTTGCGGCGCAGGTAGCCGACGTACACCTCGACGACGTTGGGATCGCCGGCGAAGTCCATGCCCCACACGTGGTCGAGGATCTCGGGCTTGGACGCGACGCTGCCGTTGCGCCGCATCAGGTACTCGAGCAGCGCGAACTCGCGGGTCGTCAACCGGATGTCGTCGCCGTCGCGCGAGACGCGGCGGGTCCCCGGGTCGAGCTTCAGCGGCCCGAGCTCGAGCACCGCCGGGCGGGGCGGCGCGCCGCGCCGGAACAGGGCGCGCAGGCGCGCCAGCAGCACCACGAACGAGAACGGCTTCGAGAGGAAGTCGTCGGCGCCGGTGTCGAGGGCCTCGGCTTCGTCCCACTCGCCGTCCTTGGCCGTCAGGATGAGGATCGGGGTCCAGACGCCCTCCTCGCGCAGCGTCTTGCACACGCGGTAGCCGTTCATCCCCGGGAGGAGCACGTCGAGGACGATCGCGTCGTAGGACCCTTCCCGGGCCCGCCAGAGCCCGTCGACGCCGTCGTGCACCGTGTCGACGTCGAAGCCCTCGGCCTGCAGCCCGTCGGCGACGGCCTCGGCGAGGGCGACCTCGTCCTCGACGACCAGCACACGCATAGGGAAATTGTGACGCTTGTGTGGCCGGCCGGTGCGGTCGTACCTGAGAAGCGGCTCAGCCGGGACGGAGGCGGCGGACGCCGGTAGCCTCGGCGCCGTATGCCGACCGAGAAGGACGCCCCGGTGCTCGCGGTCACCGGCGACGCGGAGGCCGATGCGCTGCTCGCGAGCGATCCGCTCGCGCTGCTGATCGGGATGCTGCTCGACCAGCAGGTCCCGATGGAGTGGGCGTTCCGGGGGCCGATGAACCTCAAGGGACGGCTCGGCGGCACGCTCGACGCGGCAGCGATCGCGGCGATGCCCGTCGACGACCTGGTCGCGGTGTTCTCGGCCAAGCCGGCGCTGCACCGCTTCCCCGCCAACATGGCGAGGCGGACGCACGCCCTCTGCACCCACCTCGTCGAGCACTACGCCGGCGACGCCGCCAACGTCTGGACGGGTGCGAAGACCGGCGCGGAGCTGTTCGAGCGGTTGTCGGGGCTGCCCGGCTACGGCGCCGAGAAGGCCAAGATCTTCCTCGCCCTGCTCGGCAAGCGCTTCGGTGTGAAGCCGCCGGGCTGGGAGGAGGCGGCGGCCCCGTTCTCGGACTCGACACCACGGTCCGTGGCCGACATCGACTCGCCCGAGACCCTGGCCCGGGTCCGCGAGTGGAAGCGCTCCCAGAAGGCCGTGGGCAGGACCAAGGCCGACTGAACCCGCTCGGCCCGACCTTCCCTCCCCGGGCCCGGCCGGCCGCCGCGCTTCAGGAGTCGGCCGAAACGGCCGATCTTCCTGGTCATCGGGTATCCTGGTGCCCGGCGAGCCCTGACCACGCTCGTAGAACCACGAACAGACACAGGGTCTTCTCCGAAGTTCGTCCGGAATGTCCGGTGCTGGTGACGGGGGCGACCCACCGTGGTGGTCCCCTCCCGTCAGACGGGCGGGTGCTCCCGACCCCCACGGCACACCGACCGACGACCCATTCCGTTGACGAAAGCGAGCAACCTCCCCGTGAACCGCACCTTCGAGGCGCTGGGCGTCTCCGCCGACCTCGTCGCGCGCCTCCAGGCCGACGGCATCGACTCGCCGTTTCCCATCCAGGCCCTGACCATCCCCGACGCCCTGGCCGGGCGTGACCTGTGCGGCAAGGCCAAGACCGGCTCCGGCAAGACCCTCGCCTTCGGCCTGCCGCTGCTCGAGCGCGTGGGCAAGGCCGGGGCGCGCCGGCCCACGGGTCTCGTGCTCGTGCCGACTCGTGAGTTGGCGAACCAGGTCTTCGGCGTGCTCCAGCCGCTGGCCGCGCTGCGCGGCCGTGAGGTCTGCGCCGTCTACGGCGGCGTCGGCTTCGAGCCGCAGATCGCGGCGCTCAAGCGCGGGGCCGACGTCGTCGTCGGCACGCCGGGCCGGCTCATCGACCTCATGCAGCGCGGCGACGTGTCGTTCGACGCGGTGCAGGTGCTCGTCCTTGACGAAGCCGACCGCATGGCCGACATGGGCTTCATGCCGCAGGTCCAGAAGATCCTCTACACGCTGAAGTCCGAGCACCAGACGATGCTGTTCTCGGCGACGCTCGACGGCGCGATCAAGCGGCTCGTCGACCGTTACATGCGCGACCCCGTCTCGCACGAGGTCGTCTCCGACGAGCCCACGGTCGACGAGATGGAACACCGGTTCCTCTACGTCCACGACCTCGACCGCGTGAAGGTCGTCGCTGCGATCACGACCGGCGCGACGCGGTCACTGGTGTTCTGCAACACCAAGCGCGCCGCGGACCGTCTCGTGCAGCAGCTGCGCCGTGAGGGCGTCCGGTCGCTCGCCATCCACGGCGACCTCCGCCAGAGCGCGCGTGAGAAGGCGCTCGCCGACTTCGCCGCCGGCAAGGTGTCGGTGCTCGTCGCGACCGACGTGGCGGCGCGCGGCATCCACGTCGACGGCATCGACGTCGTCGTGCACTTCGATCCCGCCGAGGACGACAAGACCTACCTGCACCGTTCGGGCCGCACGGCGCGGGCGGGGGAGAGCGGCGTCGCCGTCACCCTCATGCTGTGGAACCAGGAGAACATCGTGCGCGCGGTGCAGCGCCGCCTCGGGCTGCAGCTCCCGATCGTCGAGGTGTTCTCGAACGACCCCCGACTCGCCGACCTCAAGGCCTGGGATCCCGCCGCCGAGGCCGCCGTCGCTTGACGGGTTTCCCGAATCCGTGCGGGCCTTCGCGCGCCCGCATGGGAACATGGCGGGCATGACGCGCATCTCGCGGAAGATCGCCGGCATCACCGAGTCCGCGACGCTGGCCGTCGACGCCAAGGCCAAGGCCCTGCAGGCCGCGGGCGAGCGCGTCATCGGCTTCGGGGCCGGCGAGCCCGACTTCCCGACGCCCGACGCGATCGTCGAGGCCGCCGTGGCCGCGTGCCGCGACGCCCGAAACCACAAGTACTCGCCTGCGGCCGGGTTGCCCGAGCTGCGCGAGGCCATCGCCGCCAAGACGGCGCGCGACTCGGCATTCCAGGCGACGGCCGCGCAGGTGCTCGTGACCAACGGCGGCAAGCAGGCGGTCGCCAACTCGTTCGCGGTGCTGCTCGACCCGGGCGACGAGGTCCTGCTCCCGGCCCCCTACTGGACGACCTACCCCGAGGCCATCGCGCTGGCCGACGGCGTGCCCGTCGTCCTGCCGACCACGGAGGAGACGGCGTTCCGGGTCACGGTCGACCAGCTCGACGCCGCGGTCACCCCGCGCACCAAGGCGCTCCTCTTCGTGTCGCCGTCCAACCCGACGGGCGCGGTGTACCCACCCGAACAGGTCGAGGCGATCGGTCGCTGGGCACTCGAGCGCGGGATCTGGGTCGTCACCGACGAGATCTACGAGCACCTCACGTACGGACCGCACCGGTTCACGTCGATGCCGACGCTCGTGCCCGACCTCGCCGACACGTGCATCGTCCTCAACGGGGTCGCGAAGACCTATGCCATGACCGGGTGGCGGGTCGGGTGGATGATCGGCCCGCGCGACGTCATCGCCGCGGCGACGAACCTCCAGTCGCACACGACCTCGAACGTCGCCAACGTCTCGCAACGTGCCGCGCTCGCCGCCGTCACGGGCGACCTCTCCGCGGTCGCGACCATGCGCGAGGCCTTCGAGCGGCGGGGGCGGGTGATGCACGACCTGCTGAGCGCGATCCCCGGCGTGGCGTGCCTGGAACCCCAGGGCGCGTTCTACTGCTTCCCGTCGTTCAAGGCCTTCCTCGGGCGCGAGATCGCCGGGCGGACCCCGACGACCTCGCTCGAGCTGTGCGAGCTCTTCCTCGACGAGGCCAAGGTCGCGGTCGTGCCCGGCGAGGCCTTCGGGGCGCCCGGTTACGCCCGCCTGTCGTTCGCGCTGGGCGACGACGCCCTCGTCGAGGGCGTCGAGCGCATCTCGAAGCTCCTGACGTAGCGGGGCGCGCCCGCTACAGGTCGGCCCCCGGGCGGCCGAAGACTCCGGGAGTTCCGCCAGGAGGACCTCCCCATGAGCAACGTCACCCGCTCCCGGACCCTGCGCGCGGCCGCGCTGGCCGGCGCGCTCGGCGTCGCCGCCGCGGCCTGGTCCGCCGCGCCGGCCGGCGCCGCGACGCGTAACCCGTGCAAGCTGCTCAAGCCCTCGGAGATCCAGTCGGTGCTCGAGCAGTCGGTCGGGAGCGCCGATCCCGGGCTCACGACCGCCGTGTCGAAGTCGTGCGCGTTCGACCTCACCGCCGAGCAGGGCAAGCCCGGCGGCGGCGTGCACACGACGCTGATGACGACCGGGGGCGACGTCGCGTTCAACGTGAACTCGAGGCGCTCGGGCTCGGAGATGGTCCCCGGCCTGGGGAAGGCGTACTACTCGTCGCTGACGAAGTCGACCGGTGAGATCCACATCCTCAAGGGCCGGACGCTGATGACGGTGCAGATCGTGTACGTCCCGCTCGGCGGCGCGACCGTCGACCCCGCCATGATCAAGGACGAGGCCATCCAGCTCGGGAAGCTCGCCAAGAAGCGGTTCTAGGTCGGACCTCGCGACCGGGGCCGGATACCCTCCAGGCGTGACCCAGCGAGTCCTCGTCGCCGAGCAGATCGCGGCCAGCGGCCTCGACGCGCTGCGCGCCGCCGGATTCGAGGTCGACGTGCGCGAGGGCATGACGCCCGAGCAGCTCCTCGACGCCGTGCCGGGCGCCGCCGCGCTCGTGATCCGCAGCGCCACCCGGGTGACGGCCGAGGTGCTCGAGGCCGGCCGTGACCTCGTCGTCGTCGGCCGGGCCGGGATCGGTCTCGACAACGTCGACGTGGAGGCGGCGACGGGCCGGGGCGTGATGGTCGTCAACGCGCCGCAGTCGAACGTGCTCTCGGCGGCGGAGCACACGATCGCGCTCCTGCTCGCGCAGGCCCGGAACATCCCGCAGGCCGACGCCGACCTGAAGGGCGGTCGCTGGAACCGCAGCCGCTGGGAGGGCGTCGAGCTGAACGGCAAGACGCTCGGCATCGTCGGCCTCGGCCGCGTCGGCGTGCTCGTGGCCCAACGGGCGCTCGCGTTCGGCATGCAGCTCGTCGCGTACGACCCGTTCGTCAGCCGCGACCGTGCCCGCCAGCTCGGCGTCCACCTCGTCGACGGCCTCGACGAGCTCGTGCGTCAGGCCGACTTCGTCACCGTGCACCTCCCGAAGACGCCCGACACCATCGGGCTCGTCGGGCGGGAGCTCCTCGCGCACGCCAAGCCGTCGCTGCGGATCGTCAACACCGCGCGGGGAGGCATCGTCG
>DASRHL010000424.1:0-4523 GCA_035650535.1 Acidimicrobiia bacterium
TGCTTGATCGCCACGACCTGGTCGAGCAGCCGCTGCGCGGTGTCGGCGTCGACCAGCGCCGGGTCGAAGCGGTTCATCACCCGCTCCAACGCTGCCCGAACCACCGCGAACATGGTCATAGTATACGAACACACGTTCGAGTCTGTCAAGCCCGGACGCGTGGAAACAGGCCCCGTACCCCGCGACGCTCGCGCTACGGCGTGGTGGTGACGGCCTCGTCGGGCGCTGTTCTTGCCCGGAACCCCGAGCGCGGGAGGGCCAGCCATTCCGACGGATCGCGCCGGACGACACCGAGCAGACCCTGGAGGCGCCACCACGCGTGGAGCTGGCGGTACCCGACGTTCTCGATGCACGCAGCGGCGACGGCGCGCGCCAGATCACCCCAGCTCCGGTAGCGCCGGTACGAGAACTCCTCGACCGCGAGCGCGAGCACCGACAGCAGCACCCCGTAGCCGACCGCCACGGTCGCGAGCAGGAGCGCGAAGGCAACGTTCACGAGCCCGAGGGCGAGGCCCGCCACCATCGCGCCGACGCCGACGACCTCGACGACCGCACCCAGCATCTCGAACAGCACGAAGTACGGCAGCACTCCGAGACCGATGCGGCCGTACCGCGGGTTGCCGATCATCCGGCGGTGCGTCCACAGGACCTCGACCAGACCGGTCGACCATCGGCGCCGCTGCGTCGCGAGCGTGCTCCGCGTCCTCGGCACCTCCGTCCAGCAGACCGGCTCCGCGACGAAGACGATGTCGTAGGCCCGATGCTGCTCGCGGAGGCGTCGGTGGATGCGCGCCACCATCTCGGCGTCCTCGCCGATGCACGCCGGATCGAAGCCGCCGACCTCGACCAGGACGTCGCGGCGGAACAGGCCGAAGGCACCCGAGATGATCAGGAGGCTGTGCAATCGCGACCATCCGGCCCGTCCGAGGAGGAACGAGCGCAGGTACTCGACGACCTGGATGCGTTCGAGCCATCGTCGTGGCATCCGCACGTCAACGACCCGCCCCGCGTCGACGACGCACCCGTTCGCGGCCCGGACCGAGCCGCCCGAAGCGACGACTCGCTCCGGGTCGTCGACGAAGGGCTTCACGACACGGAGCAGCGCGAGCTCGTCGAGCACCGCGTCGGCGTCGATGAAGCAGACAAGCGGCTGGCGCGCGGCGTTGATGCCCACATTGTTGGCATCCGCGCGGCGTCCGGTCCCGGTCTTCCTGATGACGACGAGGGGCGCGTCGTCGGCCGGTGCATGGACGGACAGGACCTCGCCGTAGGTCACGAGCTCGGGCGCGATGACGCGTGACACCGGTTCGAGCGCGAACGCGTCACGCAGCACCGCGAAGGTCTCGTCGGTCGACCCGTCGTCGACGACGATGATCTCGAGCTCCGGGTAACGCAACGCGAGCAGCGCGCGCACGGAGTCGACGATGTCCTTCTCCTCGTTGCGGGCCGGTACGACGACGGTGACGCCGGGTGTCAGCGGGCTCGAGAAGATGTCCTCGTAGCCGCCGAACGGCAGGGCCCGGAAGTGCTCGACCGCGTCATAGGCCGCGACGACGATGAGGACGAGATACCAGCTGTTGAGCAGCAGGAAGTACCAGAACACCCCCCATCCGAACCAGCCGAGCGTGACCCGGAGCACATGCGTCACGCCGCCCTCCGGAGGGCTTCGCGCGCGTGCTCGGCGGGTAGCCCGCCGGCGTCGTCGAGCGCCTCGAGCCGGGCGCGCCCGTCGGGCCCGAGCCGCGCGAGGGCACACGCGGCGGCGTGGGCGACGGCGACGTCGGGCTCGCCGACGAGGCGCGTCAGCGGCTCCGCCGCGCCCGTGACGCTCATCCGCCCGAGCGCCTCGGCGGCCGCGGCCCGCTCGGCGCGCGTCCGCTGCGGTGCCAGCGCGTCCAGGAGGGCGTCGACGGCGCACGGCGCGCCGAGACGGCCGGCCGACGCCGCCGCGCTGACGCGCACCTCGGCGTCGGGGTCGGTCGCGATCGCGCGGGCGAGCGCCTGCCCCGCCGTCACGGCGCCGGCGAGGCCGAGGACGCGTGCCGCGAGGGCCCGCGCCGGTGCGCCACCCGACAGCAGCTCGCGGCGGAGCCGCTCCTCCGCAGGGAGGCCGATCTGGAGGACGGCCTGGGCCACGGTGCGCGGCGTGACCCCGTGCCCGAGCGCGTCGAGGAGGGCGGGGACCGCGACGGGGTCTCCGATCCGGCCGAGGGCACGAGCCGCGACACTCCGGATCTCGCGGCGTCGGCGGCCGCGCAGCAACCCGAGCAGCTCGGGAACGGAGCGGCGGTCGTGGGCGGCGCCGAGGAGCTCGGCTGCCCGGGCCCGGCCGGCGCCGTGCCCGCGCCGGAGCCGGCGGCGGGCCCGCGCGAGCACGCCGCGGTCCTCGAGCATCGCGACGAGGTCGGCGTGCGCCTCGCCGCGCACCTTCCCGAGCAGCTCGGTCGCGAGGCGGTCGACCGCGCGGCCGTCGGCGCCCCGCCCGTGGAGCAGCACCTCGCCCTCATTCCCGGCGACGAGCTGGACGAGGCGCGGGCGCATCCGCGTCACGGCGCGCTCGGCGCGCGTCTCGACCGCGCTGCGGAGCAGCTTGCCGAGCGCCGTCGCCGCGCACAACGCACCCAGCAGCGCGCCGAGCGCCGTCGCCACCGCCGGGAGGATGCGTTCCGCGAGCATCGGCGTCAGGCGGCCCGCGACAGGATCGCGTCGACGCGGCTGACGAGCTCGCGCGGGCTGAACGGCTTCACGACGTAGTCCGTCGCACCGGCCGCGAAGCCCCGCTCGACGTCGGCCTCCTGGGCCTTGGCCGTCAGCATGACGATCGGCGTGACCGCCGTCGCCGGCTCGGCGCGCAGGCGGCGGCAGACCTCGAGGCCGGACATCGCCGGCATCATGATGTCGAGCACCACGAGGTCGGGCGGCTGGTGCAACGCCGCCTCGACAGCTTCGCGCGGATCCTCGAAAGCCTCGACCTCGTACCCCACCTGCGTCAGCTTGAACGCCACGAGCTCGCGGATGTCGACGTCGTCCTCGATGACCAGCAGTCGCTTCATGTCCACCCTCCCGCGGTCACGTACTCAATGAAACAGGTAGCTCGACGGTCACCGTCGTCCCGACGTCCGGTACCGACTCGATCGAGATGGCGCCGTGGTGCGCGTCGACGAGCTTCTTCACGATCGACAACCCCAGCCCGGTGCCGGGCGCGGCGTGCGCCACGGCGTTCGACGATCGGAAGAAGCGTGAGAAGAGGCGAGGCTGCTCGTCGAGCGGGATGCCGATGCCGGTGTCGGCGACGGTCAGGCGCACGAGGCCCTGGTCGCGGCATGCTCCGATGTCGACGCGCCCGCCGGCCGGCGTGAACTTCACGGCGTTGCTGACCAGGTTCAGCATCACCCGCTCGAGCTGGGCCGCGTCGCCCCGGATCCAGCCCACGTCGTCGCTCACGGCGGCGTGGAGCACGACCCCGCGCTCCAGCGCGCCCG
Organism: Acidimicrobiia bacterium; assembly: GCA_035650535.1. Taxonomy (GTDB): domain Bacteria; phylum Actinomycetota; class Acidimicrobiia; order IMCC26256; family PALSA-555; genus DASRHL01. The sequence continues at coordinate 3,483 of DASRHL010000424.1, forward strand.
GCCCGAGCGCGTCGACGGCCTGGCGCAGCAGCGGGGCGACCGGCACGTCGCCGACGACCATGCCGTGGTCGCGTGACTCCAGGCGGGCGACCATGAGGAGGTCGTCGATCAGGGACGCCAGGCGCTGGCCGTTGCGTTGGACGATGCCGAGCGCGGCCTGCTGCTCGCCCGTGAGCGGCCCCTGGTCGCCGTCGCGCAGCATCTCGAGATAGCCGAGGATGCTGGTGAGCGGCGTGCGCAGCTCGTGCGAGACCGCCGACACGAAGATCGTCTTCTCGAGGTCGAGATCCTCGAGGCGGCGCACGCTCTCACGTTCGAGCGCGTAGGCCCGAGCGTGGTCGACGGCCGTCGCGATCTCGTTGGCCACCGCCTCGGCGAGCGCGACCTCGTATCTCGACCACGGTCGCGGACCGGTCACGTCGTGGACGGCGAGGACGCCGCGGCTGCCGTTGACCGCGGTCCGCAGCGGGCAGACCAGCGCGGCGCGGACACCGGCCGACGCGAACGCGACCGCGGTCAGGTCGTCCTCCGCGCCGGGCGCGGAGGTGTCGTCCACGATCAGCGGATACCGCTCGCGCGCCACGACCTCCTTGATGACGTGCAACCAGTGCTCGGTCATGGGGGCCATCGGCCCGTCGGGTTGCCGCGCGACGGCCTCGGTCCACGTCGCGACCTCGCGGAGGACGCCGTCGCCGTCCTCGAGCCACACCGCGACCCGGTCCGCCGCGAGCGTGGGTGCGACGACCGCGAGCGCGTCGGGCAGCATCGCCTCGACGTCGAGCGAGGAGTGGATGCGCCGCCGCATGTCGCTGAGCGTGCGCTCGTCGAGAAGGCGGAGCGCCTGCGAGGTCGTCAGGTCCTCGGTGGTCGCCGCGAGCTCGTTGAGCCAGGTCGCGAGCTCGCGCACCTCGCCCGCTCCGGTCGCGTCGGCCCGCGCCGCGAGATCGCCGGCAGCGAGGCGGGCCACCGTCGCGCGGAGCTTCCACAGCGGGACCACGACGTTGCGCGCCGTCTGCCGGGCGACGACGGCCGCGCCGGCGA
>DASRHL010000425.1:0-7368 GCA_035650535.1 Acidimicrobiia bacterium
GCGATGGCCGACGCCCCGGTGAACCTCTCGCCCCAGGGACCGCCCGAGACCGTCCTCGAGCCGGAACCCGCCGCCGTCCGGGATGCGCTCGCGGCCGCGCTGGGCGCGCCCCCCGCCGTCCGTCGCGACGAGGTGGCCGCGGCCGTCGCGGGCTGGCCCCGCTCCCTCGACGGCTGGGCCCAGCTCGGGCGGCTGGCCCGCGACGACGTGGAGGCCTACGCCTGCTTCCGCGTCGGGTACCACCGCGGGCTCGACCGGCTCCGCCAGTCGGGCTGGCGCGGTTCGGGGTACGTGCGCTGGCGGCACGAGAGCAATCGCGGCTTCCTGCGGGCGCTGGCCGGCCTGGCCGAGGCGGCGGCCGCCATCGGCGAGTCCGACGAGGAGGCGCGCTGTCGCGAGTTCCTCCACCAGCTCGAACCGGACTGGGACCGCATCGACCACGAATGAGGCGCGGGGCCGACCTGTAGCGTCTGCGCCGATGAAGCGAGCACTCGTCACGGGAATCACCGGGCAGGACGGCCGGCACATGTCGGAGTTCCTGAGCGGCAAGGGCTACCAGGTGTTCGGCTTGGTCCGCGGCCAGAACAACCCCAAGGCGAGGCTCGTCGTCGACGAGAACCCCGCCCTCGAGCTCGTCGAGGGCGACCTGCGCGACCTGTCGTCGCTGATCGCCGCGGTCGAGCAGGTCCAGCCCGACGAGGTCTACAACCTCGGTGCGATGAGTTTCGTCGCGCTCTCGTTCCGCCAGCCCGAGCTCACCGCCGACATCACGGGTGTCGGCGTGCTGCGCATGCTCGAGGCCATCCGGATCGTCGGCGGTACCGAGCGGAACCCGATCCGTTTCTACCAGGCGTCTTCGTCGGAGATGTTCGGCAAGGTACGCGAAACGCCACAGACCGAGCAGACGCCGTTCCACCCGCGGTCCCCGTACGGTGTCGCGAAGGTGTTCGGGCACCACATGACGGTCAATTACCGCGAGTCGTACGGGATCCACGCATCGTCGGGGATCTGCTTCAACCACGAGGGGCAGCGGCGCGGCCTCGAGTTCGTGACCCGCAAGATCACCAACGGCATCGCGCGGATCAAGTTGGGCCTGCAGGACTCGATCACGCTCGGCAACCTCGACAGCGCCCGCGATTGGGGCTATGCAGGCGACTTCGTGGAGGCGATGTGGCTCATGGTCCAACAGCGCGAACCGGATGACTACGTGATCGCGACGGGCGAGACGCACACGATCCGCGAGTTCCTCGACGTCGCGTTCCGTTGCGCCGGCATCGACGACTGGACGCCGTACGTGCAGCAGGACCCGCGATTCATGCGGCCGGCCGAGGTCGATCTGCTGATGGGCGACCCGACCAAGGCGCGCGACAAGCTCGGGTGGGAGCCGAAGGTGACCTTCGACGAGCTGGTACGCCTCATGTACGAGAACGACCTCGAAGAGGAGCGCGGGCACGCCGCGCATTGACGGCGCCGTGACACCGCTTCGCGTCGTGATCGTCGGTGGCGTTGCCGGCGGGATGTCGACGGCGACACGACTGCGCCGCCTCGACGCCGACGCGTCGATCACGGTCCTCGAACGGTCCGGTTTCGTGTCGTTCGCGAACTGCGGTCTGCCCTACTTCGTCGGGGGGCTGATCGAGGAAGAGGAGGACCTCACCCTCCAGACGCCGGAGCAGCTGTTCGACCGCTTCCGCCTCGACGTGCACGTGCACGCCGAGGTCGTCGCGATCGACCGGCCGGGTCACACCGTCACCGTCCGTTCCACGGCCACGGGCGAGGAGTCGCGGGTGCCGTACGACAAGCTCGTGCTGAGCACGGGCGCCGCGCCGGTCCGCCCGCCGATCCCCGGGTACGACCGCGTCCGCACGCTGCGGACCGTCGAGGACGCCGAGCGCCTCGCGTCGGACGTCGGTGGAACGCCCGCGCACGCGGTGGTGATCGGCGCCGGGTTCATCGGCCTCGAGATGACCGAGAACCTGATCGGGCAGCACATCGACGTGACGCTCGTCGAGGCCACGCCGCAGGTCCTCCCGCCGCTCGACCCCGAGCTCGCGGTGCTCGTCGCCGACGAGCTCGTCGCTCACGGGGTACACGTCGAGACCGGCGCCGCCGTCGCGTCCGTCGACGAACGGACGGTCACGCTCGCCGACGGACGCGTGATCCCGGCCGACGTCGTCGTCGGCGCCATCGGCGTACGGCCCGACGTGCGGCTCGCCGAGCAGGCCGGCCTGGCGCTCGGCCCGAGCGGCGGCATCGCGGTCGACGAGGCGAACCGGACCACCGACCCCGACGTCTACGCGGTGGGTGACGCGGTCGAGAAGGCCGACGCGGTCTCGCACGCGACGTCGCTGATCGCGCTCGCGAACGTCGCCAACCGGCAGGGCCGCCGTGTGGCCGACCACATCGCCGGGCGCCCGTCGCACGCCAGCCCGTCGCTCGGCACCGCGATCGTCCGGATCTTCGACCTCGCCGCCGCCACGGTCGGCTGGAACGAGCGGCGGCTGCGGGCTGCGGGCCGGCGGTTCCGCGCGATCCACTCCCACCCCTTCGACCACGCCACCTACTACCCGGGCGCGTCGCGCATGGCCGCGAAGCTCCTCTTCGATCCCGACGCCGGCACGATCCTCGGCGCGCAGGTCGTCGGCCGCCACGGCGTCGACAAGCGCATCGACGTGCTCGCGACGGCGATGGCGGGCGGGATCACCGCGAACCGCCTGGCCGACCTCGAGCTCGCCTACGCACCGCCGTTCTCGTCGGCCAAGGACCCGGTGAACCTGCTCGGATACATGGCGGAGAACGTGCTCGCCGGCGACTGCGACGTCGTCGACGCGCGCGACCTGGCCACCCTCGTCGACGACGGCTGGACGCTGCTCGACGTCCGTACGGCGCCCGAGCACGCCGCCGCCGCCATCCCCGGTTCGGTGAACGTGCCGATCGACTCGCTGCGCGAAGAGCTCGACGGCATCGGGCGCGGACCGTTCGTCGTCTACTGCGAGGTGGGCCAGCGGGGCCACACGGCGACGGCGCTGATGCAGGAGCTCGGCATCCGGGCCCGCAACCTCGACGGCGGCTACCAGACGTGGCAGGCGGCGAGCCGCGCCGGGATGCTCAACTCCTGAGCGTCACGTTCATGCGTTCGAGCGCCTTCTCGGCCTCGGCGACGATGCGCCGCACCAGCTCGGCGGCGGGCACGACGTCGTGGACCGCGCCGACCCCCTGGCCGGCCGGATAGCACTCGCGGTCGGGGTCGACGTCGCGCGCGTCGTCACCGAGCGGGAGGTGCAGGGAGCCGGCCCGGAACGCGATCCCGATCTGCTCCGGGAACGGCCTGAGCTCCCCGGGATGCTCCTCGTAGTACCGCGTCGTCTCGTTGCGCACGACGCGCATCGTCTTGCCGCTGAACGCGCGGCTCACGACCGTTCCGTCCTCGTGGGTCGCGAGCAGCTTGTCCTTGTAGCCGGGGACGGCCCTGGCCTCCGGTGTCGCGATGAAGCGCGTCCCGACCCACACGCCGTCGGCCCCGAGAGCGAGCGCGGCGGCGAGCCCGCGGCCGTCGAAGATGCCGCCCGCGGCGACGACCGGCACGCGGTCGCCGACGGCGTCGACGACCTGCGGCACGAGCGGCATCGTCGCGACGGTGCCGGTGTGACCACCGGCCTCGGTCCCCTGGGCGACGACCAGGTCGCAGCCGGCCTCGACCGCGGCGACGGCGTGGCGAACCTTCCCGCACATGTTGACGACGAGCACGTTGTGCTCGTGGCACAGCTCGATGACCTCGCGGGGGACGCCCAGCGCGCCGACGAACACGGGGACGCGCTCGGCGACGAGATGCTCGACGTTCGTCGCCATCTGGTCGGGGAGTGCCGTCAGCAGGTCGACGCCGAACGGCTTGGCCGTGGCCGCCCGCACCCGCCGGATCTCGTCGACCATCTCCTCGGTGCCCATGGTGCCGGCGCCGAGACACCCGAATCCGCCCGCTTCGGACACGGCGGCGACGAGCCGGTGGTAGGAGACGCCGCCCATCCCGGCCAGCATCACGGGATGCTCGATGCCGAGCAGCTCGGTCAGTCGCGTCCGCATGGCGGCAGGGTATGCGGGAGGAGGTTGGGCCGGGGGCTCACGACAGCTAGTTTGCGGCCGTGCCGGGATCGACTCCCCTCGTCGGCGTGATCATGGGCAGCGACTCCGACCTGCGGGTCATGCAGGGCGCCGTCGACGTCCTGTCCGAGTTCCAGGTGTCGCACGAGGTGCGCATCGTGTCGGCCCACCGCACCCCCGACGTGCTCTACGAGTACGCGGGCACGGCCGCCGAGCGGGGGCTCCGGGTGCTGATCGCAGGGGCCGGGGGCGCCGCCCACCTCCCGGGGATGGCCGCGTCCATGACGCCGCTGCCCGTGATCGGCGTCCCCGTGCCGCTGGAGCACCTCTCGGGCCTCGACTCCCTCCTGTCGATCGTGCAGATGCCGGCCGGCATCCCGGTCGCGACCGTCGCCATCGGCAACGCCCGCAACGCCGGGCTGCTCGCGGTCCGGATCCTCGGCGCGTACGACGCCGAGCTCCGGGGGCGGCTGCAGCGCTTCGCCGACACGCTGGCGGACGCCGTGAAGGAGAAGGACGAGCGCACCCGCGAGCAGTTCAGGAGCTGACATGTGGCCCGGGGTCCATGCCGAGAGCACGCCCGACAAGCCCGCGTACGTGATGGCCGGCTCGGGCGAGGTCGTGACCTACCGCCAGCTCGACGAACGGTCGAACCGGCTTGCCCAACTGTTCGCCGCCGCCGGCCTGGGCTTCGGCGACCACATCGCGATCTGCATGGAGAACAACGCGCGCTACCTCGAGGTGGCCTGGGCGGCGCAGCGTTCCGGGATCTACTTCACGCCGATCAACTACCACTTCAACGCCGACGAGATCGCCAACATCCTCGACGACTGCGACGCGCGCGCCTTCGTCACGTCGACCTTCCTCGGCGACCGTCTCGGCGAGCTGCACACGAAGATGCCGGCACGCGTCGAGACCCGGCTCGTGATCGGCGGCCCGGTCGACGGCTACGAGTCCTACGAGGACGCCGTCGCCCGGTTCCCGGCCGAACCGATCCCGGAGCAGCTCGAGGGTCACGCGATGATGTACTCGTCGGGCACGACCGGGCGACCGAAGGGTATCCGCTACACACTCGAACGGCGACCGGTCGGCTCGCCGTCGCCCTTCCTCGCGGGGTTCGCGACGACGTACGGCCTGGGCCCCGGCGCCGTGTACCTGTCACCCGCGCCGCTCTACCACTCGGCGCCGTTGCAGTTCTGCATCGCCGTCACCCGGCTCGGCGCGACGTGCGTCATCCTCGAGCACTTCGATGCCGAGGCGGCACTGGCCGCGATCGACAAGTACCACGTGACGCACGCCCAGTGGGTCCCCACGATGTTCGTGCGCATGCTGAAGCTGCCCGCCGAGGTGCGTGACAAGTACGACGTCTCCTCGCTCCAGCTCGCGATCCATGCCGCCGCACCCTGCCCGGTGCAGGTCAAGGAGCAGATGATCGAGTGGTGGGGCCCGATCCTGTTCGAGTACTACGCCGCGACCGAAGGCATGGGGTCGACGATGATCTCGAGCGAGGAGTGGCTCGAGCACAAGGGCTCGGTCGGGCGGGCCTTCAACTGCACCGTGCACATCCTCGACGAGGAGGGCAACGAGCAGCCGACCGGCGAGCCCGGCGTCGTCTACTTCGAGGCGGGTCCGACGACGGCCGAGTTCGAGTACCACAAGGACCCGGCCAAGACCGCGTCGACCCGTGAGTCCCACGGCTGGGCCTCGGTCGGCGACATGGGCTACCTCGACGCCGAGGGCTACCTGTACCTCACCGACCGGCGCGACTTCATGATCGTGTCGGGTGGCGTGAACATCTACCCGCAGGAGGCCGAGAACCTCCTCGTCACGCACCCGAAGGTGATGGACGCGGCGGTGTTCGGCGTCCCCAACCCGGAGATGGGCGAGGAGGTCAAGGGCGTCGTCCAGCCGGTCGACATGGCCGAGGCGGGGCCGGAGCTCGAACGCGAGCTGCTCGCGTTCTGCCGCGAGCACCTCGCGCACTACAAGTGCCCGAAGACGATCGACTTCGAGGCCGAGCTGCCCCGCCAGCCGACGGGCAAGCTCTACAAGCGCCTCCTGCGCGACCGATACTGGACGGGCAAGGAGTCACGCATCGTCTGAGCCGGGAGCGTGGTGGTCACGCGTCGACGGGCTCAGTGCCCTCGAAGCCGGTGACGTCGGCCCGGCAGACGAAGCGGACCGGGCGGAGCACGACCGTCGCCGTCATCACCGACGCCGCGATCGGCTCCCGGGGCACGGCGCGCGGCTCGCCCCAGGCGGCGGCGTCGAGCCCGTCGAGCCTCGGCCGCACCCGTTCCGAGCGGTGCACCACGTAGTCGGGCTCGAACTGCACGAGCCGCAGCCCGCGCGCCGTCTCGGCCGGCGTGAGCGTGCCCGAGAGCTGCACGTCGTCGGGCCCGAGCGGTTCGGGATCGAGCAGCCGGAGCCGGAGCGCGTCGACGCCGCCGGCCCGGTCGTCGAACGCCACCGTGACGCTCGACGCGTCGTAGCCGACGCGCAGCCGCACGGCCGCGGGACGCGTCGCGAGCCCCCACCCCGCCGCGAGCGCGGTGGCGGCGTCGGGGTTGTCGATGCCCGCGCCCAGGAGGAACCCCCGGGTCCGGACCCCGCTGCGGGACCCGACCCGGAGCTGGGCGAGCGCGAACGGACCCCACGGGCTCTCCGGGCAGCGCCACGCCAGCACCGCGAGCAGCGGGGGTGTGTTCGGGTGGAGCGACGGCGGCAGCAGCGCCTCGCGCACCGCGTACGGGAGCTCGAAGTTGGCGAGGACGACTGTCGCGTCCGCGAGCTCGACGGTCTCGCCGGAGAAGCGCTCGACGGGCACGGCCCGGGCCGCGATCGGTTCGACGGGCGCGGTTCCGACCAGCACGTCAGCGCGCCCCGGCTTGCCCGCTGCCGGTCGCGAACTTGGGCATGACCTCGGTCGCGAAGAGCCGCAGGCTGTCGAGCACCTCGTGCTGCGGGATCGTCTCCTGCGCGTTGAGGATGAAGTTGAGGCCGTCGACGCCGATCGACTCCCACCGCTTGATCGCGTCGACGATGTCGTCGGGGTCGCCGATCGCGATCCCCTCGGGCGCGCCGCCGGGGCGCGCCGTGCGTCGCTCCTGGGTACCGGGTTTGGGAGCCAGGTTCCCGAGCGTCTGGTACGCGCGGGTCGGGTACGCCTCGCGCGTCCACAGCAGGTGCGCGTTCGTCACGCCGAACGTCCCGAACATCCGTTGCCCGGTGGAGAGCGCCGTCGCCCGGTCCTCGTGGCAGTAGAGGAAG
>DASRHL010000426.1:0-2160 GCA_035650535.1 Acidimicrobiia bacterium
TTCCGACCGTCACCTCGCGCCCGTCGCCGACGCCGTCACCGTCGGTGTCGAACATCAGCGGGTTCGAGCCGAAGTCCTTCTCCCGCAGGTCGCTCAAACCGTCGCCGTCGGTGTCGCGCTTGTGGGGATCCGTCCCGAGGACGTTGACCTCGAAGCTGTCGCTCAGGCCGTCGCCGTCGGAGTCGGGACCTCGGTTCCAGTCCTTCGAGTAGCGCTTCGCCATCCGCCCGCACCTCCTGTGCGTTCAGTCACGCCTCGGCCGATGGTACGGCGGCGGCGCCGCGACGGCACCGGGGAACTTCCCGGTTCCGCGTGCCCCGCGTACGTTGGGTGCACCTGAGTCGCCGGGCGTCGAGCGAGGAGCCGTGACATGGGTCGGCTGGACGGGCGGGTGGCCGTCGTCACGGGCGCGAGTCGGGGCATCGGCAAGGCGATCGCGGCACGGTTCGCGTCCGAAGGCGCCGCGATCGCCGTCGTGGCGCGCACGGAACGGCAGGCGGACGAACGCATGCCCGGCACCGTGCACGACACCGTCGCCGAGATCCGCGCCGGCGGCGGCACCGCGCTCGCGGTGCCCGCCGATCTCGCCGACCCCGAGCAGGTCGAGACCGTGGTCGAGCGCGCCCGCGCGACCCTGGGCCCGGTCGACATCCTCGTGAACAACGCCGCGCTCACGATCCCCGGCCGGCCGCCCCGCGCCGGGTCCCCACCGCGCGAGCCGGCCGAGCCGCGCCCGGCCCCGACCGCGGCGCCGACCGGGCCCGGCGGGCCGGCGGCGCCGGGCATCGCGCTCAACCCCGGCGAGGGGCCCTACGCCCGGCGGGCACGCCGGGCCCGCTCGCCTACGGCGGCAACAAGGCCGCGATCCACCACCTCACCCAGTGCGTCGCCCAGGAGATGCAGGCGCACGGGATCGCGGTCAACGTGCTGAGCCCGTCCGAGCCCGTGATCACGCCCGGCACGCTCGTCGCCGCCGCCGGCGAGACGGACTGGGCGAGCCCCGACGACTTCGCCGAGGCGACGCTGCGGGTGGCTCTCGCCGACCCGAGCCGGGTCAGCGGCCAGCTCCTGTGGAGCGACGACGTCCTCCACCCCGAGCTCGGCCGGCGCGGCTGGCTGCGCCCATGACCCGTTTGCGCCGGGCCGGTGGTCCTCTTGCGAGGAGACCGCGGCCGGGCACGCAACTCGGGCGCCGGTCCGCCGATTGACGTCGTGACCGCGGGTCGGCGCGGCGGCGACCGGACCGCGCGCGACGTCGAGGTTCCCGCCGGAAGGCGGAGGCGCAGGTATGAAGAGACCCGCGATGGGCGAGTGGGCGGAGCCGGCCGCCACCGACCCCGAACCGGATGCCGAAGCGGACCGCCGCTCGGCCGTGCGGGTGTCGGCGCTGCTCGAGCTGGAGGTGCGCGCCCGCGAGGGTACGGCGGGCACCCGATCGTGGCGGCAGCATCCCGAGGGCGGGCGGGTGCTCACGACCACGACCGAGGACCTCTCCACCGGCGGGCTGAGCTTCCATGCGCCGCGGGCCGTCGCGCCCGGCAGCCGGATCGAGATGCTCCTCGAGACCGACAACCGCGACCTGCACCTCACCGGGGTGGTCGCCCACTCGAGGGCCAACGGGACCGGCGCATCCGTCGGCGTCCGGTTCGACCGGCCGCACCGCTCGGTGGTCGGCCACCTCGAGCGGGTGATCGCGTCGTACCGCCGGCGGCTCGTGCCCCACGTCTCGATCGGGTTCCGCGCCCGCTGCCGGGTGGGCACCGCCGTCGTGTACGGCGCGACCAGCGACTGCTCCCCCGGCGGCCTCGGCCTGACCCTCGACGAAGCCGTCAGGGTGGGGGCTCCGATCGACTGCGCCCTGTTCTTCGGCGAGGAGAAGATCACGCTCACCGGCCGCGTCGTGTCCTGCCGGGCCGCGATGGCCGGCCGCTACTGGTCGGTCGGTGTGCAGCTCGACGAGCAGACGCCGGTCATCGCGCAGCGGTGGCGCGCCGTGCTCGACGAACGCCGCACCAGCATCTGAACGTGCCGGTCGGCCGAGCGGCCTACGCGCGGACCTCGGGGGACGCCTCGGCGCGCTCGTTACCGAGGTTCGTACGGTTGAGCTTGCCGGCCTCGGTGCGGGGCACGCGCTCCACGATCTCGAAGGTCTTCGGCACC
>DASRHL010000427.1:0-2953 GCA_035650535.1 Acidimicrobiia bacterium
AGGTCAGGAGCCTCCAAGTAACCCAGGGCGATTCACTAGGGCGTCGCCGCCTCGGACGCGGCGGCGGACTCGGTCGCGTGGAGGCGGTCGAATCGGCGGACCTGGTCGAGCCCGTGCAGGGCCATGGCGGCGAGCGCGACGAGGACGCCGACGGGGATCGCGATCGCCTGGTCGACGTCGAGCGCACCCGCGAGCAGGAGCGCGACCCCGACGCCGCCGACGATGGAGTTGATCGCGGCGACCATGCTGGCGGCGGTGAACAGGAACTGGAACCGTTGCCGGGGAGCGATCGCCATCGCCTCGAACAGCGCCTGGTCGCTGCGCTCGGCCGTGCCCGGGAAGTAGCGATCGGGCTCCGGCGTAAGGCGCCGGTAGTACGAGCGGATCCGTTGGATACGCCCGAGATAGTGGAGATCCTCGACGCTGGTCTCTGCGAGTCGCACGTACGTGAAGAACCCGAGGATCACGAGCGCAGGGAGCGCGGCGCCGGCGAACGGGGCGAACGCGTCCTCGAACTGGGCCGCGAACCCGAGCGCGATCAGCGTGCTCGACAGCGCCCCGATGTACAGGGAGGCCCGCGTGCCGGCCTCGCTCGTGATCGTGGATCGCATCGACTGGAGCGCGAAGTGCTCGGTCGTGAGCGCGGTGATCAGACGAGCGTCGTCCGCACTCGTGTCGTGCTCGTCCGTCACGACCCGTCCCTCATACGTGCGCCGGTTCCTCCGATCGGTCACGATACCGGCTCCTCACTCCGGGTCGCCGCGTGCCCTTCGACCCGTTGCCTTCGCGTCGACGGTTAGGGGCGATGAGTTCGTGGGACGCGTACGGTCGTACCCGACATGACGTACGCGTCCGTGAACGGCCTGCAGCTCTACTTCGAGGTTCACGGTTCCGGCCGGCCGCTGGTCCTGCTCCACGGCGGCCTGATGACCATCGACCTCAACTTCGGGCCGTTGATCGAACCGCTCGCCGCGAGCCGGCAGGTCGTCGCGCTCGAGCTGCAGGGTCACGGGCACACCGCCGATACCGACCGCCCGATGACGATCGAGGCGTTGGCCGACGACCGCATGCCGACGCCGGCCGACTTCCAGGTGATGCGCGACGCCTACGACGCAGTCGCGCCCGACCCGGCGCCACGCACGTCGGCGTCGCCCGTCGAACCGACCAGCTCCTCGCGCTGATCACACCGTTCCTCGACGCGTCGTAGCCGGTCGCCTCGCTGCGGCAGGCCCGGCGAGCAGCCGATCGAGCAGGGATTCGAGGGAGCGGCGCACGGCCGTCCGGAGGGAACCCCTGCGGGTGAAGCCCCAGACCGTGAGCGTGCCCTGCCAGTGCGCGACGACGAGCGCGCCGAGCCCGTCGCTCCCGCCGGGGGCGTCGGTCAGGCGCGCCTCGATCGCGTCGGCGAGGGTCGCCATCCACTGCCGGCCGCGGGCGCGGAGCACCGGGTCGCGCAGGTCCTCTCGGAGGACGAGGAGCTGGTCGGCGTAGTCGTGGGCTTCGTGCCGCCCGCTGAGCGCGACGAGCATGTCGACGACGCCGGCCGCGCCCGGTGCCGCCGACGCCGTCGCCGCCGCGGTCGCGGCGTCGAGGCGGTCCCACGCCAGGAGCAGCGCCGCACGCAGCAGGTTCGCCTTGCTGCCGAACCGCTGGACGAGCGTCGAACCGGCGAGCCCGACCTCCGACGCCAACGTCCCGAACGAGAGTGCGGCGGGGCCGGACCGCCGGACCGTGTCGAGGGCGGCGTCGAGCAGCGCCTCGTCGGGAATCGTCCGTTTGCGCGGCATGGTGACGGCGAGTATAAACGAACGATCGGTTATAAACTCTCGCGGAGCAAGGAGGACTGATGACCACACCGCGGGCGACCCGAGCCCGGTTCCCCGCCGAGTACGGCCAGACGCCCGAGGCCGGCGACGACCACCTGCCGTGGGAGGAGGTCGCCGCGCGCATCGCCGCGGCGCGCAACTACTGGATGGCGACGACCACCGACGACGGGCGGCCGCACCTCCGGCCCGTCGACGGCGTGTTCGTCGACGACGCCCTGTGCTTCGGGGGATCCCCGGAGACGAGGTGGGTACGGCACCTCCGGCAGCGCCCCGACGTCTCGGCGAGCCTGCCCGACGACGACCACGCCGTCATCATCGAAGGCCGGGTCGAGCTCGTGACCGACCCGGAGCTGCCGGTCGCGGTGGCGATGGGTCCGGCCAACGTCGCGAAGTATCCCCAGTACTTCGACCAGGAGACCGCACCCTCGTTCCAGCCCTTCTGGTGCCTCCGGCCCCGGCGTGTCTACGCGTGGTCGCTCACCGGCTTCCCCAACCGCGCGACCCGCTTCGACTTCACAGCCTGAGGAGCCTGGCCGCGCTCTCACCGGCGATCAGGCGCGCCTCGTCGTCGGGAACGTCGGCGAGGGACTCGGCGAGCATCTTGCGACTGTTCGGCCAATTGGTGTCGGAGTGCGGGTAGTCGGCCTCGAAGAGGATGTGGTCGACTGGGTCCCACGCGTCGGACCAGAACGACGGCAGACCGAGCGCAGCCGGGTTCTCGCTGAACGTGATCGCCCGCCCCGAGATCGACGCCGTCCTCGCGAAGCCGCTCGCGGCGCTGACCCCCCGGACGATCGTCGACCCCGGCGCGTTGCGCCGCGAGCTCGCGCGCATCCGTACGCGCGGCTTCGCGGTGACGCGGCACGAGGCGAGGCAGGACGTCGGTGGTGTCGCCGCCGCGGTCGTCGACGGCGCCGGTCGACCGGTCGGCGCCCTCTCCGTGACGCTGCCCATGCACCGACTCACCGGTGACATCGTGTCGCGCTACGGCGCGCTCGTCCCCAACGAGGCGGCGCGGCTCACCGCGACCCTCGCCGGTGCCGGCGTCCCGCTGCCGCCCGCGGACCCACGACGCAGCTAGGCATCGTCGTACTCGTCGGGGAGCCGGAGGTAGGGCCGCCGGCCTG
>DASRHL010000428.1:0-7841 GCA_035650535.1 Acidimicrobiia bacterium
TGAGCAGCGCCGGGATCTGGATCAGCGCGCCCGGGCTGGTGCCGTCCATGACGATCCCGACCATGAGGAGCGCGAAGCCGCCCCCGATCCCGATCATCGTGATCTTCTGCATGGTCGCCTCAGTCCGTCTCGTCGGGGCCCGGCACGACACGGAGCGTGGGGCCGTCTGCGTAGCTGGTCTCCAGGCGCTGGGCGAGCGCGACCACCGACGCGCGGTACTCGCGGATCAGGCGCACGACCTCGTCGACCGACTCACGGACGACGTACTTGGTGCCGTCGACGAGCGTGAGGACCGTGTCGGGTGTCTCCTCGGCGCGCTCGATGAGATCGCAATTGAGCGCGAACGGTCCCCCGTTCAGCCTCGTCAACGTGATCATCGCAATCCGTCCCTGGATTCTTCGTTGTGTGCGGCCGATCCGTGGCCGCGTTGGCACCGCCGCCCGACCCGGCTGCCGTCTCCGCCGGCGCACCGGGTGGGTCGTGACCCCTCAATCGGCGGCTACCCCGCAGACCTGAGCCGCCGAAAACGGGAAAGCGGTGCGCGTCAGCGCTTGAGGTTGACCAGGTCCTGGAGGAGCTCGTCGGACGCGGTGATGACCTTGGAGTTCGCCTCGAAGCCGCGCTGGGCCACGATGAGGTTGGTGAACTCCTGGGCGAGGTCGACGTTCGACATCTCGAGGGTGCCGCCCGACAGCGTGCCCCGGCCGCCGCTGCCGGCCACGCCCACCTGCGGCAGACCCGAGTTGAACGTGGCCTGGTAGCTCGAGTTGCCGACCTTCAGCAGCCCGCCGGGGTTGTTGAAGGTCGCGAGCGCGAGCTGGCCGAGCGCCTCCGTCTTGCCGTTCGAGAACACGCCGGTGATCAGCCCGTCGTTCGCGATCGAGAACGAACGCAGGAACCCGACCGCGGACCCGTCCTGCGACAGGAACGCGAAGCTGTTCGACCCCGAGAACTGTTGCAGCGCGTCCGGGTCGCCGGCCTGACCGAGGTCCATGTCGACGGTGCCCGCGGTGAAGCTGCGCCCGAGCAGGGTGCCGAGGGCGGCCGCGTCGATCGTCGGCAGCGGCGCGGTGGGCAGGCCGGTGAGCGGGTTGAACGTCATCGTCACCGGCGGGTTGAACTCGGCGACGGTCTGGGTGACGCCGTTCACGTCGGGAGCCGTCGCGGTCACGGACCAGGTGTTGGGGATCGGGCTGGCCGTCACGCTGACGCCCGTCGCGGTCGCGGTCGCCGCCTGCGACAGGACGATCGTCGTCGCGTTCGTGACCGACTGGATCGTCGTGCCCGCCGGGATGCCGGCACCCGAGATCGGCTTGCCGACGTCGGCGGCGCCGAAGTTCGCGGTCGCCGACGTGAGGGTCGTGCTGCCCGACGTCGTGGCGCCGTCGTTGAAGCTGAGCAGGGCCGCCTTCGAGAACGTGAACGTGACCGGGATGGCGGTGCCCTGCGCGTCGTAGATGGTCGGCGCGGTCGTCAGCACGGTGCCCGGTGCCGCGTCGGCGGGGATGTTGCCGCCCAGCTTCACGGTCGTGGTCTGGGCCGGCGGCAGGATCTGCCCGAGCGGGATACGCAGGTCGGCGGTCGGCGCGTTGAGGTTGACGACGCCGCCCTGGCCGATCCAGCCCTGCACGATGCCGCCGTCGGGCGAGACCAGCCGGCCGTCGGCGTCGAACGAGAAGCTGCCGAGCCGCGTGTACACGGTCTGCCCCTCGTTGCGGGTGAGGAAGAACCCGTCACCCTGGATCGACATGTCGGTGTTGCGCCCGGTCTCCTGTGACGCGCCCTGCACGAACGACGTGACGATCGAGCCGAGGCGCACTCCGAGCCCGACCTGGTTCGGGTTGGTGCCGCCCATGTTCGCGGTCGGCGCGTTGGCGCCGCTCAGGATCTGGCTGAGCAGGTCCTCGAAGACCACCTGGCCCGACTTGTATCCGGCCGTGTTGACGTTGGCGATGTTGTTGCCGATCACGTCCATCATCGTCTGGTGCGCGCGGAGGCCCGACACCGCCGAGAACATCGATCGCAGCATTTTCCTTCTCCCTGTTCGAGACGTGGTTGCGGGTGTACGGGCCGGGCTCAGCCCGAGAGGTCGATCTGGCGGACGGCCGTGAGCTGCACGTCGTGGCCGTCGACGGTGAGGACGGGCGGGTTCTTCGTATCGAGCCGCACGGAGGTCACGACGCCCTTCACCGTCGTTCCCGACGCGTCGTAGGTGACCGTCTTCCCGACGAGCGAGCTCGAGAGCAGCATCTGGTCGGACGTCTGCTGTGCCTGTGCCATCTGCACGAGCTGGTTCAGCTTCTCGACCTGCGTGAACTGCGCCGTCTGGGCCATGAACGCCGCCGGGTCGGTCGGCTGCAGCGGGTTCTGGTACTTGAGCTGGGCGACGAGGAGCTTGAGGAAGGTGTTCTCGTCGAGCTGCCGAGTGTTGTCGAGCTGGGGAAGGCCGTTCGACGACGGCGTGACGTTCGTGTCGATCGGGACGCCGGTCACCGGGTTGATCGTGGTCATCGGGTTGCTCCTAGAGGCGCAGGTCGAGAACGTGCGGCGCGGACGGCACGCCCGCCCGGTCGGGGGTCGTGCCGGGTCGCCGGCGCGCGGCGTCGTCGTCCGCTTCGCCGCGGTCGCCGGCGCGCCGGGCCGCGCCGGATCCGTCGTCGAGCGCGCGGTCGGTGGCGCCCCGGCCGTCGTGGTCGTGGGCGCGCGTGTCGACCGCGACGTCGGCGACGCGGAGCCCCTGCGCCTCGAGCCCGCGGCGCAGCTCGCCGATCGACTCGTGCAGCAGCGAGCCCGCGCTCGCCTCGTCGGCGCGGATGTGCACGCGGACCTCGCCCGCCTGCACCCGCACGTCGACCTCGACGCGACCGAGCTCGGGCGGGGCGAGCTGCAGCGTGACGCGGTGGGTGCCGTCGCCCTGGGTGCGCAACGGCGCGGTGACCGCGACCACCTGCGCGTGCGGCGGCGGCGGTGGCGCGGCCGGCGTGGACGGTGGCGGGGTCGCGGGCGATCCCGCCGGGGCGGGCGCGGCCCCGGGTCCGGCGGGTGCGACGACCGGGGCGCCGGTGCCGTCGACGGTGGCGGGGCCCGGACCGGAACCGGCGGGCGGGGAGCCGGCGGGAGCGGGGGCCGTCGCCGGCGCCGGGTGCGCTTCGTCGGCGGCCGGCGCGGTCGGCGGGGCGCTCGCGGGCGCGGCGTCTCCGGTCGGGCGCTCCGGTGCCGGGGCGCGGCCGCTGCCGGCCCGCGCCGCTGCCGGGTGCACCGCGGCGGGGGTGCCGGCGGCCGGGTCGCCGTGACGGCCGACCGGTGTTGCCGGTGGCGCGGCCGGTGGAGCGGGATCGCCGGCCGTGGCGCTGCCGGGCGTCGCCGCAGCCCGGGCGACCTCGGGCCGCGGCGGGCGCGGGGGCTCGGTCGCGAGCCCGGCGACGCCCGGGTCGGCCGCGGCGCCGGCCGCGGGGGCGGAGGGCGGGGCGGGCGCGGCGGAGCCCGGCGCCGGTTCCGAGCTCGGTGCGCCGGCCGGCGCGGGGCCCACGGCCGGGTCCCGCGGCGGGGTCGCGGGACCCGCGGGCGCACCGCCGGGCCCGGCCGGAGCACCGTCGCCCGCGGGCGCACCGCCGGGCGCGGCCGGAGCACCGTCGGGCGAGGGCGCGGGCGCGGGCGGGGCGCCGCCGGGAGCGGCCGGGTCGGGAGCGGGGCCGGCACCGGTGCCGTCGCTCGCGTCGGTGGTCGTCGCGCCCGTGGTCGTGGGGGGTGCCGTGCCGTCGGCGCCGTTCCCCGTGCTCTCGGCGCTCGGCTGGTTCCCGGGGTCCGCCGGCGGGACGGTCAGGGCCGCGGGGACGGCTCCGGCGGCCGCGGCGTCGTCGCCCTCGTGGCCGCGCCGGCTCGACGGCGACGCCACGCGCTCGGCGCGCACCGGAGGGGCGCCGGCCGCGGCGCCGTGGTGCGTGGTCTCGCGGGCGAGCAGGAGGTCGAACCCGGCGGCCGCGGGCTCGGCCGCGTCGCGGGCCCGGGGCGCCTCCGCGGGCGTGGTCGCCGGGTCGTGGCCGCGGACCCTCATCGTGCCCCGCTCTCGGCGCGTCGCGCCGGGCCGCCCGTGACGCGGCGGACGGCGGTGACGTCCTTCGGGACGGGAGCGAGCTTCACGACGTCGCCGGTGTGCGGCGCGACGACGTACATCCCGTTCCCCGCGTAGATGCCGACGTGACCGTTCGCCACGTGGGCCCGGTCGCCGACCGAGAACACCAGGTCGCCCGGCTGCAGGTCGGCGGGATCGACGGGTGTGCCGACCTTGACCTGCTCGTAGGTGGTGCGCGGGAGGTCGACGCCGAGCTGGCGGTAGACGAGCTGCACGAGACCGGAGCAGTCGAGCCCGTTCGCGGGGTCGGTGCCGCCGTAGACGTACGGCACGCCGAGGTACCGCTCCGCGGTCGCGACCGCCGCGTTCCCGGTCGGTGTGCCGCTCCCGGGCGCGGTCGCCGACCCGCCGGCGATGGAACGGCTCAGCACGTCGGCGAAGTCGGATGCCGTGCCGCCCGTCGCCGTCGCCGACGCGCCGCCCGGCGTGGGCACGGTGAACTGCGATTCGATCTGCGCGACCCGCGCCTGCACCGCGGTGAGACCGGCGAGGGCGGAGAGGCTCATGGCTTCCTCCCGAACCGTCCGGTGACGAGGTCGTCGACGGTGCGGTCCTCGTCGCGGCGGGCTTCGACGGCGTGCTCGGCGCGTCCGCGCTCGTCGAGCCGCTCGAGCGACGACACACGCCGGGCCGCCTCGGTCCAGCGTTCGCGCTGGGTCTCGGCCGCTTCCACGGCGCGGGCGTGGGTCGCCTGCGCGTCGCGGACGGAGCCCGCCGCGAGCCCGAGCCGGCCCCGCGCCGCGACGAAGTCGTACGTCGAGGCCCGTCCCCCGACGTCCGCGAGCGACCGGTAGTGCGTGAGGCAGTCGACAGCGGCGCGCTCGGCCGCGGTCGCCGCCTGCCGGGCCGAGGCCAGCGCCGCCAGCTGGCGTTCCTCCTCGACGCGGCGGACCCGCAGCACCGTCTCGAGCCGGAACCGGTACCGCTTCACGGCGTCGCCCCGTTCCTGCTGAGCACGGCACCGAGCAGGCCGTGCGCACCGGTGCCCGGGGCGTCGGCCGCGGGCGGCGCACCCCCGGACGGCAGGTGGAGCAGCGCGTCGAGCGCGGCCCAGCTGGCCGGGGCCGGGGAGAGCTCGTGGAGGTCCTGGCGGAGGAACACCTCGGTGGCGCCCCGCAGCTCGATCGCGCGGTCGACGACCGGGTTGCTGCCGGCCAGGTAGGCGCCGATCTCGATGAGGTCGCGCGCGTCGCGGTACGCGGCGAGCAGCCGGCGCAGCTCGGTCGCGGCGGCGCGCTGCTCGGCGGTCGTGATCGCGGGCGCGACGCGTGACACGGAGTCGAGCACCTCGATGCTCGGGAAGTGGCCCGCGGTCGCGAGCCGGCGTGAGAGGACGATGTGGCCGTCGAGGATGGAGCGGGCCGCGTCCGCGATCGGTTCGTTCATGTCGTCGCCGTCGACGAGCACCGTGTAGAGCCCGGTGATGCTGCCCTGCTCGCCCGCACCCGCCCGCTCCAGGAGCTTCGGGAGCAGGCCGAACACCGACGGCGGGTAGCCGCGCGTCGCGGGCGGCTCGCCGGCCGACAGGCCCACCTCGCGCTGCGCCATCGCGAAGCGCGTCACGCTGTCCATCATCAGGACGACGTCGTTTCCCTGGTCGCGAAACCACTCCGCGATGCGCGTCGCCGTGAACGCGGCGCGGAGGCGGACGAGCGCGGGCTCGTCGGACGTCGCCACCACGACGACCGCGCGGGCCAGACCTTCGGGGCCGAGGTCGTGCTCGATGAACTCGCGCACCTCGCGACCCCGCTCGCCGACCAGCGCGAGGACGGCGACCGGTGCGGCGGTGCCGCGCACGATCATCGACAGCACGCTCGACTTGCCGACGCCCGAGCCGGCGAAGATGCCGAGTCGCTGCCCGCACCCGCAGGGGACGAGCGTGTCGATGGCGCGGATCCCGAGGGACAGCTGGCGGTCGACCCGGGCCCGCCGGAGGGGGTGGGGCGGTTCGCCGGCGAGGGTCACCTCCTCGTATCCGGAGAGGGGCGGGCCGCCGTCGATCGGGTTGCCGAGCCCGTCGAGGACACGCCCGAGCAGGCAGTGCCCGACGCGGATCTGCGCGGGCCGGTCGTCGGACGCGACCACCGCGCCGCTGCGGACGCCGTCGAGCGTTCCGAGCGGCATGCAGACGACGCCACCGTCGCGCAGGGCGACGACCTCGGCGGGGAGTGGCGCGCCGGCGTCGGTCTCGATCGTGAGGGCGTCGCCGATCGCGGCCTCGAGCCCGGCGACCTCGAGCTGCAGGCCGACGACGCTCGTCACGCGACCCAGCCGCCGGGGCCGGGCCGCGCTCCGGGCCGCCTCGAGCCGCAGGTCCCAGCTCATCCCTGCCCGCTCACGAGGTCAGCGCCCGGCGGACGCGGTCGAGGGCACCGGCGAGGGTGGCGTCGATGCGGGTGGTGTCGGCGTCCGCGAGGCAGTCGCCGGGTGCGACCTGGGGATCCGCCACGACGGTCAGCGGCCGGCCGCCGGCGAGGTCGCCGAGGTCGCCGACGAGCGCGGCGTCGTGCGGGTTGAGGCGCACCGTCACCGCGCTCGCCTCGGGGGTGACGGCGAGCGCGCGGGCCACCGCGTCGCGGCCGGCGTTCTGCGCCAGCTCGAGCTCGCGCCCGAGCAGCAGCTCCGTGAGCTCGAACGCCATCTGGGGGAGCACGGCCTCGACGTGGCCCAGCGCGGCGGTCTGCGCGGCCACGAGGGCGTCGGCGGCGCGCGCCATCGCGCTCGCGGCGACGCGCAGCTCGTCGATGCGGGCCGCCTCCTGCCGGCGGGCCTCGGCCAGACCGGCCTCGTAGCCGTCGCGGTAGCCCTGCTCCATCGCCGGGTCGGGCACGTCGCCGGGGAGATGCTGCCCACCGAGGTGCGCGCCGTACGAGCCGGACGGCTGGTTCACGAGGTCGACGAGCGCGGCCTGCACGGCGCGCGTCGCGGCCTCGCCCCGCAGCACGGTCCCGCGCGTCGCGGGGTCAGACGACGAACTCATCGTTCGACCTGGAGAGGACGATCTGCCCGGCTTCCTCGAGCGCGCGGATCACACGGACGACCGCGCCCTGTGCCTCCTCGACGGTCTTGAGGCGGACCGGGCCGAGCAGCTCGATCTCCTCCTCGAGGTTCTGCGCCGCGCGCTGCGACATGTTCTTCATGATCTTCTCGCGCACGACGTTCTGGACGCCCTTGAGCGCGACGGCGAGGTCCTTCGAGTCGACCTGGCGGAGGATGAGCTGCACCGAGCGGTCGTCGAGCTGGACGATGTCCTCGAAGACGAACATCCGGCTCCGCACCTCGTCGGCGAGGTCGGGGTTGTCGCGCTCGAGGCCTTCGAGGATCAGCCGCTCGGTCGCCCTGTCGGAGCGGTTCAGGATGTCGACGAGCGCCTGCACGCCGCCGACGTTCGACATGTCCTGCTGCTGGATGATCGACGAGAACT
Source organism: Acidimicrobiia bacterium (assembly GCA_035650535.1). Taxonomy (GTDB): domain Bacteria; phylum Actinomycetota; class Acidimicrobiia; order IMCC26256; family PALSA-555; genus DASRHL01. Next base: position 7,557 of record DASRHL010000428.1, read on the forward strand.
TCGGTTCGAGGATCGCCTCGACCTGCTCGATGACCTCGGGCGAGGTGCGGTCCATCGTGGCGAGCCGGCGGGCGACCTCACGCTGGCGTTCGTCGGGGAGCGAGCTGAGCACCATCGACGCCGCGTCGGGATGCAGGTGCGCGAGGACGAGGGCGATCGTCTGCGGGTGCTCGTCGGCAAGGAACGTCATCACCTGGCGAGGATCAGCTGTGCGCAGGAACTCGAACGGTCGGCCGCCCGCGTCGATGCGCGAGAGAATGTCGTTGGCCTTCTCCGCACCGAGCC
>DASRHL010000429.1:0-4591 GCA_035650535.1 Acidimicrobiia bacterium
GGCGGCGGAACGACCGGATCGCGGTCCCGGATGCCGATGCTCTCCATGCTCCGATCGTGTGCCCGGCCGCGGACGCGGGGAAGAGGCGGAGGTCACCGATGCGTCGGGAGACGGCGCTCCGGGGGAGGGGGCGGAGCGAGCGGGTCGCGGCGAGGTACGAAGCCCCGGGCGAAGGCCCACACGAGCGCCGCGAGGCCGATCACAGCGAGCGACGCGGCGATGAGCAGCGGCACCGTCTCGGCGTCGTCGTCGACCGAGGCGGGGAACGGCGACGTGGCTCCGATCGCGATCGCGATCAGCAGGAAGAAGGCGGCCAGCGCCAGCGCGACGGAGCCGACGGCGACCCATTTCGGCGTTCCGCTCCGCCCGGACGCGGAAGCCGGGTCGGCGGCGAGCAGCTGGCTCAGCCGTCCGGGTGGTGGGTACCGGCGTCCAGGCGGCGACGGGTCGCGGTGCGACGTACCGTCGACCCATCCGGTCCACGATTGCCCGTCCCACCAGCGGGTCGCGTACCGACCGCTCGGGTCCCGGTACCAGCCTTCGGGCATGTCCGCGTGTCCCACGGCCCGATCGTGCCCCGCCCCGATAGGGGATCACAGGGGCGAACGTCACGTCTCCTTGGGGAGTGGGCGTCGGGGCCACGTACGATCGTCGACCGGGTCAGCGCGGACCGTCTCGGGAGGCTTCGTGGAACTGGGTGAGATCGCGAACGCGGACGCGGTGCGGTACGGCAAGCCGCTCGACGGTGTACGCGTGCTCGCGATCGAGCAGATGCAGGCGCTGCCCTACGCGACGCAGCTCCTGCGCCGCTTCGGCGCCGAGGTGGTGAAGATCGAGCCGCCCGGCAAGGGCGAGTCTGCCCGCCAGGCCCTCCCGATGATGCGCGACCCCGAGGGTCGGCAGGTCGGCAACACGTACCTGCGCAACAACCTCGGCAAGCGGACGATCGGCATCGATCTGAAGCACCCCGCGGGCCGCGATCTCGTCCTGCGGCTCGCGCCCCACTTCGACATCGTGGGCCAGAACTTCAAGTCGGGGACGGTCGAGCGGCTCGGCATCGCCTACGACGACATCGTCAAGGTCCACCCGTCGGTCATCTACGTGTCGGTCTCGGGCTTCGGCACGACCCTGCCGACCGAGTACGACGGCTGGCCCGCGTACGCGCCCGTCGCCGAGGCGATGGCGAGCCTCTACACGTACCAGGGGGAGCCGACGGCGCCGCCGGTCGTGTCGCCCATGGGGACGCTTGGCGATACGGGGACGGCGGTGTTCACCGCGCTCGGCATCCTCGCCGCGCTGCGGCACCGTGACCGCACCGGCGAGGGTCAACACGTCGACGTCGCCATGCTCGACGCGATGGTGGCCATGGCCGACGCCGGCATCAACTACTGGTCGATGGGTCTCTACGGCGGCGCGACCGCGCCGCTCATCAACCACTCGTTCCGTGCCAACGACGGCTACTTCATCATCCAGTGCGCGCGCCGGCACCAGTTCGAGGCGCTGGCCCGCACGATCGGCCATCCCGAATGGGTCGACGACCCGCGCATCCCCGACGCGCCGTCGTGGTTCGAGCACCTCGACGACATCATCCGCCCCGGCATCGAGAGCTGGGCCTGCAACATGAGCCGCGAGGACGCCAGCCGCGCGCTGGCGGAAGCGGGCGTCGCGGTGGGGCCGGTGAACCGGGCGGGCGACGTCATCCAGAACCGGCACGTCCGCGACCACAACATGATCGTGTCGATGCCCCGCACCGACGACGAGAACCTCGGCCCGGTGCTCACCGTCGGCAACCCGATCAAGCTCTCGAAGATGGCCGAGGGTCCCGAGACGCGTGTCCCGTGGGTGGGGGAGCACACCGACGAGGTGCTCCGCGAGGAGCTGGGCCTCACCGACGACGAGTTGAAGGAGCTGCGCGCCGACGGCGCGATCGGCTGACGCCCTCGGTCACCCCTCCCGGTTTGTGCGGGAACCGGCGCCGGCGTCGGATTTCGAAACAGACGCGGGAGCGGGGCGGGAGAGGTCGAGGGCCTGGGCGACCGCGCGGCGCGCGTCGAGGAGGGCGTCGCGGACCGCCGCGAGGCACTCGGGATCGATCGTGCGCGTCCCCGCACCGGCGAGCACGTCGCCGACGAAGGCGTCGAGCTCCGCCTGCAGGGCGCGGTCGTCCACCCGCCGCGATCCGGCGCGGGACGCGCGCCGGTTGCTCCGCCGTTCCTCCCGGCGCACGTCGCGCACCTCGCGGGCGAGGTCGCGCGCCGACGCCGCGGCGCGCTCGCCGATGCGGTCGATCTCGGTACGGCGGGCGTCCAGCTCGGCGCGGCCCGCCTCGGTGAGCCGGTAGACGCGCTTGCCGTCGACGACGTCGTGCTCGACGAGGCCGTCCTCCTCGAGCGACGACAGGCGCGGGTAGATCGTGCCCGCCGAGGGCGTGTACATGCCGAGGAAGCGGTCCTCGAGGAGCTGGATGAGCTCGTAGCCGTGGCGGGGCCGGTCCTCGAGCATCGACAGCATGTAGAGGCGCAGCGCGCCGTGCGCGAAGACGCGGCTCACACCGCCTCGGCCTCCGGCGGCTCGGGTCGCTCCTCGCGGCGCAGCAACGCGACGTCGCCCGAGACGGTCTTGACCGTGATCGCGCCCTTCCCGCGGCCCGTCGGGTTCGTGATCCGGCCCGAGAGCCGCTGATCACGCGCGTCGCCGCCGTCGAGTCGGAACGCCGAGTCGAACCGCCCGCTCGCGGTCCGTGCCCGCACCGCGAGCGCCGCCGGTTCGGGGAGGCGGACCGACACGTCGCCCGACACCGACCTCACCTTGACGACGCCCGCGGCCGCCAGATCGAGCGTGACCGTGCCCGAGACGGAACGCGCGTCGACCGTGTCGAGCGCACCCGATGCCGTGACGTCGCCCGAGACGCTCCGGATGCTCAGCCGGCCGGTCACGTCCTCGGCGTCGACGTCGCCGCTGACGTTGCGGGCCACCACCGTGCCCGAGACCGCCGTCAAGGTGAGCGAGCCCGCCACGCTGCGGACCTCGACCGCTCCGTGCGTCCCGCTCACGAGCACCTCGGCGGAGACGGAGCGGACGCGGGTCGTCGTGTCGGGTGGGACGAAGACCACGACCGATGCCCGGGCGGTGCGCGTCGGGAGCGGGAACGGCCAGCGGCGGCGGTGCCGGATCCGGACCGTGCCGTCGGTGACCCGGACCGAGAGGGGAGGCCCGTGCAGGACCTCGGCCTCGATGCGAGACGCCGAGGGATGGGCGGCGACGGTCACGTCGCCGCCGACCAGGGTCGCGTCGACAAGGCGGACCCTGCCGAGCTCCATGTCGACGTGCCGGCCGCGCCTCGTGCTCACCAACTCAAGATATATCGCGTCTCGCCGAAGTCAAGATATATCGCGAGTTCGGCGGCCCTGCTCCACCTTCCGGCGTCGGTGCCGAAGCGACGCTGGCGGCGGGTTGACGAGCAGACGCGGAGGATGCGGTGGGAGGAGGTGGGTCAGTGGCGGACGGGCGGGTAGTCGTCGCGGTCGAGGGTCTCGGCGGCGACGAGCTCCTCGAGGTAGCGGTCGTTCCACCACGAGATCTGCAGCTCCTTCGCGCGGCGGAAGTAGAGCTGCATGTCGCACTCGACGGTGAAGCCCATACCGCCGTGCACCTGGTGACCCATGGCGGTGACGTCGCGGAACGTCTGGCAGGCGAACAGCTTCGCCATCGGCGCGAGCCGGGCGATCGAGCGGCCGTTGGCGAGGGCCCAGGCGGCCTCGTGGACGAGGATCGTGCCCCCTTCGACCGCGGTGGAGGCGTCGGCGAGGTAGTGGGCGATGGCCTGGAACGCGCCGAGCGGCTTGTCGAACTGCTGGCGGTCCTTGGCGTACTGGACGGTCATGTCGAGCGCGAACCGGGCGCCGCCGATCGCGTACGCGGCGAGCAGGACGATTCCCTCGAGCATCGTGTCGTGCCAGGTGGCCCAGCCGGAGCCGGCCGCGCCGATCCGGCTCTCCGCGGGCACCGAGACGTCGACGAGCTCGATCTCGTACTGCGCGTCCGACGCGATCGTGAGCTGCTGGGTGAGCGTCACACCCGCCGCGGCCGGGTCGACGAGGAAGAGGTCGACGCCGTCGGCCGTGCGCGCCAGGACGACGAACTGGTCGGCGGCGCTCGCGAACGGGACGTGCCACTTCGTGCCGTCGAGGACGAAGTGGTCGCCGTCGAGGCGCGCCGTCGTCTGCACACCCTGGGGGCCGAAGCCGTGACGCGGTTCGAGCCACGCCGTCGTGAGAACGGCGTCGCCGGTCGCGACGCGGGGGAGCCACGCCTGCTTCTGGGCGTCGGAGCCCGCGCGGAGCAGCACACCGGCGCTCATCACGGCGCTCACGAAGTGGGGCGACGGCGCGAGCGAGCGCCCGAACTCCTCGTACAGCACGGCGCCTTCGAGCGCGCTCATGCCCGAGCCGCCGAACTCCGCCGGCAGCATGAGCCCGATGAGGTCGAGCTCCGCGAGCTGCTTCCACAGCTCGTTCGAGTATCCGGTCGGGTCGTCCTCCACGGCCCGGACCGCCTCGGCCGACGCGTAGGAGCCGCACACGTCGCGCAC
>DASRHL010000430.1:0-6770 GCA_035650535.1 Acidimicrobiia bacterium
GGGGTGACCTGCGGGTCCCACGTCACCTGACCGTCGTAGTGCGTGTGCACGTCGACGAAGCCGGGGGTGACGAGCTTGCCCGCGGCGTCGATCTCCTCGCGGCCGGAGACCTCGACGCGGCCGCGTTCCGCGACCTTCCCGTCGGTGATGGCGACGTCGCCGGTGAAGGCGGGCCCACCGGTCCCGTCGACGACGGTCCCACCGCGGATGACGAGATCGTGCATGAGGGGCTCCCCCAGAGAGGCGAATGCTGGACCGGCTCCGACCCGAATCGTAACCTGTTTCAATTCGGAGGGACCGCGGCCCGAGGAGGCGCCCGATGCCGGCCACCACGAGCAAGGCCCTGACCCTCGACGACGTCGACCTGTCGAACCTCGACACCTTCGTCGAGGGCGTGCCCCACGACCAGTTCGCGCTGCTGCGGCGCGAGGCCCCGGTCTTCCACCACCCGGGTTCCGACCTGTTCCCGCCCTACTGGTGCATCACCAAGCACGCCGACATCAAGCTGATCAGCGCGGACTGGCAGGAGTACTCGAGCGAGCGCGCCGGCATCACGCTCTACGAGCCGACGCCCGAACAGCTCGAGCAGAACCGCATGATGATGCTCACGATGGATCCGCCCAAACACACGAAGGTGCGGCTCCTCGTCAACAAGGGGTTCACGCCGCGGATGATCGGCCGGCTCGATCAGCACATCCGCGACATCGCACGCGACATCGTCGACCGCGTCGCCGAGCGCGGCGAATGCGACTTCGTCGTCGACATCGCCGCCGAGCTGCCGTTGCAGGTGATCGCCGAGATGATGGGTGTTCCCCACGAGGACCGCTACCAGCTCTTCGAGTGGAGCAACCGGATGATCGGCTCGGAGGACCCGGAGTACAAGGTCACCGACGCCGAGGCGATGCAGGCGGCGAGCGAGATGTTCGTCTACGCCAACGAGCTGGCGGCGAAGAAGCGCGCCAACCCCGCGGACGACATCATCAGCGCCCTGCTCCAGGCCGAGGTCGACGGCGAGCGCCTCACCGACCTCGAGTTCGACCTGTTCTTCGAGCTGCTCGCGGTGGCCGGCAACGAGACGACCCGCAATCTCATCTCGCACGGGATGCACTTCATGTTCCAGTACCCCGACGCCTGGCAGCGGCTCCTCGCCGACCGTTCGCTGATCAACACCGCGGTCGACGAGATGCTCCGGTTCGCGTCGCCGGTGATGTATATGCGACGCACGGCGCAGCGCGACCTCGAGCTCCGCGGCCAGCACATCCGGGAGGGCGATCCGGTCGCGCTCTGGTACATCTCGGGGAACCGCGACGAAGAGGTCTTCGACCGGCCCGACGAGTTCGACGTCGGGCGTTCGCCGAACGACTACGTCGTGTTCGGGGGCGGTGGCCCACACTTCTGCCTGGGCGCGAACCTGGCCAAGCTCGAGATCCGGGTGATGTTCGAGGAGCTCCTGAACCGGCTCCCCGACATCCAGCTCGCCGGCGAGGTCCAGCGCCTGCGCTCGAACTTTATCAACGGCCTCAAGCACATGCCGGTGACGTTCTCACCGCGCGCCTGACCACCCCGCGCCCCCACCGCTCGGCCGAGCCGTCAGGCGAGCAGCGCGCGGACCCAGCTCCGGAGGACGTCGTCGACCGGTAGTCCCTTGTGCGCGGCGCGTTCGACGGCGGCGCGCGTCACGGCGTCCGGCGGCTGACCGAGCGAGTCACCGATCTCTCGCGCCATGAGCTCGAGCATGAGCGCGCGCTCCGCCGCCGCCTCGATCGTCGGCTCTTCCACCATCTGGGCCACCCACTTCGTCCGGAGGGAGAGTGCCGCCATTGTGGCGGACGGCCGCCTTGTGTGTCGTGCAGCGACATATCGGGATTCCCGCAAATCCGGGCCGAATCCCGACAATCGCGGCCGTTCAGCGGCCCCGGGCGATCGCAGGACGGCGCCAACGGCGGACCCACCACGCGCCCGCGCCGACGATCACCGCGGCGGCGCCCACGGCGACGAGCCCGTTCGACGGCGGGTCGGTCGGTCCGGCGGTGGCCGGCCGCGGCGGCGCGAGGACCGGCGAGTCGACGGCGGCGGCCGGTGCGACCGGCATCCCGAGCGGGTCGAGCAGGGCGCGGAGCGTCCGCTGCGCGCGCGGGCGGCCGGCCGGTGGCGGCGCGGTCGTCGCCGGGGCGCTCGCGGCGGCGACGGTGGGAGGCGGCGCGGTCGTCGGCGGTGCGGCGAGCTGGGCGGCTGCCGCGTCGACGCGTTCGCCGACGAGCGACGCCATCGCGGCCTGACCGGCGCCGGTCAGGTGCAGCCCGTCCGTGTAGACGAGCGACGGATCGGGGGTCGCGCGGGTATCCCAGTCGACGACCTCGAGGTTGGGGTAACGCGCGGTCGCCGCGACGAGCTGTGCGTTCGCGGCCGGGACCCACGGGCGGAACTGGCGGAGGTTGACCCACAGCACCTTCCGCACCGGCCCGAACGCGGCCATGACCTGGTCGATCTCGCGCGCGAACAGTCCGGGATCCGCGCCGTCGTTGTTGCCGAGCGCCACCACGCTGATGTCGCCGACCGCCGGCCGGTACGCGGCGATGGCTGCCGGCGCCTGCCACGTGAAGAAGCTCACCTTCGCGATGAACGTGACCTGCCATCCCGCGAGACGGCCGACGAGCGCGTCGTGGGCCCCGAGGATCACGGAGTCGCCGATCACGAACACCCGCGGATCGACACCGGGAGGCGCCGCCGCGACGCGAGCGGGGGCCCCGGGTGCGGCGCCCGCGTCTCCCGCGCCGGCGAAGGAGCCGGCGAGCATCACGACGAGCGCCGCGACCACGAGAGCGGGAACGGAGAGGGCGCGACGCATCGCGTCCACGACGGTAGCGTGCGCCGGATGCGGAGCACCGGATGAGCGCGAACCCCACACCGGGCATCGAGCCGGGAAACGTCACGGAGTGGCTGGCGGCGAATGTCGAAGGGTGCCGGCCGCCCGTGAGCTTCGAGCTCGTCGCGGCAGGCGGCTCCAACCTCACGTACCGGGTGACCGACGCCGCGGCCAACACGTGGGCGCTCCGCCGCCCGCCCGTGACCGCGGTCCTCGCGACCGCGCACGACGTCGCCCGTGAGTGGCGCATCCTCGAGGCGCTCGGCGCCCACACCGACGTGCCCGTGCCCGCGGCCGTCGCCCGTTGCGAGGATCCCGGCGTCACCGGCGGCCCCTTCTACGTCATGGGATTCGTCGACGGCCTCGTCCTCCGCGACGCGACCGACGGTGCCACGCTCGGCTCGCGTGGATGCGAGGTCGCGACCGACTCGCTGATCGACGTGCAGGTCCGCTTCCACGCCGTCGACCTGGACGCCGTCGGTCTCGGCGACCTCGCCCGCAACCGCACCGGATACGTCGAACGCCAGCTCCACCGCTGGATGACCCAGGTGGAGCGGGGCCGGGTCCGCGACCTCCCGGCGCTCGACGACCTGCACGCGCGCCTCTCGGACACGATCCCCCCGGTGAAGAGCGAGCCGGCGCTCGCTCACGGCGACTACCGCTTCGACAACTGCGTCCTCGGCCCCGACCGGCGCGTCGCCGCCGTGCTCGACTGGGAGCTCTGCACGATCGGCGACCCCGTCGCCGACTTCTGCTGGAGCCTCATGTACTGGGCCGACCCCGGCGATCCGGTCCCGTTCCTCGATTCCTCGCCGACGCTCGCGCCCGGCTTCCCGCGGCGGGCCGACGTGGCGGCGCGCTACGAGGAGCGGGCGGGTCGCAGCCTCGACGCGCTGCCCTGGTTCACCGTGTTCTCGTACTGGAAGATGGCCTGCATCGTCGAGGGTGTCCACGCCCGACGGCTCAAGGGCGCGCGCGGCGGTGCGGCGGGTGGCGACGTGGGCGCGATCGCGCGGCGGGCGGAGCGCTTCCTCGACCATGCGGCCGCGGTCGCCGACGGCGTCTGCTGAGCCAGACTGAGGCCGGGCAGGAAGCCCGACGGCGAACGCCGGCGCCGCACACGTCGTGCGGCGCAGTGAGCGGGGCCCGAGCGGCCTGCGCCGGACGCGCAAGAGCGGGAGCGTTGGGGACTCGATGACCAGACGGCAACTCACGATCACGGTCTCGGCCGTTCTCGCCGCGCTCGTGGTCGGCGTGGTGGCGACCGTGGTCGCCACGTCGGGCGACGACGGGAACCAGAGCGTGAACGCACCGGGAGGGACGACGACCCCCACGACCGCGCCGCCGGTGACCACGGCCCCGACGACGCCCACCACCACGAAGCCCACCACAGCACCGCCGACCTCCACGACGATCACGCCCGGGACCGTCGTGATCAACCCGCCGGTCACGACCGTCGCACCCACCACCCGACCGCCGACCACACCACCGACGACGGTCGCGCCGACCCGGCCGACCACGTCGACGACGCGACCGACCACCACGACGAGCCACGGGGGCGGATCGCCGGACGTCGGGATCACACCGACCGAGATCCGCGTCGCCGTGATCTCCGACAGCCCCGACGCGATCGCGGGAACGCGGGCCTGGGCCGAATGGGTGAACCGGCGCAACGGCATCGCGGGGCGGCGGATCCGGGTCGACACCTTCGACGGCCCGATGGACCCGACGAAGTACGCCACCGCCGTCAAGACCGCGTGCGCGCAGGACTTCGCGATCGTCGGCACGTTCGCGACGGCCGACGACCAGACCACCGAGCTCGAGCGGTGCGGCATCCCCGACCTGCCGGCCCGCACCAACTCCGACGCCCACGCCCAGGCCGCGAACACGTTCGCGGCCGTCCCGGCCCGGGCGACCAGCCGCCTGGTCGGTGGCTACAAGTGGCTGCTCGACCACGTGCCCGGCTGCTGCGCCCAGTACGCGATCCTGCCCACGGCACCCGACCAGCAGGCGGAGGCGATGCGGCAGGTCGACGCCGCCAACTCCGTCGGCTTCACGCTCACCGACACCGCCGAGCTCACCGACGACGCCGTCCAGGCGGACTACAACCCGATCGTCCAGGCGATCGTCCAGAAGCAGGCGAACCTCGCGTGGAGCTTCCTCGGCTACCAGTCGACGGTGAACCTCCGGAAGGCCGCGCTGGGCAAGAACGTCGCCGGCGTGAAGGCGTGGTTCTGCCTCGACCAGTGCTACACGCACGAGTTCCTGACCGCGGGCGGCGCCGCGGTCAACGGCGAGTACGTGCAGATCGAGGTGAACCCGTTCGAGGAGTCGCGCTCGATCCCGGCGATGGCGAGCTACCTCCGCTACACGAAGAAGGACGGCGCGACGCCGACGGTCACCGGCGAGGAGTCGTTCGCGGCGGGCATGCTCTTCGAGCAGGTCGCGCGTCAGGTCGTGACCGACAACGGCAGCGACGGCCTCACGCGGGTGGCGCTGATCGCGGCGCTGCACGGCGTCCACACGTTCACCGCGGGCGGCATCCTCGGCGCGACAGACGTCGCGGAGGGCACGCCCAACGGCTGCTTCGCCGTCCTCCAGGTGCGCTCGAAGCACTTCGCCCGGATCTTCCCGGCGACGCGCGCGACGCTGTCGTGCGGCCAGGAGAACCTACTTTCGACGGGACGGTGACTGAGCGCGAACAGGGGAATCAGGGGAGCAGGTCCGCTGGGTAGGGCCTGACCTTCAACTCCCGACCGAACCGGCTGAACATGCCGTCGTAGCGGCGGCGCGCGAACCGCCAGCGGCCGTCACCACCACACGCGTAGTCGTCGTGGTAGACGCCCGCGATGCGGACCTCGGTGCCGTCGCGCAGCTGCCCGAACTCCGAGATGTACCACTCGCCCGTCGCGCGGTCACCGGCGAGGGTGACGCGACCCGAGTGGATCGCGTGGAAGATCATCGCCCACTTGACGAGCAGGTCGTCGAGGAACGCGACGATCGCGTCGTGCCCGCGGGGATGCCCGAAGCCGGTGACGACCCACTCCCCGTCGTCGGTGAAGAGCGGCCGCAGGTCGTCGGGCCGCATGCGGTTCACCGCATCGGCGAAGGCACCCAGCAGGTCGCGGATCGCGAGCTGGGCGGACAGCTCCTCGAGGCTCGCCACCGCTCAACCCGCCTCGACCGCAGGCGGCCGGCGCCGGCGCTCCGGTGCGAGCCCGGGCGGCTGCCACGGGTCGCCGGCCGAGACGTCGGTGCCGGGCGCGACGACGCCGTCGATCGCGTCGAGCGCGGCCGTGTCGAGCCGCACGTCGGCACCGGCGAGGACGTCCTCGAGCTGCTCCATGGTGCGCGGGCCGATGATCGCGGAGGTGACCGCCGGGTGCTCGAGCACGAACGCGTGCGCCATGTGCGTGAGGCTGATGCCCGCCTGGTCGGCGATCGCGACGAGCGCCTCGACGAGGTCGAGCCGGCGTTGGTTCGCGGGCTCGTCGAGCGGGTTGCCCTGTGAGCGCCCGAACCCGCGCACCAGCCGTGAGTCGGGCGTGACCTCGCGGCCGCGCCGGTACCGCCCGGCGAGCCATCCGCCCGCGAGCGGGCTCCAGGGGATGACCCCGATGCCGTACCTCTGGCAGGTCGGCAGCACCGCGCGCTCGATCCCGCGCATGAAGATCGAGTACGGCGGCTGCTCGCACACGAACCGCTCGCGGTTGCGGCGCTCCGCGACCCACTGGGCCTCGACGATGTACTCGGCCGGGAACGTCGAGTGACCGAAGCAGCGGATCTTGCCCTGGTGGACGAGGTCGGTCAGCGCGCCGAGCGTCTCGTCGATGTCGGTCTGGTCGTCGGGCCGGTGCATCTGGTACAGGTCGATCCAGTCGGTTCCGAGGCGGCGCAGGCTGTT
>DASRHL010000431.1:0-2251 GCA_035650535.1 Acidimicrobiia bacterium
GCGTGAAGCTGCCCGACGAGATCACCTGCATCCGCACCGCCGCCGCGATCGCGGAGTCGTCGCTCTACGCCGCGATCGCCGAGCTGCGCCCCGGTGTCACGGAACAGCACCTGCGGGCCGCGTTCCTCGACCGCATGTGCGAGCTCGGGACGTCGCAGTTCGCGCAGCAGGGGACCTTCAGCGTGCTCGACCCCGGGGCGCCGCTGCGCTGGACCACCACCGACCGGGAGCTACGCGACGGTGACCTCGTCGCGCTGGCCGGCGGGGCGCTCTGGGCCGGGTACGAGGGTTCGCTCGCCCGCACCTGGTGCTGCGGGATCAGCACGTCGCCGAGCGCGGCGCAGCGGGCGACGTACGCACGCTGGCGGGGCGTGGTCGACGCGGTCGCCGACCAGTGCCGGCCCGGCCGCACGGGTGGCGACGTGCGGGCGGCGTTCGAACGGGCCGGGGGCGGCCGGCCGACGATGTCGATCGCCTACGCCGTGGGCCTCGGCCACGAGGGCCCGATCGCCGGGCCCGGCATGAGCCCCGAGCTCGAGCGGGCGCAGGCGCTCGAGGCCGGCGTGGTGGTGGCCGTCCGCCACTTCGAGGCGGACGCCGCGGGTGGCTGCTTCGGCGAGGACCTGTTCCTCGTCACGCCGGGTGATCCGGAGCGGCTGACGACCCTCGGCCCGGGCCCGCTGGCCGCCGGGGACTGAGCCGTGCCGGGCCCGACGCTCGTCTTCAACCACGTCGGCCACGTCGTCACCGATCTCGCACGCTCCCGCCGGTTCTACGAGGAGCTGCTCGGCTTCACGTACTGGTGGGAGTTCGAGGTGCCCGACGAGCTCGGCAGCCCGGTCCTGCGGGTCCCCGCGCCGATGGGGATGACCGCGGCCTACCTGATCCGCGACGGTCTCGTGCTGGAGCTCATGCAGTTCGCCGAACCGGGTGCGCAGGCGCCGCGGCGCGAGCGCGTCATGAACGAGCCCGGGCTGACGCACCTCTCGATCGCGACGGACGACTTCGACGGCGTCCTCGCGCGCGTTCCCGGGTACGGCGGCGAGGTCCTCGCCGACACGAGGAACGACATGGTCGCCTTCATCCGCGATCCCGACGGCCAGCTCATCGAGATCGGAACGATGGCCTGGCGCGACATGCTCCCGCCGCTTCCGGAGAAGGAGGAGGACGAGGCCCCGTGACCGTCACGTACAACCCGTTCGATCCCGACCAGGTCGACCACGACCGCGAGATCGTCACGCAACTCCGCCACGAGGCGCCGGTCGTCGAGATCATGCCCGGCGTCTTCTACGTCACGCGCTACGAGAACGTCGTCGAGATCAGCCGCGACGCCAAGCGGTTCCCGCAAGCGCCGTTCTCGCCGCTCGAGGAGGACACGCGCACGCCCGACGAGCTGCAGCTCGGAGAGTCGAACCCGCCCGGCCACACCAAGATCCGCAAGATCCTCGCGTCGGTGCTCAGCCCGCCCCGGATCCGCGCCATCGAGCCGTTCGTCGACTCCGTCTGCCGTGAGCTCATCGACGGCCTCGCGTCGAAGGGCTCCGCCGACCTGATCGCCGACCTCGGTCGCCCGCTGCCCGCGCAGGTCATCGGCGAGCTGACCGGCGTCCCCTTCGAGGACCGCAGCTTCCTGCACGACTACTCCGACCTCGTCGTGCACGCGGTGCAGGACCAGGATCCGATCGAGAAGCAGCGTGCCGTCGACCGGGTCGCGGAGTTCGACCGCCACTTCCTCGAGGTCATCCGCGAGCGTCGCAACATGGCCGACAAGCCGGACGACGCGATGACCGCGCTGATCGAGTACCGCGACGAGGAGGGGAAGGGCCTCTCCGACGAGAAGGTCCTGCTGCACCTGACGAAGGACCTCATCACCGGTGGGATCGACACGACGACCCACCTCGTCGGCAACCTCTTCTACGACCTCTGCTCGACGCCGGGCGCGTACGCGCGCGTGCGCGACGACCGCACGCTCGTGCCGACCGCGGTCGAGGAGGCGCTGCGCCACATCCCGATCGTCAACGTGCTGTTCCGCCGCCCGGTCGAGGACCAGGTGGTCGGCGGCGTCACGATCCCCGCGGGATCGACGATCGCCCTCGGCTACACGTCGGCCAACCACGACGAGACGGTGTTCCCCGACCCGGAGCGCTACGACCTCGACCGGGGCGAGGTCGCCCGCCGCCACCTCGGGTTCGGCTGGGGCGTCCACCTCTGCGTCGGCGCCCCGCTCGCACGGGTCGAGGGCGCGCACGTG
>DASRHL010000432.1:0-13762 GCA_035650535.1 Acidimicrobiia bacterium
TCGCCGGCGAGCCGCATGCGCTGGCCGCTGCTCAGGTCGCGGCAGTGACCGTCGTAGCCGGGCGGGCGCCCCGCGGCACGCGCCTCGTCGCTCCGGGCCTTCAGCTCGTCCTCGGTGCAGTAGCACTCGTACGCGAGGCCGGCGTCGAGGAGCTGGTCGGCAGCGGCCCGGTACTCCTCGAACCGGGCGCTCTGCAGGTAGGCGCCCTCGTCCCAGTCGAGGCCGAGCCAGCGGAGCGTGTCCTGGATGCCGACGACCCACTCGTCGCGGGACCGGGCGCGGTCGGTGTCCTCGATGCGCAGGATGAAGGTCCCGCCGTGGTGGCGGGCGAACAGCCAGTTGAACAGCGCCGTCCGCGCGGATCCGACGTGCAACGACCCCGTCGGAGCCGGCGAGAAGCGCACGCGTACGGACATGAGCCAGTCAGTCTACGGAGGGCGAACCCCCGCGCCGATGTGGGCTTCTAGCCGGAGACCTCGTCGACGATCCGACGGGCGACGACGACGCGCTGGATCTGGTTGGTCCCCTCGTAGATCTGGGTGGCCTTGGCGTCCCGCATCATCCGTTCGACCGGGAACTCGCGCGTGTAGCCGGCGCCGCCGAACAGTTGCACCGCGTCGGTCGTGACCCGCATCGCGGCGTCGGAGGCGAAGAGCTTCGCCATCGACGACGCCTTGGCGGTGCCGCCCGCCCCCGAGTCGACGAGGCTGCACGCGCGGTACACGAGGAGACGCGCCGCCTCGACCTGCGTGGCCATGTCGGCGAGCATGAACTGCACGCCCTGGAAGTCCGCGATGCGCTGGTCGAACTGGCGACGCTCGACGACGTACTGCGCGGCGGCGTCGAGCGCACCCTGGGCGATGCCGACGGCCTGGGCGCCGACGATCGGGCGCGACGCGTCGAGCGCCCTCATCGCGTAGCCGAACGCGCTGCCCTCCTCGCCGATCAGGTTCTCGGCCGGGACGACGACGTCGTCGAGGACGACCTCACCGGTCGGGGAACCGCGCACGCCGAGCTTGTTCTCGAGCTTGCCGATCGAGAACCCCGGCCGGTCGCGCTCCACGACGAACGCGCTGATCCCCCGGTGGCCGGCGTCCGGGTCGGTCTTGGCGAAGACCGTGTAGAAGTCGGAGACCCCCGCGTTGGTGATCCACGACTTGCGGCCCCGGAGCACGTAGTCGTCGCCGTCGCGCACCGCACGAGTGCGCATCCCCGCGACGTCGCTTCCCGCCTCGGCTTCTGACAGGCAGTAGCTGCCCTGCCACTCACCCGACGCGACCCGCGTGACGACGCGGCGCTTCAGCTCGTCGGAGCCGTACGCGAGGATCGGCCCGAGCGCGAGGCGCGAGATCAGCATGAACAGCGCCGACGACGCGCAGACGCGCGCAACCTCCTCGATCAGGAGCGCGTGGGCGAGCAGGTCGCCGCCGTCGCCGCCGTACTCCTCGGGATACGAGAGGCGGACGAACCCGGAGCGGACGTACGCGTCGAACGATGCCCGCGGGAACTCGGCCCGGGCGTCCGCCTCGGCCGCGTGGGGGGCGATCTCCTCCTCAGCGAAGCGGCGGAGCGTCTTGCGGAGCTCCTCGTGTTCGGTGGAGAGCGAGAATCCACCCATAGAACCTGACACCATAGTCAGGTCTGCCTGACGCCGGCGTCAGGGAGCGCGCGCCGGACTCGACCCTCCAGTCGTCCCCGTCGGCGTCCTCCACGACCCGGCCCGCCAGCGCCCGGGGCGCGAGCCGGAGCAGGTCGAGGTCGACGGCGTCGCAGATCTCCCGGCGCAACGCGTAGTCGTGGGCCGCACCGCGGACGTAGAAGGACCGCCACTCGACCAGCTCGCGGGGCGCCTGGCCGACGTAGCCGAGGATGATCGCCGCGCACTCGAGGTCGGCCATCACCGGCGCCCGGCCGTACGACGCCGCCCGGCGCATCGCCAGCGCGCCGACGACGGCGAGCACGTCCTCCATGTGCTCCTGGGGCGACAGCACGAGGCGTTCGCGCATCCGCTCCGCGAGGGTCAGCGCGTAGCCCACGTTCGGTCCCGGCGCGCCGAAGAGCGGACCCTCGGGCTGGCCGGCCGTCAGGTCGCCGGGCCGGTCGGCACGCCACTGCCTGGACGGGGGCATCTGTACACCCGGAGCCAGGTTCGGCTCCTGGCGCGGCTCCTCGTCGATCGTCGGGGCCACGAACGGATCGGTCGACATCCCGCGTCTCTCTCTCGAACGCCCGGCCGCTCGGCCGGGATCGCGGCTCGCTGCGCCGCAGCAGGTTACCTGCGGCGCCGCGGCGCGCCGCCCACTCGCGCTCAGGTGCCGGTGTCCGCGAGCAACAGGCCGTAGACCAACGAGTCGTACAGCGCCTGCCACGAGGCCTCGATGATGTTGTCGCTCACACCGATGGTGGTCCAGGTCCGCTCGCCGTTGGTGGAGTCGATGAGCACGCGCGTGACGGCGCCCGTGCCCTTGCCGGTGTCGAGCACGCGCACCTTGTAGTCGGTCAGGTGGACGCGGTCGAGCGACGGGAAGCGGTCGCCGACGGCACGCCGCAGCGCCCGGTCGAGCGCGTTCACCGGACCGTTGCCCTCCGCGGTCTCGACGAAGCGTTCGCTGCCGACGTGCACCTTGATCGTCGCCTCGGTGCTGACACCGGCAGGCGTGACCGCGGCAGTGTCGACGTCGGGCACGTCGTCGGTGATCACACGGAACGACTCGACCCGGAACCACGGCTGCTCCCACCCGCCGGCCCGCCGCATGAGCAGCTCGAGCGACGCGTCCGCGACCTCGAAGTGGTAGCCCTCGTGCTCCATCCGCTTGAGGGTGTCGACGACGTCGTTGACCTGGGGTCCGTCGAGCGTGATGCCGAGCTCCCGGGCCTTCAGGAGGATCGTCGACTTCCCGGCGAGCTCCGACACGACGAAGCGGGTGCCGTTCCCGACCGAGGAGGGCGGCACGTGCTCGTAGGCGTCGGGCCGGCGGGCGATCGCGCTCACGTGCAGGCCGGCCTTGTGCGCGAACGCCGAGTCGCCCACGTAGGGGGCTTGCGGGTTGAGCGCCATGTTGACGAGCTCGGCGACGTGGTGCGACACCGGCGTGAGCCGCTCGAGCCGGTCACGCGGGATCGTCTCGACGCCCATCTTCAGCGTGAGATTCGGGATGATCGTCGTCAGGTTGCAGTTGCCGGTCCGCTCGCCGTAGCCGTTGATCGTGCCCTGCACCTGGATCGCCCCGCCCCGGACGCCCGCGAGCGCGTTGGCCACGCCGGTGCCGGCGTCGTCGTGGAGGTGGACGGCGACGCCGACCCCGCCCGTCGACGCCGGGCCCGCGAAATAGCCGACGACCTCGCGCACGATGCGCTCGACCTCGTGCGGGAGCGACCCGCCGTTGGTGTCGCAGAGGACGAGGCGCGTCGCACCCCGCAGCACGGCGCCCTCGAGCACCCGCAGGCTGAACTCGGGATTGCGCTTGTAGCCGTCGAAGAAGTGCTCGGCGTCGAAGAAGACCTCGAGCCCCGCATCGTGGAGGAACCCGACGGAGTCCGCGACCATCGCCACGCCCTCGTCGAGCGTGGTCTGCAGCGCCTCGGTCACGTGGTAGTCCCAACACTTGCCGACGATGCAGACCGTCGAGACGCCGGCCTCGACGAGGTGGCGCAGCGAGTCGTCGGAGTCGACCCTGCCCTTCGCCCGGCGCGTGGAGCCGAACGCACCAGCGTGCTGTGCGTCAGGGTCAGCTCCGACGCGGCCCGCCGGAAGACCTCGTCGTCCTTCGGGTTGGCACCCGGGTAGCCGGCCTCGATGTAGTCGACGCCGAGCCAGTCGAGCTGCTCGGCGATGCGGAGCTTGTCGTCGACCGTGAGCGAGATGCCCTCGAGCTGCGAGCCGTCGCGCAGCGTCGTGTCGTAGATCTCGACACGCTCGGGCAGGCCGGCTTCACGCCCGACGGCCAGGCGGAAGTCGGCGTCAGCCGACATGGTCGAGCCAGTCCCGATATCGCTCCACCTCACCGCGCACGACCGCGAAGTACGTCTCCTGCAGCTTGCGAGTGATCTCACCCGCCGGGCCGATCTCGCGGTCGTCGACCGATCGGATCGGCACGATCTCGGCTGCGGTCCCGGTGAGGAACGCCTCGTCCGCGAGGTAGAGGTCGTGGCGCAGCAGGTGCTCCTCGCGCACCTCGTAGCCGAGGTCGCGCGCGATCGTCATCACGGAGTCGCGGGTGATGCCGGCGAGCGCGCCGGACGCGAGCGTCGGCGTGATCAGGACGCCGTCCTTCACCAGGAAGATGTTCTCGCCCGTGCACTCCGAGACGAAGCCCTGCGTGTTGAGCAGGATCGCCTCGTCGTAGCCCGACTTGATCGCCTCGATCTTGGCGAGGCTCGAGTTGATGTAGATGCCGGTGCCCTTCGCCGCCACGGGGTTCACGTTCGGGTCCATGCGGCGCCACGACGACACCATCATCCGCACGCCGGCGTTGAGGCTCTCCTCGCCGAGGTAGCTCCCCCACGGCCACACCGCGATCGACACGTTGACGGCGCAGGGCAGCGGGTTGAGCCCGATCTCGCCGTAGCCGAGGTACGCGATCGGCCGCACGTAGCAGGAGTCGAGGCCGTTGACGCGCACGGTCTCCTTGCACGCCTCGACGATCTCGGCCGGCGAGTACGGGATGTCCATCAGGAACAGGTGCGCGGAGTCGAAGAGCCGGTCGATGTGGTCCTTCAGGCGGAAGACGGCCGGCCCGTTCGCGGTCGCGTACGCGCGGATGCCCTCGAAGACGCCCGAGCCGTAGTGCAGGCTGTGGGTCAACACGTGCACCTTCGCTTCGTCCCACGGGACGAACGTGCCGTCCATCCAGATCTTCTCGGTCTTCTCGAACGGCATCTCGGGTACCTCTCTCCTCGCGCGCTCGCGCTGTCTAGATCCGTTCGGCGATCGCGTCGCCGATCTCGCTCGTCGTCCCGGTCACGTCCTCGGACTTCGCGACGGCCTCACGCACCTGCCGGGCGCGCGCGTCCTCGCCGAGGAACTCCAGCATCATCGCGGCCGAGATGATCGCGGCGCGGGGATCGGCCCGGCCCGTCCCCACGATGTCGGGCGCCGAGCCGTGGACGGGCTCGAACATCGACGGCCCGGTCCGCGCCGGGTTCAGGTTCCCGGACGCGGCGCGCCCGATCCCGCCCGAGACCGCGCCGGCGAGGTCGGTGAGGATGTCGCCGAACAGGTTGTCGGTGACGATCACGTCGTAGCGGCCGGGGTCGGCGACGAGGTGGATGCAGGCCGCGTCGACGTGGTGGTACGCCGTGTCGACCTCGGGGAACTCCGCCGCGACCTCGTCGAAGGTCCGCTGCCAGAGGTCGCCCGCGAACGTGAGCACGTTCGTCTTGTGGACGAGGGTGACGTGCTTGCGCTCCCGCGCCTTCGTGAGCCCGAACGCGTACCGGATGCACCGCTCGACGCCCATCCGGGTGTTGACGGAACCCTGGGTGGCGACCTCGTGGGGCGTGCCCTTGCGCAGCAAGCCGCCCTCGCCGACGTAGGGACCCTCGGTGTTCTCGCGCACGACGAGCATGTCGACGCCGTCGTTGAGCGCGCTCGGCGCCGCGACGAAGGGCCGGAGGTTCACGTAGAGGTCGAGCTCGAACCGCAGCCGGAGGAGCAGGCCGCGCTCGATCACACCGGGCGGCACGTCGGGGGTCCCGACGGCGCCGAGCAGCACCGCGTCGAGCGTGCGGATCGCGGCCAGGTCGGCGTCGGGCAGCACCTGGCCGTCACGCAGGTAGCGGGTGCCGCCGAGGTCGAACGCGACGGGCGAGTATGCGAGGCCGGTCGCGTCCAGCACCTTGAGGGCCTCGGTCACGACCTCGGGACCGATGCCGTCACCGCCGATGATCCCGATCCGGTAGCTCACGGTTCCTGCTCTTGTCCGGTGTCTGCAGTTTCTCTCGGTCGCTTCACGAAAAAACCGCCCACCGAAGTGGACGGCTGGAAGCGAACGCCGGGGCCGGCGTCCGCTAGTGGATGACGACGATCTGGATCGCGGCGAAGCGGCGCATCATGGAACGACCAGTTTCGCAGGATGGGCCGGCCGGGTCAAACCGCTACGCTCCGGACGTCATGGAGGAGACCCACCTCTCACCTTCGACGTACGAACGCCTCCAGGAGGAGCTCGCGTGGCGTTCCGGGCCACGACGCCGTGAGATCTCCGAGTGGATCGAGCGCGCCCGCGAGCACGGCGACATCCGTGAGAACGCCGACTACGACGCGGCCAAGAACGAGCAGGGCCACAACGAGGCCCGCATCCGCCAGCTCGAGGCGATGCTGCGCCAGGCCGTCGTCGTGGAGGACGCCGCCGGCGACGTGGTCGCACCGGGCACGATCGTCTCGATCCTGATCGAGGGTGACGACGAGCCGACCGAGTACCTGGTGGGCTCGATCGAGGAGCGCCACTCCGACTACGAGGTGCTGTCGGTGTCGTCGCCGCTCGGCCAGGCCCTCATGGGCGCCGGACCGGGCCAGTCCGTCAGCTACGAGGGCCCCCGCCGCACGCTCTCGGTCGAGGTCGTCAGCGTCCGTCCCGCCGACTGACCCCCACCCCTCTCCCCCACCCCTCTCCGCGATTGTTCGGAAATCCTCGCTGAGCGCAGGAAACGCAACACTCGCGGAGGTCAGGGCGGGCCCCAGCCGCCGCCGCCCGGCGTCTCGACGCGCACGACGTCGCCGGTCGCGAGGTCGAGGGTGACCTTGTCGGGAAGGTCGCGGGGCGCGGATCCGTCGGCCGGGAGCAGCCGGTTCGCGCCGGGTGCACCGGCGGCGCCGCCCGCGAGCCCCCACGGCGCGCTCACCCGCCGTTCGGTGACGAGCGAGACCGTGGCGGGCTCGAGCACCTGGAGCTCGCGGACGATCCCGTCGCCGCCCGGGAAGCGGCCCGCGCCGCCGCTGCCGGCCCGCAGGGCGTAGCGGCGGACCCGCAGCGGGAGCGCGCGCTCGAGCGCCTCGACCGGGGTGTCGCGGGTGTTCGTCATCGCGGTGTGGACGCCCGACATGCCGGGCCGGCCCGGCCGGCCGCCCTGACCGCCGCCGATGGTCTCGTAGTAGACCCAACCCTCGCCGCCGACGAGCACGTTGTTCATCGTCCCCTGCCCCGCGGCGCCGATCCGCTCGGGGACGGCCCGCGCGAGCGCGCCGAGGCAGACGTCGGCGACGCGCTGGCTCACCTCGACGTTGCCCGCGCCCACCGCGACCGGCGGCCGCGCGGCGACGACCGATCCCGCGGGTGCGACGACGCGCACCGGCCGCATCGCGCCACCGTTCGCCGGGATGGTCGGATCGGTCGCGTACCGCAGCGCGAACGCGACCGCGCTGACCGTCACGGCCTCGACGGCGTTCACGTTGCCCGGACGCTGCGCGTCGGTCCCGGTGAAGTCGAAGGTCACCGCGTCGTCGCCGATCGTCACGCGGACGGCGACGCGCGCGGGCAACCGTTGCCCGGGCCGCGGGCCGGCCGAGTCGAGCACGTCCTCGAACTCGTAGACGCCGTCGGGGAGGTCGCGGAGCGCGGCGCGCATGCGGCGCTCGCCGTAGTCGACGACCTCGGCGAGCGGGTCCGGGCCCCCGAGCTGCGCCACGATCTCGGCGAGACGTGCGACGCCGACGACGTTCGCGCCCCGCTGCGCAGCGAGGTCGCCCCGCCGTTCCGCCGGCGCGCGCGAGGACGCAACGACCATCGCCTCGACCTCGTCGGTGCAGCGGACCGGCGGGATGCGCAGTCCCTCCTGGTGGATCTCGGTCGCGTCGGGCGGGATGGAGCCCGGCGCCATGCCGCCGAGGTCGGCGTGGTGCGCCCGGTTCGCCGCCCAACCGACGAGGTCGCCACCCGCGAAGACGGGCGCGACGAGCGTGATGTCGTTCAGATGGGTGCCGCCGTTGAACGGGTCGTTCAGGATCACCTGCTCGCCCGGTCGGGGGTCGCGACCCAACGCGTCGATCGCGGCCGCGACGGACGCCGGCATCGACCCGAGGTGCACGGGGATGTGCTCGGCCTGCACGAGCAGCTCGCCGGCCGCCGTGAACAGCGCGGCCGAGCAGTCGGCCCGCTCCTTGATGTTCGGGCTGTACGCCGCCCGTCGCAGGACGGCGCCCATCTCCTCGGCGACCCCGGTGAGCCGCGCGATCAACACCTGCAGCGAGGCCGGGTCCACTACGCGTCCCTCCGGATGACGAGCGCGCCGAGCGGTCCGGGCGCGGCGCACCAACCGTCGGGAACCCACACCGTGCAGTCGGCCTCGGCGATCACCGCCGGACCGCGCGCGCCCGACCGTTCGACCGGTGGCAGCTCGTCGGCGCGGAGTCCCGCGTGCCGGGTCGCCCGGGCCCGCAACGCGACGACCTCCACGGGTTCGTCGTCGCGGGCGAAGCCGTTGCGCCGCGCGTGCTCCGCGTGGAACGCGCCGATGCTCGCGACGCGCAGCTCGTGGCTCTGACCCGCGTACCGGCAGTCGAGCGCGAGCTCGACGGTCACCTCGTCTCGTCCGCCGTCGGCCGCGGCGAGGCGGCGCGCCTCGCGCCCGAGCTCGGCGAGCGCGGCGTCGACACCGTCGTGCACGCGCGGCTCGGGCCACGAGCGGACCACGTCGCGCTGTACGGGTGAGCACACCAGCCCGACTGCGGAGAACACGCCCGCGCGCGGCGGCACGACGACGGCCCGCATGCCGAGCGCGCCCGCGAGCGCGCACGCGTGCAGCGGCCCGGCGCCGCCGAACGCGACGAGCGCGAGGTCACGCGGGTCGACACCCTGCGCGACGGTGACCGCCCGCACCGCTTCCTCCATCGCCGCGTCGACGACCGCCAGCACGTCGGTGGCGGCGACGCCGGCCCGCGCGAGCGCGGCACGCGCCGCGTCGAGGTCGAGGGGTCCGATGCCGGGGAGCTCGGCGCCGGCGGGGATGCGCCCGGCGGCCAGGTCGGCGTCGGTGACCGTGGGTCGCGTGCCGCCCCGGCCGCAGCACGCGGGCCCCGGGACGGCACCCGCGCTCTCGGGCCCGACGACGAGCGCACCGCCGGCGTCGACGCGTGCGAGCGATCCACCGCCGGCACCGATGGTGTGGATGTCGAGCGCGGGCAGCCGGATCGGGTAGCCGGCGACGACCCGGGCGGGCGCCGGCTCGGGCACGCCGCCCCGGACGAGGCACACGTCGGTGCTCGTGCCGCCCATGTCGAACGAGACCGCGTCCGGGAAGCCGCAGCGCGCCGCGAGCTCCGCCGCGGCCCGGACACCGCCGGCGGGCCCGGACAGCAGCAGCGCGGCCGGGAGCTCGGCCGCGACGCCGGCGGGGACGAGCCCGCCCGCGGAGGTCATCACCAGCACCTCGGTCGCGAGCGCGTCGAGCGCGCGGACGTAGTCGCGGCAGAGCCCGCGCAGCGCGGCGTTGGCGACGGTCGTGACCGTCCGCTCGTACTCGCGGAGCTCGGGCGAGACCTCGTGCGAGCACGTCACGTCGAGCCCGCGGGCGCGCAGCACCGCGGCGACCGCGCGCTCGTGATCCGGGTTCAGGTCGGCGTGCAGCAGGCAGACGGCGACCGCGTCGACGCCGTCGGGGACCGGCGGGACCGCCTCGAGGTCGACCGGCTCGAGCTCGTGGCCCCGCCCGTCGAGCCGTCCCCCGACCTCGAGGCGGAGGTCGCGGGGGACGA
Source organism: Acidimicrobiia bacterium (assembly GCA_035650535.1). Taxonomy (GTDB): domain Bacteria; phylum Actinomycetota; class Acidimicrobiia; order IMCC26256; family PALSA-555; genus DASRHL01. The sequence goes on from DASRHL010000432.1 coordinate 9,689, forward strand.
GCGGGGGCGGGCGGTCACGCCAGGGGTCGTAGAGCGAGGGCCGGGCCTGGCGGGCGATCTCGACGACGTCGGCGAACCCGCGCGTCGCGACGAGCGCGACCGGGCTGCCCCGGCCCTCGAGCAGCGCGTTCGTGGCCACGGTCGTTCCGTGGGCGAGGAGGTCGGGCGTCCCGGCCCCGGCCGCGTCCAGCGCGGCCCGGACGGCGCGGGAGGGGTCGTCGGGCGTCGACGGGACCTTGACGACGAGGCCCTCGGCCGTCACGAGATCGGTGAAGGTTCCTCCGGTGTCGACGCCGACGAGCACGCCTTCATGCTCGCGCCCTCTGCTCGCGCCCCCGCGTCTGTGCGCGCGCGCTCAGCTCTGGCCGTCGCCGGCCTGCAGCAGGTAGCCCCGCGAGCGGACCGTGCGGACCTCGAGGCCGAGGGGCGCGATGCGCCGGCGCAGGCGGAGGATGTGGACGTCGAGGGCGTTGCGCGTCGGCGCCCCGCCCGGCCAGGCCCGCCGGGCGAGCAGGTCGCGCCCGACGACGGCGCCGAAGCGCTCGGTCATGGCCCGGCCGAGCGCCTGCTCGACCGGCGAGAGGGCGACCCACCGCCCGTAGAAGTGGAGCAGGCCGTCGTCGTCGACCTCGGGGACCGTGCTCGCGCCGGCGGCCCGCTTCGCGAGCGTCGCGAGCCGGGCCTGCACGTCGGCCTCGCCCGCGGGCAGGCGGACCCAGTCCTCGAGCGGATCGACGGTGATCGGCGGCGCCTCCTCGCTCCCGACGAGGAGCAGCCGGGCCGCGCCCGCCGCCCGCAGGGCGTCGCGCCGGGACTCCTCCTCGGGCCAGCGCAACATGACGACGAGACGGTCCGAGGAGCTCGCCGGGTTCGCAGTCATGAGTGGAAGCTAGGGACGCGGTGTTTCACAGTTGTTACACCGAGGTGAACGTGACTTGGCGCACGCCGGCATTCCCGGGCCGGGGATTCCCGCGCCGGGAGTGGCGAGGCGCCTGGCAGAATCGTTCCCATGCCCCAGACGCTGTCCGAGAAGGTGTGGGAGCGCCACGTCGTCCGCTCGGCCGAGGGCGAGCCCGACCTCCTCTACATCGACCTCCACCTCGTCCACGAGGTCACCTCGCCCCAGGCCTTCGACGGGCTGCGCATGAACGGGCGCACGGTGCGGCGCCCGGATCTGACCGTGGCCACGATGGACCACAACGTGCCCACGACCGACATCGACCAGCCGGTCGCCGACCCCGTGTCCGCCAAGCAGATGGAGACGCTGGCCCGCAACTGCGCCCAGTACGGGATCCGGCTCTACGCCATGGGCGACGCGGGCCAGGGCATCGTGCACGTGATCGGCCCCGAGCAGGGCCTCACGCTCCCCGGGATGACGATCGTCTGCGGCGACAGCCACACGTCCACCCACGGCGCGTTCGGCGCACTGGCCTTCGGGATCGGGACGAGCGAGGTGGAGCACGTGCTCGCGACCCAGACCCTGCCCCAGGCCCGCCCGGGCACCATGTCGGTGACGGTCGACGGCGACCTGCCGGCCGGGGTCACGGCCAAGGACATCGTGCTCTCGATCATCGCCCGCATCGGCACCGGCGGCGGGATCGGCTCGGTCATCGAGTACCGCGGGTCCGCGATCCGCGGCCTCTCGATGGAGGGCCGCATGACGGTGTGCAACATGTCGATCGAGGCCGGCGCCCGCGCCGGCATGGTCGCGCCCGACGACACGACGTTCGCCTACCTGGAGGGACGACCCTTCGCGCCCACGGGGGCGGCCTGGGAGCGGGCGCTCGACGACTGGCGCGGCCTCGCGACCGACGCCGGCGCCGCCTTCGACAAGGAGGTCGTGCTCGACGCCGCCGCGCTGCGGCCGTCGGTGAGCTGGGGCACGAACCCGGGTCAGACCGTCACGATCGACGACGTGGTCCCCGACCCGGGCAGCTTCGCCGAGCCCAACCAGCGGGACGCGGCCACGCACGCGCTCCGCTACATGGGCCTCGCGGCGGGGACGCCGATCCGCGACATCGCCGTCGACACCGTCTTCATCGGGTCGTGCACGAACTCGCGCCTCGAGGACCTGCGGGCGGCGGCTGCCGTCGTGAAGGGACGGCGCGTACGCGACGGGCTGCGGGCGCTCGTCGTGCCGGGGTCGATGAAGGTGAAGGCGGAGGCCGAGGCCGAGGGGCTCGACGCGGTGTTCACCGCCGCCGGCTTCGAGTGGCGCGAGGCGGGCTGCTCGATGTGCCTCGCCATGAACCCCGACAAGCTGTCGCCCGGCGAACGGTGCGCGTCGACCTCGAACCGCAACTTCGAGGGGCGCCAAGGGCGAGGCGGCCGCACCCACCTCGTCTCGCCCGAGGTCGCGGCCGCGACCGCGATCGCGGGCCACTTCACGACCCCGGCCGACCTGGCCTGAAGCCGACGCAGGAGACCCCGGCATGGAGAAGATCACCGAGATCGTGGGGCGTGCCGTCCCCCTCGACCGCTCCGACGTCGACACCGACCAGATCATCCCGAGCGACTGGCTCAAGCGCATCGAGCGCACCGGCTTCGGCGAGGGCCTGTTCTCGGAGTGGCGCGAGAGCTCCGACTTCGTGCTCAACCGCGAGGAGTACCAGGGTGACGACGTCCGGGTGCTCGTCGCCGGGCCCAACTTCGGCACCGGGTCGTCGCGCGAGCACGCCCCCTGGGCCCTCGAGGACTACGGCTTCGACGCGATCATCTCGCCCCGGTTCGCGGACATCTTCCGCAACAACTGCCTGAAGATCGGGCTCGTCCCGGTGGAGCTGCCCCAACCGGTCGTCGACCGGATCATGCAGGCGGTCATCGACGACCCGAGCATCGAGATCGTCGTCGACGTGGTCGACCGCCGCGTGGCCGTCCCCGCCATCGACGTCGACGAGCCGTTCCGGCTCGACGACTTCCACCACTACCGCCTCGTGAACGGCCTCGACGACATCGGGCTCACGCTCCGCCACGAGCCCGAGATCGCGGCCTTCGAGGCGGGCCGTCCCGGCTGGCTCCCCACGGTGCGCGCCGCCGGCTGACCCCGTCGACAACACCCTCAGGTGAGGCGCCCGGGGTCCCGATAGATCCTCTGAGGCCGGGAAACACCGCGGCCGAGGAACTGGGTCCGGCATGCAGGGAGTGGGTGCGCTCACCGGGAGTGGGTTCGCGGGTCTCGCCACGATCCTGCTCGCGACGGGGGTCACGAGCCTCTCCCTGTTCACGCGCGGCCGGCGCCACCGTCACCACCACGGCCAGGACGCGCGGCCATGAAGGTGCTCGCCATCGGCGCCCACCCTGACGACGTCGAGCTCGGCGTCGGCGGCACACTCGTCCGCCACATCGCGCGGGGCGACGAGGTGACGCTGCTCGTGATGACCCGCGGCGAGCTCGGGATCCACGAGGACTCGTCGCGCTCGCACGAGCAGCTCCGCGCCAGCGAGGCGCTCGGCGCGACGCTCCTCTGGGGCGACTTCCACGACGGCGCCGTGCCCGCGGGCGCCGACGCGATCACGCTCATCGACGACGCCCTCCGACGGACCGGGGCGTCGCTCGTGTACACCCACGCTCCCGACGACACGCACCAGGACCACCGCGCGACGTCGATCGCGAGCCTCGCGGCGGCGCGGCGCGTCTCGACGGTCCTCTACTACGAGACGCCGTCGACGCAGCACTTCCAGCCGACGCTCTTCGTCGACATCGAGGAGTCGCTGCGGACGAAGGTCGAGCTGCTGCGCGCGCACCTGTCGCAGGTGTTGCGCGACGGGCCGGTCGACATCGAGGCCGTCGTCGCGCAGGCGCGCTTCCGCGGCTCGCAGAGCCGCGTCCGTCACGCCGAGGCCTTCGAGAGCGCCCGCTTCGTGTGGGACCTCGTGCCCGACTCGGCACACGACGACGCCGTCCTCGACGCGCTCGAGGCCGAGCCCGCCGCCGCGACCAGCGAGGTCCGCAGCATCGTCCAGGCCGTGCGGGAGCTCGTCCGGTGAGCGGGCGAAGATGAGCGACGGGCCGCCCGGAACACCCTGGACCGTGCCGGCGGTCGCCGGCGTCGCGCTGCTCGGCGTGGCCGCGTTG
>DASRHL010000433.1:0-4232 GCA_035650535.1 Acidimicrobiia bacterium
CGGCCCCGCATGGGCGAGTGGGGCCACGACGGCATCCTGAAGCTCATGGAGTAGCCGGACGAGGCTGGGGGGACCACAGTGCTGACGAGGGACGACGTCACCGGCCTGCTCGCGTTGCCGCCGACGCCGGTGAAGGAGGGGGTCGACGCGTTCGACCTGCAGAGCTCGGTCGACGTCGCCGAGGCGACGCGTCTCGCCGACGCCATGATCCGCGACGGGGCCGCGGGGATCGGGCTGTGCGGGACGACCGGGGAGTGCGCCACGCTCATGTGGGACGAGAAGGTCGAGCTCTACGGCGCGGTGCTCGACACCGTGGCCGGCCGCGTGCCGATCTGGTGCGGCGTCACCGCGCTCGGCACCCGCGAGGTCGTCCGCGAGATGCGCGCCGCGCGCGACATGGGCGCCGCCGCCGCCTTCGTCGGCCTGCCGTTGTGGCAGACGCCGACGCACGACAACGCGGTGCGCTTCTTCGCCGACCTCTCGGAGGCCGTCCCCGACCTGCCGGTGATGGTCTACGCCAACAGCTTCTTCTTCAAGTTCGGCTTCGACGTCTCGTTCTGGAAGGGCATCGCCGCGAAGGCACCGACAGTGATCGCGACGAAGGTGGGCTTCGGGCTGACGAAGGAGCACCTCGACGCGGCGGGCAAGCAGGTGAACTTCATGACCGGCGAGGGCACCATCGGCGCGCACTACCGCATGGCGCCGGAGTCGGTCACCGCCGCGTGGGCGACGTCGGCGGCGATGGGCCCCGAGCCGTGGGTCGCGCTGCTCGACGCGATCCACAAGGGTGACACGGAGGAGGCCGAGCGCGTCCTGTCCGACATCGAGTCGGTGCCGCTCCCGATCCCCGACTTCGCGGACTTCGCCAAGTACAACCTGCAGCTCGAGAAGGCCCGGATCGACGCCGCCGGCTACGCCCGGTGCGGCCCACCGCGGCCGCCCTACTACGACCTCCCCGACGACTGGCGCGCCGCCGCGGAGCTCAACGGCCGGATGTGGGCCGACATGCGGGCCAAGTACGCGAAGAAGTAGGGGGAACGATGGCCGAGGAGTCGCACGAGAAGCTCGTCGCCGACCTGGCGAAGGACATCGACGGCACGGAGCTGTCGTCGCTCGTCTTCGACCTGTCGAAGTACCAGCAGTTCGACGCGGAGGCGGCGACCGTCGTTCTGACCTACGTCACGGGCCAGCTCGGCATCGTGGTGTGGAACCTCGAACCGGGTCAGGAGAACGACTACCACGTGCACCCGACCACGGAGCACCTCCACATCGTCCTCGAGGGCGAGTGCGAGTACTCGATCGGCGACCTGCCGCCGCAGACCGTGAAGGCCGGGCAGGCCGCGATGATCCCGGCCCAGGTCCCCCATGGCATCCGCAACCGCACCGACCGCCGGGCGTCCTACATCGCCATCACGAGCCCCGGCCCCTACGAGAAGATCCTCGTCGACCGCCCCGCCGCCTCCGCCTGACGGGGAGACTGGAGCGCGCCGGTCTCCGCGACGCACCATTCTCTGAACGATCCGCTTCGCTCGGCGAAGCGGATCGTTCAGAGAACGCCGAGCGGACGAAGGAAAGAAGGCTTGCCGTGACCAGCGATCGCAGTGCGGTGCGGGCGGCGGCGACAGCCCTCCTCGAGGTGCTCGACCGGGTGGGCGACGACGTCGGGGCGGCCGAGGGCGAGATCGCAGCCATCATGAAGGAGCTGCTGCTCGTCGAATGGCTCGACGACGTGGACGCCACCCCGGCCGGGGGTGACGCCGACGACGACGTGTCGACCGGGTGGCTGTACCAGGACGGCGACCTCCGGATCGTGCGGGGCCGGATGCGGGCCGGGTTCAGCCAGGAACCCCACGACCACGGGTCGTGGAACATCTTCGCCGTCTACCGAGGCGCCTGCCACTACCGCTCCTACCGCCGCCTCGACGACGGATCGCGCCCGTACCGCGCGGAGCTGGAGCTGGCCGAGAACCGCGTCATGACGGACGGCGACGTGACCGTGCTGCCCGCGCCCCCGCACGACATCCACGCGGTGACGGCCCTCGCCCCACGCACGACGACGTTGCTCGTCGCCCGCGGCCCGTTCGACGCCGTGCGCCGCCAGTACCTGCCCGAGCTCGGTGCGTACAGGGAACTGCCGGCCTTCGAGGCGGCGCGGTGACCTCTGCGACGACTGGTGAGCTCGCCGGCAGGGTGGCGATCGTCACCGGCGGCGCGTCGGGGATCGGCCGGGAGACGGCCCTGGCCCTCGCAGCTGCCGGTGCAGCCGTTGCCGTTGCCGACCTCGACGAGCACGGTGCCGTCGCAGTCGCCGGGCAGATCGTCGACCGCGGCGGGGTCGCGATGCCCGCCCCGGTGGACGTGGGCGACGAGGCGCGGGTGGCCGCCATGGTGGAGGCGGTCGCCGGCGCCTGGGGCGGCGTGTCGATCCTGGCCAACGTCGCCGCCGTGACCGACCGGGCACACCAGGCGGCCGACGGAGCGGTGGGCGACGCCGACGTCTCGGTCTGGGAACGGACGCTGTCGGTCGACCTCGTCGGGTCGATGCTCGTGTCGAAGCACGTGCTGCCGCTCATGGTGGCTGGGGGCAAGGGAGCGGTGGTGAACGTGTCGTCGAACGCGTCGCTGTTCGGAGACGAGACGCTCAGTGCCTACGCTGCCGCGAAGGCGGGGCTGAACGCCCTCACCCGTTCGATCGCCGCCGCCTACGGCAAGCACGGCGTGCGCGCGAACACTGTGTCGCCGGCGGCCATCGCGGGCCCGTCGTTCACCGCCAACGTGCCCCCGGACGTCGCCGAGGTCATGCGCGACCAGTGCCTGCTCCCGGAGCTCGGCACGCCGGCCGACGTGGCCGAGGCGATCGTGTTCCTCTGCTCCGACCGGGCCCGCTTCATCACCGGCCAGCTCCTCTGCGTGGACGGCGGCGTGTCCGCCCATGTCCCGCACCTGGCGGACGTCCGCCGGCTGGGAGGATCGGTCGTCGCACCGACCGCGGTCTCGGCTCCGGGCCCGAGCTAGACACATCTCGACCCGCGTCGACCTTCCCCTCCGACGAGACAGGTCGGACAGGCTCAGCTCAGCTCAGCTCCCGCGCAGGCGGTCCCGGAGCGCGTCGTCGTGCACGAAGACGGGCAGGTTGTCGGCGTCGAGATACGACGGCTTCGCCGACGACGCGCCGTCCACGACCAGAACGTGGCCCGACACGAACGCGGCGAGGTCGGAGAGCAGGAACAGCACCGCGCCGGCGATGTCCTCGGGACGGCCGCGCCGGCCGAGCGGGATCGCCGCCCGTTCGGCTTCGGTGTCCTCCGGCGCAGCCGCGTGTGTGTCGCTGCGGGGCGTCCGGATCGTCCCGCAGGCGACCGCGTTGACGCGGATGCCGCGCGCGCCCAGCTCGACGGCCTGGGTCCGCATCAGCGCCATCAGCCCGGCCTTGCCGGCGCCGTAGCCCGCGCCGAACGGCATCGACGCCAGCCCGGCGATCGACGAGATGTGGACGATGCTGCCCGGCGCGTCGTGCTCGGCCATGTGCCGCGCCACCGCCTGCGACGTCAGGAACGGTGCGTGGAGGTTGAACCGGACGATGTCGTCGAACGTGTCGGGCGTCGTCGAGAGCACGGAGCTCCACCGGTTGAGGAGCCCGCCGGCCACGTGCACGAGACCGGAGAGGGGACCGATCATCTCGACGGCGTTGGTCACCACATCGTTCACCTGGTCGGGCTCGCGCACGTCGGCGACGAGCGAGGCCATCTCGCCGCCCGCTTCGGCGACCGCCCGTTCGGCGGCCACCAGCTGCTGGCGCCCGAGGTCGACCGCACCGACCACGGCACCCACCTCCGCGAGCAGCCGGCAGACGGCCGTGCCGATGCCGCCGCCGCCGGCGCCCGCCACCAGGAAGGCCCGGCCCTCGAGCCCGAGGCGCTCCGAGATCGGCACCGCGTCCACCGCGTCCCTCATGCTTCCCCGCTCTCGGCGCGGCGCGCCGGGCCGCTCGGGCCCCGCTCGCCGCTCCGCGGGATACCCGCTCCGCGACGCTGGCTCATGGAACTGGTTTCTACACCTCGATCCCGGCGTCGCGGGCGAGCGACTCGCCCACGACGAAGCCGAGCGTCATCGCGGGTGCGATCGTCCCGCCCGCGCCCGGGTACGCGCGCCCCATGACCGTCGTCGCCGAGTTGCCCGCGGCGTAGAGGCCGGGGATGACGGCGTCGTGCACGTCGAGCACCCGTCCGCCG
>DASRHL010000434.1:0-9304 GCA_035650535.1 Acidimicrobiia bacterium
GACGACCTCAAGCCGCTGGTGACCCGGCAGCTCCGGGCGGGGTTCGTCTTCCTGTCGATGATCCTGTGGGAGCCGCCCAACCAGTTCTGGGAGCTGCCCGACTACTTCCTGGCCACCCACCGGGTGCTGATGGACCACGCCCGCGACGCCGGCCTCGGCGTGTTGAGCTACGAGGAGCAGGCCGACAACTGGCGGTTGGCGATGGCGCGAGTGCGCAAGATCGTCGAGCGCTGGGGCATCGAGTTCCCGGCCATCCCCGAGCTCGACATCGACGGTGTCGACGTCGGCGACATCGACGCCGCCGACATCATCCCGATCTTCTAGCCACTTCGACCTGAGACAGTCGACGCCGAGCCGGCCGCGCAGCTGCCGATCGAGCGCGGACGCCGACGGCGATGTGTGAGACTGCTTGGATGCCCATCGCGGGGAGGTTGCTTTCACCCTCCGTGACGACCACGGTCGTCGCACCGCTCGACGGCAAGGAGGGCACGCCGTCGTGATCGAGTACGACCCGTACTCGATCGACGTCAAGCGCGACCCGTATCCCTCGTACCGTGCGCTGCGCGACGACGCGCCCGCGTACCACAACGCGGCACTCGACTTCTGGGCGCTCTCGCGCTTCGACGACGTGATCGACGCGCTCCACGACCCTGCCACCTACTGCTCGGGGCAGGGCATCGTGCTCGAGGCCATGACGCGGTCGCCATACCCGATGATCATCGCCCTCGATCCGCCGCGCCACACCGACCTGCGCAAGCTCGTGTCGCGCGCCTTCGGCACGAAGCCGACGAACGCGTTCGAGCCCCAGGTGAGAGCCCGGGCACGCGAGCTGCTCGCGCAGTTCTCGGGCAGCGGAACCGTCGACCTCGTCCCGAGCTTCAGCGCGGCGCTCCCGCTCGCGGTGATCGGCGACATCGTCGGCGTGCCGGCCGATGAGCGCGCGTGGTTCCGCCACCAGGGCGAGATCCTCATGTCGCAGCAGCCCGACCGGCCGGAGACGCTGAGCGCGGCCAGAGCGGCGTCGGGAGAGCTGCTCGGGCGGTTCACCGACCTCATCGCCGAGCGACGGTCCGCCCCGACCGGCGACCTCGTGTCGGGTCTCATCGCGGCCGAGGAGGACGGCGAGCGGCTCACCGCGGACGAGATCGTCGGCTTCTGTTACCTCCTCATCCTCGCCGGCCACGAGACGACGATGAACCTCATCTCCAACGGCGTGATCACCCTGCAGCGTCACCCGGCCGAGCGCGCGCTCGTCGAAGCCGATCCGACGCGGATCACGAACATGGTCGAAGAGGTGCTGCGCTACGAGTCGCCGGTGCACAGCCAGGCCCGCACCACGACACGTGATGTCGAGCTCCACGGCGAGGTGATTCCCGAAGGCAAGAAGGTGCTGCTGCTGTTCGCGTCGGCAGGCCGAGACGAGCGCGCGTTCCCCGATCCCGACCGCTTCGACGTGACGCGCACGATCGAGCGTCACCTCTCGTTCGGCCACGGCATTCACCACTGTCTGGGCGCGGCGCTGGCCCGCCTCGAGGCCCGGGTCGCGTTCGAGGAGCTGTTCGCGACGCTGCCCGACTGGCGTGTGACGTCCGACGTCGACGCGCTCGACTACGTCCCGTCGTACCAGATTCGCGGCCCGGTCTGCCTCGACGTGGAGTTCACGCCGGTCCGCTGACCCCGAACCTCCGCGTCCTGGCCGGCGCTCCCCGTCTCCGGCCCGTGTCCGGCCGAACGGCCGATCGGTGACGAAACTATGGTCTGCGGAGTGTTGCTCGCGGACCGTGTTGCCGTCGTCACCGGTGGCGGAGGAGGGATCGGCGGCGCGGTGAGCCGGCGGCTCGCCGCGGAGGGCGCGATCGTCGTCGTGAACGAGATCGACGCCGACCTCCTCGACACCACGGTCGCGGATGTCGAGCGCGACGGCGGTCGCATCCTGCCGGTACTCGGCGACATCCGCGACCGCGCCACGGTGGCCGCCCTGCAGGTGGCCACGCTCGGCGTCGCCGACGGTCGCGTCGACGTGCTCGTGAACAATGTCGGCGACTACCGGCCGAGCAAGCGGTTCGTCGAGACCGACGAGGACGACTGGCACGCGCAGTACGCGATCACGTTCGAGCACGTGCTGCGCGTCACGCACGCGCTCGCGCCGGCCATGCTCGCGCGGGGCGAGGGCAGCATCGTCAACGTTTCGACCGTCGAGGCGCTGCGTGGCATCCCGCGCCTCGCCGTGTACAGCGCGTACAACGCTGCCATCAACGCGTTCACGCGGAGTCTGGCCGTCGAGTGGGGCAAGGACGGCGTGCGCGTGAACGCCATCGCACCCGACCTCGCCGACACGCTCCAGACGCCTGCCGAGTGGATGCTGCACGGTCGGCCACCCGAGGCCGTACGTCGATGGTCGCCGCTCGGCCGGTTCGGCACGCCGGCCGAGTTCGCCGACGTCGTGCTCTTTCTCGCCAGCGACCTGTCGCGCTACGTCACGGGTCAGGTGCTCTGCGTCGACGGCGGCACGAACGCGGCGAGCGGGTGGTACCTCAACGAGGCCGGTACCGGCTGGGCGAACGCGCCCGACTGAAAGGACCCTCGGTGGCCGAGCTCGACGCCGACGTGGGAAGCGTCAGTCCTTCGGGACGGTGATGCCGGCCGCGTCGCGGTCCCAGGTGGCCTCCGTGAACGGGGCCTCGCGCAGCTTCGCCTTCTGCACCCGCATCGTCGCCTCCGTCTTCGGGAGCGCGCCGTACTGCTCGACGTAGCGCGGCACCATGAACCGGGGCAGCTTCGGCACCAGGTACTCGATCAACGCGGCGGGGTCGACGGTGGCCCCGTCGCGGCCGACGACACAGATCTTGATCTCCTGCTCGCCGAGACCGGCGTCGACGCCGATCGCCGCGCATTCCGCGACGTCGGGGTGCGTGAGCACCACCGCCTCGACCTCGAACGACGAGACGTTCTCGCCCCGCCGCCGCAACGCGTCCTTCTGCCGGTCGACGAAGAAGTAGTTGCCCTCGGCGTCGCGGCGGAAGCCGTCGCCGGTGTGGAACCAGCCGTTGCGCCACGCCTCGGCCGTCCGTTCGGGCATCCCCCAGTAACCGGAGTTCAGCAGCCACGGCTCGGTCGTGCGCACGACGAGCTCGCCGACCTCGCCGACCGGGACCTCGTAGTCGTGCTCGTCGACGAGGCGGACCTCGTAGCCCCTGATCGGCCGACCGCACGACGGCGACGCGTCGAGGACGTCGCGCCGGGACATGACGTTCCCGGCCTCGGTCATGCCGTAGTGGGTGCGCACGCGGACGCCGAAGCGTTCGGCGAACCCGGGCACGACCGGTGAGAGCAGCGCGTACCGCAGCGCGTGCGACCGGTCGCCGGGCGAGGGCGGTTGCGCGAGCAGCCAGTGCGCCATCGCGGGCACGACGAGCGTGAACGTGCAGCCGTGCTCGTCGATGTCGGACCAGAAGGAGCCGGTGTCGAACGCCTCGCGGAACACCATGCGGCCGCGGCTGTACGCGGCCTGCGCGATCGCCCCCCGGCCGCTCATGTGGAACATCGGGAACGGCGAGTAGAAGACGTCGTCGGGGCCGAGGTCGTCGAGCAGCACCATCCCGAGGGTGAGCATCCCCCAGGGCGAGACGACCCCCTTCGACGGGCCGGTCGTGCCCGAGGTGTAGACGATCGCCGACGGGTCCCACGGCATCGGCGGATCGAGGTCGTGCGCCGGGCGGGCGCCGTCGAGGAACTCGGCGCGGCCCACGACCCGCACGCCCGGGATCTCGGGGAGCTCGCCGGCCGCGTCCGGCACCACGACCGTCCGCAGGGTCGGGACCTCCCCGGCGACCTCCACGATCCGGTCGACGAACCGTTCGGCCACGACTGCCAGCGACACGCCGGCGTTCTCCAGCGTGTAGCGGAGCATGTAGCCGCGGAACGCGTTGTTCAGCGGCACCTCGTACCCGCGGACCCAGGCGCAGCCGAGCCACGCCGACGCGGCGTCGAACGAGTTCGGCAGCATCACGCCGACGCGATCTGCCGGCGCCACACCCGCGCGCCGGTAGGCGTCGGCCCAGGTCAAGAAGCGTTCGTGCGCCTGCCCGAAGGTCAGCGACGCGGCGTTCCCGTGCTCGTCGCGCGGCGCGCTCGCGTCGGTCATGTAGAGGCGGTCGGGTTCGGCGCCGGCGCGCTTGGCGACGATCCCCGGGAGCGTGTCGCGCTCGTCGAGGTCGGTGTAGGAGTGGGGGACCGCCATCGCCGCGCCGCCCTCCGGTCAGAACGTCGCGAGGGGGTTGGCCGGGCTGCCGGTCCCACCGGTGAGCCGAAGGGGCGCGAGCGTGAACAGGAACTCGGAGCGTCCCAGCCGGGCGCACGTCGCCGCGAGCTCCTCCAGGTCGCAGTTGTCGATCAGGCACAGCCCCATCGCGACCATCCCGACGATGTGGACCGGAAGCGGCATCTGCGCGTAGCCGGACGGTACGACGTCCTGCGCGGTGTCACACCCGATGGCGGCGACGCGGCGCTCGTGCAGCCAGGGCAGGGACGACGCGTGCCATCCCGGCTGCCCCTCGTGCATCGGCACGGGTCCGACCTCGCGCTTGCGGCGCGCATACCCCGTCCGCAGCAGCACGGCGTCGCCCTCGCCGATGCGGACGCCCTGGCGTTGCTCCGCGGCCTCGAGGTCGTCGGGATGCACGCCCTCGCCCGGTTCGAGCCAGTCGACACCGCGGGCCGCGGGAACGTCGACGAGGACGCCACGCGTCACGATCCCCTCGCGCATCCCCGTCACGGCCAGGTTCGTGGCGCCGAACATCGCGTTGACGAGCTCGGCCGGGCCGCCGTTGTAGGTCTGGCGGTCCCAGAACACGTGGGAGAGCGCGTCGACGTGCGTGACGTTGACTCCGTGGAACACGAACCCCATGTACTCGGCGGCGCCGGCGAAGCGCGACCCGTCGATCCCCTCGATGGGGTGGGGCGGCTGGACGCGGTGGGGGTCGCCGAGCCCCTCGCCGGTCATGACCATGAAGCGGTGGACCGGGCCGAACACGTCGCCTTCCTGCGGCATCGTCGACAGGTCCCACGCGCACGAGACGGTCAGGCCCTCGCGTACGAGCGTCGCGGCGCGGCGGCGCACCTCCGGCGTGATGTAGTTGAGCGTCCCGAGCTGGTCGTCGTCGCCCCAGCGGCCCCAGTTCGACAGCAGCTCGTGGAAGCCGAGCACCTCGGCCTCGGACGGCGGGTTCGGCATCGGGCCCCCCTGGAACCGGACGGCGACGGTCGCGCGGGTCACGGCGTCCCGCGTGGGAACCTACGGGCGGCCCGCGGACGTGTCAATACACTTCCTGTCGGATCAGACTGCCTTCTGTAGAACGTCGTCGAGAGGACCCCGGGTGGCGAGCGCGCGCAGGCGAGGCGGGCGAGATGCAGCCCCGGCACCGGCACGCCCGACCGGGACGCGCGCCTCGCTGGGGCGACCGCGCACGGGGGAGAGCGCGCGCTCGCTGCTCAACACGGTCCTCGGCGAGTTCGTGTATCCAGTGGGCGGCGCGGCCTGGACCCACAGCTTCATCGAGGCGCTGGGTCGACTCGACGTCGACGAGAAGGCGACGCGCCAGGCGCTCGCGCGCACCGCGGCCGACGGCTGGCTCGAGCGCGAGCGCCACGGCCGGCGAATCCGCTGGCGGCTCAGCCCGCAGGGGTTGCAGCGCTGCATCGACGGCACGGTGCGGATCGAGTCGTTCGGTGGCGTCCGTACCGATTGGGACGGGCGGTGGCTCCTGCTGTTCGTCAGCGTGCCCGAAGCCCAGCGCGCGCTCGGGCACCGCCTGCGGCGCCGCCTCACGTGGGCCGGGTTCGGGCCACTCGGGCAGGGCGCGTGGATCACCCCCCACGTCGACCTCGAGCCCGAGGCGAGCCGCATCATCTCGGAGCTCCCGGCCTCGCTGCACGCGGTGTCGTTCGTCGCGCACTTCAAACCGGTACGGCCTCGTGACGACGGCGCCGCCTTCGTCGCCCAGACCCGGCTCGTGCACGAGTGGCGCCGGTTCGCGTTCGGCGACCCCGTCCTCCCGGCCGAGCTGCTGCCGTCGCCGTGGGTGGGTGCCGAGGCGAAGCGGCTCGTCGACGAGCGGACCGCGTCGTGGCTCCCCCGCGCACTGGCATGGTTCCGGGCGCTCGACGCGGCCGACGGCGCCGCCGACGACGGATGACCGGGAGCATCACCGCCCGGCGGCCTTCCCTCCGGTGAGCGTGCGCGGCAGCTCGCGCCGGGCGAGCGCCCGCTCGATCACGGGGGCAAGGCGCTCCGCCTTGCGGCGCGACCGCTCCTCGTCGCGCTCCGCGAACTCGGGGAGGACCTCGCGGGCGAAGAGCTCGAGTGACTCGCAGACGTCCTCGTGGCGGTTGCGCCCGACCTGGCTGAACAGGATCACCTGGTCGCAGCCGGCGTCCTCGTAGCGCCTGAGGAACTCGCGGACCTGCGCGGGCGTACCGATCGCGCCCCGCTGCGCATACGGGTCGCGCCGGTCGTAGGTCGCCGCCAGGCGACCGGCCGCGTCCTCGACCATGCGGCGCTCGAACTCACGGCGGTCGAAGCCGCTGCCGTGCCGGTCGCGCTCGAAGTCCTCCCAGAGGGTCGACGTGCCGTGCGCGTGGGTGTCGCCGTGGTTGTAGTAGTGGAGCAACGAGTACGAGAGGAAGTGCGACCCGTCGAGGCCCCGGTCGAGCGCGGTCTGCTCGTCGGAGTTGCACATGAGCGCGGTCACGACCGCCAGTTGGGCGTTGACCGCGAATCCGGCGGGCACGCACTCGTCGGATTCGAGGAGCGTGTAGTACCCCTCGACCCAGTCGCGGGCCTGCTCCGGTTCGATCAGCATCGAGAAGCAGAGCGCCCCGATGCCCGCTCGGGCGGCCAGCGGGATGACGTCGGGACGTGGGCACGCCATCCACAGCGGCGGGTGCGGTCGTTGGTAGGGCTTGGGAACGACGTTGCGCGCCTCCATCCGGAACCATTCGCCCTCGTAGCCGGCGAACGGCTCCTCCACGAACATCCGGGTGATCGCGTCGAGCGACTCACGCCACTGATCGCGTTTGGTCGCGAGGTCGACGCCGAACGCGGGTGGTTCGACCGCGCCGGTCGACTCGCCGGTCCCGAACTCGACCCTCCCGTCCGAGACGAGGTCGAGGGCGGCGATGCGCTCGGCGACGCGCGCCGGATGGTTGATGCGAGAGGGGAGCTGCACGATGCCGTGGCCGAGGCGGATCCGCGACGTGCGCTGCGAGACGGCCGCCAGGAACACCTCGGGCGCGCTCGAATGCGAGTACTCCTCGAGGAAGTGGTGCTCGACCTCCCAGACGTAGTCGATGCCCAACCGGTCCGCGAGCTCGATCTGCTCGAGCGCCTCGCGGTACACGCGGTGCTCGGACTCACCGTCCCACGGCCGCGGGACCTGCAGCTCGTAGAAGATCCCGAACTTCATGGGTGCGACGTTACTCTACACTTTACGAAACATCAAGATAACGAATGTAGTAGATCAGCGAGCGTTGACCTCCGCAACGAATTTGTAGAATGATCGATCGTCCCGACCGGACGATCGGTCGGGACGATCGATCGGGTCGGGAGGACAGCGCGATCGTTCCGACCGGGCGGTTCGGGATCGAGAGGGGGGCTCGACGCGTTGGACCGGTTCCTGTTGTTCCGGACGTTCGAGGAGCTCCGGGTCGGCGACGTCCAGACGACCCGCGGGCGCACGATCACCGAGACGGACATCGTCAACTGGTGCTCGCTCACGGGCGACTGGTACTACCCGCACGTCGACAAGGTCGCCGCCGAGCGTTCCATGTTCGGCCAGCGGGTGGCGCCCGGGATCATGGTGTTCGCGATCGGCACCGGCCTCGGCGTGCCCGCCGACTCGACGACGATCCTCGCCAACTACGGGACGGACCAGCTCCGGTACCCGAAGGCGACCTGGATCGGCGACACGATCCATCTCGAGATCGAGGTGCTCGAGAAGGAGGACCGTGACGGCGACACCGGCCTCGTGACCTACCGATGGGACATCCTCAACCAGAACGGCGACGCGGTCTGCGTGAGCCGCCTCAAGATCCTCACCGCCCGGGTTCGCCGCCCCTATGGCGACTGACGGCGACGGGCGAGGGGCCATGACGGAAGCGGTCACGGGCGCGACGAACGGGACGGTCCGGCTCGAGATCGACGGCGCGTACGCGGAGCTCGTCCTCGACCGCCCGGAGAAGATCAACGCGGTCAACGAGGCGATGGTCGCCGACCTGCACGAGTGCCTCGGGCGGGTCGAGGCGGGCGGGACCCGCGCGCTCGTCGTGCGCGGAGAGGGTCGGGGGTTCTGCGCCGGCCGTGACCTCGCGGACGCCGACCCCGGGAACGAGGACGGCGAGGCGGTCCTGAACGATCTCCTCAACCCGGTCGTCGAGCGGATCGCGGGGCTGGCGGTCCCGACGTTCGCGGCCGTGCACGGCCCCGCCCTCGGCGCCGGGCTCGGGTTCGCGCTCGCGTGCGACGTCGTGTACGTGGCCGACGACGCGCGGATCGGGTCCCCGTTCGCGCGCATCGGTGCGGTGCTCGACTCCGGTGCCCACGACTTCCTCGTGCGCCGGATCGGCGCCCACCGCACCCTCGAGCTCGTCTACACCGGGCGGATGCTCTCGGGCCGCGAGGCCGCCGAGTGGGGGATCGTCAACCGCAGCGTCGGCCGCCTCGACCTGCTCCCGCGCGTGCGCGCGATGGCGCGGGCCGTCGCCGAGGGCCCGACGGCGGCGTTCCTGGCGTCGAAGCGGCTCGTGCGGCGCGTCGCCGACGAGGGGCTCGCCCTCGCCGACGTGCTGCGCGCCGAGGCGGCCGCGCAGGGCGCCGCGTCGCGGACGAACGACTACCAGGCCGGCATCGCGGCGTTCCAGGAGAAGCGCACGCCGCGCTTCACGGGTACGTGACGGAGTTCGCGAAGTTCGCGCTGCTCGGCCTCGGTCTGGGCGCGATCTATGCCCTCGCCGCGCAGGGCATCGTGCTGGTCTACCGCGGGTCGGGCGTCCTCAACTTCGCCCAGGGCGCAATGGCCGCGGTCGGGGCCTATGCCTACGTCGAGGCGCTCGACGGCGGCTTCCCGACCTGGCTCGCGGTGGTCGCCGGCGTTGCCACGGCTGCGACCGTCGGTCTGCTGACCCAGGTGCTCGTGATGCACCCGCTGCGGCGGGCCTCGCCGCTCACGCGGCTCGTCGCCACGCTCGGCGTGCTCACCGCCGTGCAGGGGGTCGGCGTGCTCACGTTCGGCAGCGGCACGCGGTTCGT
>DASRHL010000435.1:0-5989 GCA_035650535.1 Acidimicrobiia bacterium
GGGCTCGGGCTCGGGCTCGGGCTCGGTTCTACATCGTGAGCCAGGGTCTGAAGAGCTGCACCGGGCCGTCGTCGGCGAAACGCGCCCGGAGCTCCGCGCTGGGTTCGCCGAGGAGCTCGCCGGACACCGATCCCGTGGCGATGATCGCGTCCATCAGGTGGGCGAGGTTCTCTCCGTGCTGGATGAGGGCGGCGGAGTCGCGGAAGCGCTCGATGACGATGCACTCGGTCTCGTCGTCGTTGAAGTAGGTGTCGTACTGCAGCGTCCCGGTGTCCTGGGTGCGGACGATCTCCATGCACTGCGCGGACAAACGCTTGAACTCCTCGACGCCGCCGTCGTGGAAGCGGAACCGGACGATGGCCTGAAGCTCGGTCGTCGCCATGGGCACTCTCCTCCATCTCGTGCAGCCCCGTCGGCTGCTCCGACCCGGGGACGGAGCCGGGGCCGTGTTCTCGACACGAACCTTCCTCACAACCCGAACCTTCCTCACAACCCGCGACGCACCACTCAGGCCCGCCACGACCACGACGCCCACCGGTCGATCGTGAGGCGGATCACGGGTCCCGCCGGCGGCGAGTCGCGGTACTGGGCGTACTTCGCGGCGAGGAGGTCGACGGCGGCGGCATGCGCCGGGCCGCCGGCGACGACCTCGGCCCGCCCGTCGACCCGCACCCACCAGAGCCGGGTCCAGTCGCGGTCGTCGTAGGCGTGGACGAGGACGGACGCCCGGGGATTGGCCCGCACGTTCTCGAGCCGGCGCAGCGCGCCGGTCGACTTCGGCTTCCCGTCGACCGCGGTCACGACCGCGGTCCCGGCGACCGCGAAGCACACGGGCACGACGTGCGGCGTGCCGTCGGCGCGCACGGTCGCCAGCTCGCCGACCCGCGCGCCTTCGAGGCGTGCGCGCGCCGTCACGTCGTCCATCGATGCGACGGTACCGTCTCCCCGTGAGCGGGCATGGTGCGATCGCGGGCCTGCTGCTGACGGGCGGCGCGAGCTCGCGCATGGGCGTCGACAAGGCGCGGCTCCGGCGCGGCGGGCGGAGCCTCGCCGAGCGGGCGGCCGGGGCACTGGGCGAGGTGTGCGACCTCCTGCTCGAGGTCGGGCCCGGCGTCGGCGGGCTCGAGGCGGTGCGCGAACCCGAGCCCGGGGCGGGCCCGCTCGCGGCCTTCGCTGCCGGCGCCGCCGCGCTGCACGAGCGCGGGCACGAGGGCGCGGTCCTGCTCCTCGCCGTCGACCTCCCGTTCGTCGAGGCCTCGCTGCTCCGGCTGCTCGCCGGCCACGAGCCCGGCGGCACCACGCTCGTGCCGGTCGCGGACGGCGTCCCGCAGCCGTTGTGCGGCCGCTACCAGCCCGACGCCGGACGCGAGGCGGCACGGCTCGTCGCCCGCGGCAGCCGGTCGATGCGGGCGCTCCTCGACGAGGTGGCGTGGCAGGCGCTGCCGGAGGACGTCTGGCGTGCCGTCGCGTCGCCGCACGCGCTCGACGACGTCGACACCCCCGCCGACGTCGAGCGCTTCCGTCTGGAGTGGCCCGGGTAGCCTCGTTCCATGACCGAGCACGGCCCGAACGGCCGGGCGCGAAGCGCCGAGAGCGGGTAGGGCGTGCACGACTCCTCGGCGCGGCGTCCGATGACGGCGGCGCGCGTCACGGCGCTGACCGGCGGCCGCGTGATCGAGCGGCCCGACCAGCTCGCCACCGAGGAGCCGATGGAGATCCGGGTCCACGGCCCGGGGCAGGCGCCCGAGCCGCTGGCCGTCACGATGCGCACGCCCGGCAACGACTTCGAGCTCGGCGTGGGCTTCTGCATCTCGGAGGGAGTGATCCGCTCGGCCGACGACCTGGCCACCGTCGCCTACTGCCTCGGCCCCGAGGGCGGGGAGCAGGAGTTCAACATCGTGACCGTCCGGCTGCGGGCGCCGGTCGACCTCGCGGGGCGCGAGCGGCACTTCGCCGCCAACGCGAGCTGCGGCCTGTGCGGCAAGGCGACGCTCGACCAGCTCGAAGTGAGCTGCGCGCCGGTCGGCGACGGCCCCGTGCTCACGCGCTCGGTCCTGGTCGACCTGCCCGACCGGCTCCGGGCCGCGCAGACGGTCTTCGACCGCACCGGCGGCCTGCACGCCGCCGCCTGCTTCGCCACCGACGGGACCCTCACCGTGCTCCGCGAGGACGTCGGCCGCCACAACGCCGTCGACAAGATCGTCGGCTGGGCGGCGTTCGAGCGCCGGCTCCCGCTCTCCGATCAGGTGCTCGTCGTGTCGGGGCGCGTGAGCTTCGAGATCGTGCAGAAGGCCGCGGTCGCCGGCATCCCCATCGTGTGCGCGGTGTCGGCGCCGTCGAGTCTCGCCGTCGAGGCGGGTTCCCGGTTCGGGCAGACGATCGTCGGATTCGTGCGCGACGGCCGCGCGAACGTCTACACGCGCCCGGAGCGAATCGACCCCGGGGTGTAGCGCGTGGCATGGAAGGGATCGGCCAGGGTCAAGCCGCCGCGGCGCGCCCGGCGTGACCTGTGGGTCGGGTTCAAGCCCTACGGCGCCGGCGAGACGAAGCCGAACGCCTACGCCGAGATGGCGCGCACCGTGTGGGAGAACCGGCGCCACCTCCGGTACGCGTGGCGCATCCTGCGCAAGGGAGTGTGCGACGGCTGCGCGCTCGGCGTCGCCGGCTTCCACGACTGGACGTTGTCGGGCGTGCATCTGTGCACGACGCGCCTGCACCTCCTCAAGTTCAACACGATGGACGCGCTCGACCCGGCGGCCCTCGCCGACGTCGCGCCGCTCCGGAGCCGCACCGGCAAGGAGTTGCGGGAGCTCGGTCGTCTCGCGCACCCGATGGTGCGGCGGAAGGGTGAGCCGGGCTTCCGCCGGGTGTCGTGGGACGAGGCGCTCGACCTCGTCGCCGCCGCGATCCCGCGTTCCGCGCCCGAGCGGCTCGGCGTCTACCTGACGGCACGGGGGCTCACGAACGAGACCTACTACGTCGCGCAGAAGGTCACGCGGTTCTTGGGGAGTGCCAACATCGACAACGCGGCGCGTGTCTGCCACGCGCCCTCGACGGTGGCGTTGAAGCGGACGATCGGTGTCGGCGCGACGACGTGCTCCTACACGGACGTGATCGACAGCGACCTCGTCGTGCTGTTCGGTGCGAACGTCGCCAATGCACAGCCCGTCTTCATGAAGTACCTCTACCTCGCGCGCAAGCGTGGCGCGAAGGTCGCCGTCGTGAACCCGATGCGCGAGCCCGGGCTCGAGCGCTACTGGGTCCCCAGCAACGTCGAGAGCGCGGTGTTCGGCACGAAGATGGCCGACGAGTTCTTCGCCGTCCACACCGGTGGCGACGCCGCGTTCCTGAACGGCGTGCTGAAGGTGCTGCTCTCGGAGGGCGGCGTCGACCGGCAGTTCGTGCACGAGCACACCGTCGGGTTCGAGGAGCTGCTCGAGGAGCTCGAGCGCGAGTCGTTCGCCGACCTGGAGCGGCTCTCGGGCGCCTCGCGCGCCGACATGCAGCGGTTCGCCCGTATGTACGCCGAGGCCGGTTCGGCCGTACTCGTGTGGTCGATGGGGATCACGCAGCACGAGACCGGCACCGCGAACGTCGAGGCCATCGTCAACCTCGCCCTCGCACGCGGAAACGTCGGCCGCGCCGGCAGCGGGCTCATGCCGATCCGCGGCCACTCGGGCGTCCAGGGCGGCGCCGAGATGGGCGCCTACGCGACCGCGCTCCCGGGTGGCGTCCCGGTCACGCCCGAGGCGGCGGCGGCGCTGTCGGAGCAGTACGGGTTCCCGGTCCCGCCCCGCCCGGGCCTGACCGTCTCGGAGATGCTCGACGCCGCCCTCCGGGGCGACCTCGACGTCCTCTACGCGAGCGGCGGCAACTTCCTCGAGGTGCTGCCCGACGCGGCCCGGGTCGAGGCGTCACTGCGCCAGGTGCCGTTGCGCGTCCACCAGGACATCTTCGTGTCGAGCCAGATGCTGGTGGACGGCGACACCGTGGTGCTCCTGCCCGCGGCGACGCGCTACGAGCAGCGCGGCGGCGGCACCGAGACGACGACCGAGCGCCGGATCGCCTTCGGCCCCCAGGTCGCGGCCCATCCCGTCGGCGAGGCCCGCAGCGAATGGGAGATCTTCGTCGACCTCGCCCGCCGCGTCGACCCCGAGCGCTCCCACCTCGTCGCGTTCGCGTCGGGACAGGCGATCCGCGACGAGATCGCGGACGTCGTCCCGGCCTACGCGGGGATCGAGACGCTCGAACGCATCGGCGACGCCGTGCAGTGGGGCGGTCCGCGGCTCTGCGCCGGTGGCGTCTTCCCGACCGACGACGGCCGAGCCCGGTTCAGCGCCGTCGTCCCCGCCGATCGCGAGGTCCCGGAGGGCCGGTTCCGCCTGAGCACCCGCCGCGGGAAGCAGTTCAACACGATGGTGTACCGGGACGTCGACCCGTTCACGGGCGCGGCGCGAGATGCCGTCTTCGTCGCGGCGGCCGACGCGGCGCGCCTGGGCCTGCACGACGGCATGGCCGTCGTCGTGCGCTCCGAGCACGGAGACCTGCGCGGGCACGTCAAGATCGAGGAGCTGCTGCCCGGGAACGCGCAGGTGTACTGGCCCGAGGGCAACGCGCTGCTGCCGCCGCGGCTGCGCGACGCCGCGTCGGGCGTCCCCGACTACAACGCGGTCGTCGACATCCTGCCCGCCTGAACCGAGATGGCGCCGAACCCCGATCTCCTGCTCGAGCTCTTCGCCGACGCATTCGCCGCGCAGCGGCGCGCGCTCGCGTCGATGACCGGGTCGGAGCTGCGGGCCCGCACCGACCGGCCCGGGCAGTACGCGCTCGACGTCGTCGTCGACGACGCCGTCCTCGGGGTGCTCCGGCGCGCCGGCGTCGCGGTCGTGAGCGAGGAGTCGGGGCGGACGGGCCCTCCCGACGCCGAGGTCACCGTCGTGGTCGACCCGGTCGACGGATCGACGAACTGTGCCCGCGGCATCCCGTACTGGGCGATCTCGCTCTGCGCGCTCGACGGCGACGGGCCGCTCTGCTCGCTGGTCGGCAACGGCGCGACAGGGGAGTGCACCACCGCGGTGCGTGGTGGCGGCGCGTGGCTCGACGGGACGCGCCTGACGTCGGCGCCGACGGCCCGGGCGCGTGACGGGCTCATCGTGATCAACGGGCTCCCGCCCCGGGCCCGCGTCTGGAAGCAGTACCGCGCCCTCGGCGCCGCGGCGTTGATCCTCTGCGACGTCGCCGCCGGCCGGGTCGACGGCTACCTCGACACGGTGCCCGACGGGCACGCGCCCTGGGACTACCTGGGGGGGCTGCTCGCGTGCACGGAGGCGGGGGCGGTCGTGGTGGACGTCGCGGGCCGGCCGCTGGCGGTGGCCGATCCCGATGCCCGGCGCCAGCTCGTCGCCGGCGTGACGCCGGCCGTGCTCGACGACCTCGTCGCCGCGCTCGGCGAGGCATGACCGTGGCCGAGCTCGACCTCGACGGGCTGCTCGGCGCCGCCGTGGCCGCGGCGCACGCGGGCGGCGAGATCGTGCGCGCCGCGTTCGGGTCGGCCGGCGGCGTCGTCGAGAAGGGGCCGGGTGACTACGTCAGCGAGACGGACACCGCCAGCGAGCGGGCGGTGCGCGCCGTGCTGGAGGCCGCGGCCCCGGCACTGCCCGTGTTCGGCGAGGAGGAGGGCGGCGAGCGTGCGGCCGCGGGCTGGCTGGTCGACCCGCTCGACGGCACCGCGAACTTCCTGCACGGCTTCCCCGTGGTGGGCGTCTCGGTCGGGCTCGTCGTCGAGGGACGCCCGGTCGCGGGCGTCGTGCACGCACCCATGCTCGGCGACACGTTCACCGCGCGCGACGGCGGCGGCGCGTTCCACAACGGCACTCCGATCCGGGTCAGCACGCGGCCACCGGAGCAGGGGATCAGCGCCACCGGGTTCCCGTTCCGCAAGAAGCGGGAACGTCTCGGTGAGTACCAGCCGGTGTTCGAGCGCGCCCTC
>DASRHL010000436.1:0-18108 GCA_035650535.1 Acidimicrobiia bacterium
GAGCTGCTCTACCGCCTCGCCGACGAGACGGAGAAGCTCGACCGCCTCGGCCCCGACCGGCCGCCGGGCTGACGCCGCGCGCCGGTCTCGCCGCGCGCAACAGAATCGGGGGATGCCCGTACCGCTCCCCGACACCGAGACCGTCCTCCTCACTCCACCGGACGCGCGCGAGGTGCGCGTCGTCGCCCGGGGCGTGGCGACCGCCGTCGCGCCGGCCGGTGGGCTCACCGACGTGCAGCGCGTCCTCGTCGAGGCGCTGTTCCCCGCCATGACGGGCCATCACGTCGACGTCGCGACGTTCGAGCCGCTCGCCGCCGCCGACCTCGCCCGGGCGCTGGCGCGCCGCAACGAGGCGTTCCGCACGCGCATCGTCCAGATCATGCTCCTGTGCGCGCTCGTGCTCCGGCCGCTGCCGGAGGCCGTCGTCGAGCGGGTCTCGGAGGCCGCCCGGGAGCTCAGCGTCGACGAGGGGCTGATCGAGGTCGCGCAGCGCTTCGCCGCCGGCACCCTCGGGCTCGCCGCGGTCGACTTCGACCGCAACGGCTACACGACCGACTGGGCGCTCCACGACGCGGGCTCGCTCCACACGTCGTCGGCGCTCCAGTCCGCGTGGGACACCGCGGTCCACGACCCCGCACTGGCGGCCCGGTGGGAGGCGCTCGGCGCGCTCCCCGACGGGTCCCTCGGACGCCGCGTGTTCGAGCTCTACCAGGCGCGCGGGTTCGAGTTCCCCGGCCGTCCCGGGTCCGCGCCGCCCTTGCTCGCGCGGCACGACTGGGTACACGTCCTCGCCGATTACGGCACCACGGTCGAGTCGGAGCTCGAGGTGTTCGCGTTCGTCGCCCGCGCGAACGACGACCTGCGCGCGTTCGCGCTGCTCGCGATGGTCGTGTCGCTGTTCGAGACGGGGTACCTGCGCACGGGCGCCGGTCTGTTCGAGTCGGACACCGGCCACCTGTCGGCGGGTCGCGGGGTCGCCACGCGCGTGGCCGACGCGATGCGGCGGGGCGCGCTCTGCCGCGACGCCGTCACCGGGGATCCGAGCATCGACTTCCTCCGGCTCGACTGGTTCGAGCTCGCGCCGCTGCCCGTCGACGAGGTGCGGCGCCGGTTCGGCGTCGCGCCCAAGTCGCCCGACGCGGTCGCCGCCGGGTCCGTGGGCCCGTGGGAGCCCGGTGGCATCAGCCGGTTCCAGCTCGACGTGGGCCAAGACAAGGCGGCCCGGGAGGGCCGCGACTACGACGCCCACGGCGCCTGCCTCTGACCCGGGCTCGACCGCTCCCGCCTCCGCGGAATAGAAACAGTTTAAGCTTGTTTTAGAGCGTCGACTGGATCTGCCCGATCGGATGGGCCCGATCGGATGTGCCCGAATCGGATGTGCCCGAATCGGATGTGGAGGTGCGCCATGGAGCCACGGGTTGCGCTGATCACCGGAGCGTCCCAGGGCCTGGGCCGGGCCCTCGCCGAGCGGCTCGCCGACGCCGGATGGACCCTCGTCGTGGACGCCCGCCGCCCGGATCGCCTCGAGCGGGCCGCGGCCGAGCTGTCGACGCGGACCCGCGTCGTCGCGATCGCCGGCGACGTTGCCGACGCCGCCCACCGCGACGAGCTCGTCGCCGCGGTGCGGCGCGAGGGCCGGCTCGACCTGCTCGTCAACAACGCGAGCACGCTCGGCGCCAGCCCGCTGCCACCCCTGAGCACGATCGAGCCGGAGCTGCTGCGCCGCATCTACGACGTGAACGTCGTCGCGCCGATCGCGCTCACGCAGCCGCTGCTCGAGCTGCTCGAACGGTCCGGCGGCACGGTCGTGAACGTCACGTCGGACGCCGGCGCCGAGGCCTACCCCGGCTGGGGTGGCTACGGATCGTCGAAGGCCGCGCTCGAGCACGCGTCCGCGGTGCTCGCGCTCGAACGTCCCGGTGTGCGCGTCCTCGTGGTCGACCCGGGCGACATGCGTACCGAGATGCACCAGGACGCGTTCCCCGGCGAGGACATCTCCGACCGGCCGCTGCCGAGCGCGGTGGCGCCGGCACTGCTCGACCTCGTCACCGGCAGCCGGCGCAGCGGGCGGTACCGCGTCCCGGAGCTGATCCCGTGAGCGCGGTGACGGACCTGGACGTGTCGGCGTCCGCGCTCGACGCGCCGCTCGACCCCGAGCACGAGGCGCGCGTCCCGCCGGAGGTCCGGGGCGCGGGCCGTGACGACGTCCGCCTGCTCGTCTCCGAGGGCGACGACCGGGTGACGCACGCGCGCTTCTCCGAGCTGCCCCGGTTCCTGCACGCCGGCGACTCGATCGTGGTCAACCGGTCGGCGACGATCCCGGCCTCGATCGCGGGTCGGCTTCCCGACGGCACGCCGATCCGCGTGCACTTCTCGACCGAGCTGCCGGGCGGCTTCTGGCTCGTGGAGGCGCGCACGCCGGCCGGCTCGACGACCGTCCCCAACCCGGCCGACCTGACCGGGGCGACCGTCGAGCTCGCCGGCGGCGGGAGCGTCGTGCTGCTCGACCGGTTCGCCGAGTCGCGACGGCTGTGGCTCGCGGCCGTGCACCTCGAGCCCGACGTCGTGCGCTACCTGACGCGACACGGCGAGCCGATCCGGTACCGCCACGCCCCCGACCCGTGGCCGCTCGACGCGTACCAGCAGGTCTTCGGCAGCGTGCCCGGCAGCGCGGAGATGCCGAGCGCGTCGCGGCCGTTCACGCCCGAGATCGTCGTCGACCTCGCGCGGCGGGGTGTCACGATCGTGCCGATCCTGCTGCACGCCGGCGTTTCCTCGCTCGAGGCGCACGAGTCGCCCTACCCCGAGCGGTACGAGGTGCCGGCGGCGACCGCGGCGCACGTGAACGCCGTCCACGGCTCCGGTGGCCGGGTCGTGGCCATCGGGACCACCGTCGTGCGGGCGCTCGAGACCGTGGTCGACGACCGCGGCGTGGTGCACCCGGGCGAAGGCTGGACCGACGTCGTCGTGACGCCGGCGCGCGGCGTGCGCGCGGTCGACGGCCTGCTCACCGGCTGGCACGAGCCCGAGGCGAGCCACCTGCTCATGCTCGAGGCGGTCGCGGGCCGTCCGGCGCTGCAGCTCGCGTACACGGAGGCAAGGATGAACGGGTACCTGTGGCACGAGTTCGGCGACAGCCATCTCCTCCTGCCCGAGCGCGATCCCGGAGGCAGGCCGTGATCCCGACGCGGGTCGCGCCGTCGCTGCCGGAGGGCCGCCGGGCCGTCCTCTACGCGGTCCGCCGGCGGGGCCAGGCCACGGCCGACGCCATCGCCGAGCAACTCGACATGACCGTGAGCGGCGCCCGCCAGCACCTCGCGGCGCTCGTCGAGGACGGGCTGGCCGAGGCGGTCGAGCTACCGCGCGGGCCGGGAACGCGCGGCCGGCCCCAGCTCGCGTACAGCGTGACGGAAGCCGCCGACGCGCTGTTCCCCAAGGCGTACGGCGAGCTCACGAACGAGCTCCTGGGCTACCTCGACGAGTCGGACGCGTCACTGGTCGACGCGCTGTTCGAGCGCCGGCGCGACCAGCGCGTCCGCAACGCGACCGCACGCCTCGCGAAGAAGCGCACGCTGCGGGCGAAGGTCGAGGAGCTCGCGCGCATCCTCGACGAGGACGGCTACCTCGCGACATGCGAGCCGCACGGGAAGGGCTTCCGTGTCGTCGAGCACAACTGCGCCATCCTCTCGGTGGCGCAGCGCTACGGGCAGGCGTGCACGAGCGAGATCGACTTCATCCGCGCCGTGCTTCCCGAGGCGGACGTGGAGCGGGTGAGCCACATCGTCGACGGCGCCCACCACTGCGCGTACGAGATCACACCGCGCGCAGGCTGACGGCGAGCGCGCCGACCGGCACTCGGCGTAACGTCCGGCCGGTGCCGGGCCGCACGTCGCCGCGCGCGTGCTGGACCGCGACGTTGTCCCACACGACGAGGTCGCCCACCTGCCAGTCGTGGCGGTACACGTTGCCCGGGTCGTAGAGGACGGTCCACAGCCGTTCGAGCAACGCCTCGCTCTCGGCCTCGGGGAGCCCGACGATCGAGTCGGTCTGCATCGCGTTGACGTAGAGCACGGGTTCGCCGGTCCGTGGATGCTCCCAGACCACCGGGTGCTCGGCGCGCGGCGCGCCGGGGTCGAGGTTCGCGACCCGGTAGCGCTCGTCGCCGCGGGCGTCGGTCAGCGGGTAGCAGTGGAGCGCACACCGGCCCGCGACCGCGTCGCGCAGCTCGGGCGGGAGACGCGCCGCGGCGCGGGCGCCGTCGGCGAACGACGTCGCCGTCCCGCCTGCCGGCACCTCGAGCGCGTACAGCGAGATCGCGGTCAACGGCTCGGGTGTGAACGCGAGGTCGGAGTGGAACAGCAGCGGCCCCTCGCCGATGACGCCGCCCTCGCGGTCGGAGACGAGTGTCCACCCCGCGCCGTCCTTGCTCTCGTCGAGGAGGGGCCCGAACGCGGCGGCGACGCCCTGCTGGCCCTCGGGCGTGAGCCCGGGCAGGTGGGCGACCAGGAGGTGGTGCCGGTCCATGGCGTCGCGGAGCGTCCGCCGGTCGCGGTCGGGCAGCGGCTGCGACGGGTCGAGCCCCACGATCCGGGCGCCGAACGGCTCCATCACCTCGACATCCACGCCGCGATTGTTACCGTTCTTGCGCCTGGCGCAGGAAGACGCACAGACGCGGGATGGGGAGGGGCGCGTACGCTCCCGGTCGTGGAGGTGCGGCAGGCGGCGCCGGAGCTCGGGGTGGTGGTCACCGGCCTCGACCTGCGCGAGCCCCTCGCCGACCCCGTCCGGGCCGAGCTGCTCCGGCTGTTCCGCGAGCGCTACCTGCTGGTGTTCCCGGGCCAGGAGCTCGACGCGGACGAGCACGTCGCCGTGGCCGCGTGCTTCGGGCGCATCGCGAGCGAGGGCCTGGCGGCGCGGCACCGGGTCGGTTACGTCTCCAACCACCGGCCCGACGGAACGCTCGGCTCGACCACGGCGTCCTTCCACGTCGACTACGGCTTCTTCGAGCGGCCGTACGAGGCGCTGTCGCTCTACGGCCTCGAGATCCCTCCGCGAGGCACGCAGACCTGGTTCGTGAGCGGCGTCGCCGCCGCACGCGACCTCCCGCCGTCGCTCCGGGCCCGGCTCGGCGGGCTGGTCGCCCGCCACGTCGTCGACGTCGCGAGCCCGGCCGGGCAGTCGGGTGTCCGCGTCCGCGAGGGACGGCTCGACGAGACGTACCCGCACGTGCTGCGGCCCGTGCTGTGGCGCCACCACGCAACCGGCGACGAGATCCTGGCCGTGTGGGAACAGCACACCGACGCGCTCTTCCCGATGGACGCCGCCGCGAGCACCGCGCTGATCGAGGAGCTGTACGCGCATCTCTACCGGCCCGAGCACCGCTACGCGCACGACTGGCACGAGGGCGACCTCCTGATCTGGGACAACCACGCGCTCCAGCACGGCCGTCCCGACGTCGGCACCGAGGCGCCGCGCACCCTGCGCCGGGTGTGTGTCGGCGCCGATCAGGACCTCTCGATCTTCGCGGCGCGCGCCGCCGCCCGCCCGTGACCACCGACCCCGACGCCGACGCCCGGCGGGCCCGCAACTGCGAGGCCATCCGCGTCATGCTCGAACGGTTCTCCGCGGGCGACAAGGAAGGCCAGCTCGCCCACGTCGACGACGACATCGTGTACCTCGCGCCGTATTACGCGGAGATGGCGCCCCGGCGCGGGAAGGCCCAGATGCGGGCCATGCTCGAGGCCGTGGAGGAACGCTTCTCCAGCATCCTCTACGAGGTGGTCGAACTGTTCCCGACGACCGATCCCGACCTCGTGGTCGCCGAGGTGCGCGGCGACCACCAGGTGAAGGGCGCGCCGCGTCGGTACCGGAACCACTACGTCATGTTCATGCGCTTCCGCGACGGCAAGGTCGTCGAGTGGCGCGAGTTCTCGAATCCCGACGTGTACCGGCGCGCGGTCACGGGGGAGTGACGGCGTGCCGGCGACCCTCGACTGGTACGGCTGCGCGACGTTCCGCCTGACGGTCGGCGACGTCGTCGTCTTCCTCGACGCGTACGTCGACCGGGTCCCGCAGGCGCCCGGCACCGGCCTCACCGCCGACGACGTCGACCGGGCCGACTGGATCCTCGTCGGCCACTCCCACTTCGACCATCTCTGGGGCGCGGAACGGATCGCGCGGCGCACCGGCGCGACGATCGTCGGCTCCTTCGAGACCGTCCGGGTCATGGAGCAGCAGGGCGTCCCGATGAGCCGGCTCCTGCCCGTCGCCGGCGGCGAGCGCCTGCAGCTCGCCGAGGGCGTGACCGCGTCCGTCTACCCCTCGCTCCACTCGTGCGTGTGGACGCACGGCCAGATGCAGCAGTCGGGCGAGGTCTGCCTGGGCGACCTCGGCGTGACGCACCAGGAGCGCCTCGCCCGGTTCGCGGACCTCGCCGCGCACTTCGCCGGCCTGGGCGACGACGTGCGTGACCACCTGGCGCGGAGCAGCCAGGGCCCGCGTGGCGACGGCGGGGCGCTCGTCTACGTGATCGACACGCCCGAGGGCTCCGTCCTCTACCAGGACACGTCGGGCCACTGGAGCGGCATCCTCACGACGCTCGCGCACGAGCTGCGGCCCGACGTGGCGATCCTGGCCGCGGCCGGGCGCGGCAACGTCGACGGCGAGCCCGTCCAGGGATCGCTCGCGGAGTTCGTGGCCCGGCAGGCGTGGCTCGTGAAGCCGCGCCGGGTCGTCCTCTCGCACCACGACGACTGGCTCCCGGGGTTCTCGGTCGCGACCGACGTCGGCCCGATCCGGGAGCACCTCGCGCGGTGGGTCCCCAAGGCGGAGCTGGTCGAGCTCGGCTACCTCGACGGGTACGAGCTGTTCGCCTGACGGGCCGCGCCCGACGCGAACAGCGCGTCGATCTCGGCGTCGTCGTAACCCACCTCCGCCAGGACCTCGCGGGTGTGCGCGCCGCCGCGGACCGGACCCCGCCGGATCGACGCCGGCGTCGCGGCGAACGAGACGGGGTGGCGCAGCACGTGCACGGGCCGGCCGTCGTCGCCGTCGACCACCTGGTCGAGCGCGAGGTGGCGGACCTGCGGGTCGGCGAAGACCTCGTCGATCGCGTAGACGGGCCCGGCGGGGATGTCCGCGGCGTTGAGCCGTTCGACCCAGTACGCGGCCGTGTTCGTGACCAGCCGTGTCTCGCACGCCTCGTTGAACGCGGCCCGGTTCTCGCGCCGGGCGTCCGCGTCCGCGAACCGCGGGTCGTCGAGCAGCTCGCGCGCGTCGAGGACGTCGAGGAAACGGTCGAGTGACATCGCGCCCGCGACGTTGATCCAACCGTCCGCGCAGCGGTACGCGCCCATCGGGAAGATCGTCGGGTGGTCGTTGCCCTCCTGCACGGGCACCTCGCCGTCGGTGAGCCAGCGGCAGGCCTGGAAGTCCATGAAGTTCACCATCGCCTCGAGCAGCGAGGTCGAGACCCACTGCCCGCGGCCGGTGCGTTCCCGCGCGTAGAGCGCGGCGAGCACGCCCTGGGTCAGGAAGGTGCCCGCCGCGGTGTCGCTGATCGCGATCCCGACCCGCCACGGACCGGATCCCGGTGGCCCGGTGACCGACATCAGGCCGCCCAGCCCCTGCGCGACCTGGTCGAGACCCGGTCGCTCGGCGTAGGGCCCGGTCTGGCCGAAGCCGGAGAGGCTGGCGTAGACGAGGCGCGGGTTGCGCGCCATCACGACGTCCGGCCCGATCCCGAGGCGGTGCTTCACGGCGGGCCGCATGTTCTCGACGAGGACGTCGGCGCGGTCGGTCAGCCGGAGCAGTGCGGCGACGCCGTCCGGATGATGCAGGTCGAGCGCGACCGAGCGCTTGTTGCGGTGGAGGTTCGCCGCGTCGGAGCTCCCGAGGAGGTCGCCACCCCGAGGATCGACGACGTGCACGACGTCGGCGCCGAAGTCGGAGAGCTGGCGGGTGCACGTGGGCCCGGCCCGCGCCCGCGTGAGGTCGACCACCCGCACGCCTTCGAGTGCGCCCGCCATCTCGTCCCCGGGTTCCGTCGTGTTCACGCCTTGGTAGCGTCCCACGGCGTGACCGGCCGTCGCGGACGCGAGTTGGACACCGGGTGCGACCAGCTCCGGGCGACGGTCGCCGACGGTGTCGGCACGATCGTGTTCGACAACCCCGAGAAGCACAACGCGCTGACCGCCGCCATGTTCGCCGCAGTCTCGCGGGTCTGCGAGGCGTTCGCGCACGACGCGGACGTGCGCGTGGTCGTCCTGCGGGGTGCGGGGGAGCGGGCGTTCGTCTCGGGCGCGGACATCGGCCAGCTCGACCGGGGCGACCTCCGTCACCCGGCGACCGACACCGACGGCGGCGCCGACGCCGGGGGGAACGGTGCGCCGGCGGCCGGCAGGGCGTCGCGGGGCGGGCCGGGCGCGCTGGGCGACCTCGACAAGCCCGTGGTCGCGCTGATCCACGGCTACTGCATCGGGGGCGGGGTGATGGTCGCGATGGCCGCCGACGTGCGCGTCTGCGCCGACGACGCGCAGTTCGCGGTCCCCGCCGCGAAGCTCGGCGTCGGCTACCCGCACGAGGCGACCGCGCGCCTCGTCGCGCTCGTCGGACCGGGCCAGGCGTCCGAGATCCTGTTCGGGGCGCGACGCATCGACGCGGCCGAGGCGGCGCGCATCGGGCTCGTCAACCGCGTGTTGCCGAAGGCCGAGCTCGACGGTTGGGTCGCCGCCTTCGCGGCGGAGGTCGCGGCCAACGCGCCGCTGTCGCACGTCGCGCACAAGCGTTCGATCCGGGCCGCCACCGCCGCACTGGAGCGCGCCGCCGGTGCCGACGTCGACGACGCGATCGCGGCCGCGTGGCGCAGCGACGACTTCGGCGAGGGCGCGCGGGCGTTCCTCGAGCGGCGCGCGCCGCAATTCCAGGGGCGGTGACCGTGGCGGGCCCGGTCGTCACCCACCTCGACGCCGTCACCGCCGCCGGCACGTACGCCGCGCCCCGAGCCGCCGACGGCGTCGTGCGGAGCCGCCGCCTCAGCCCGGATGGCTACCCACTGTGGATGGCGGTCACCGAGTTCCGCGACGGGGGCGCGATCCGTTGGGAGGGCGCGCATTCCGACGACGGCGTCTACGTCCTCGCGGGCGCGCTCGACGTCGACGGCCACCGGTGCCCGACCGGCGGCGCGGTCGTCGTCGAATCGGGTGTCACCGCCGTGGCGCGGGCCTCCGGCCCGACGACGGTGGTGCACTGCGGCGCGTTCGATCCCTCGCCGCCTGCCGACGGGCTCTACGGCGCGCCGGCGGCCGGTGGGCACACCGTCCACGTCGTCGGCGACGGCGGCTGGTACCGCTCGGGGAACCGGGAGCGCGTGGTCGCCACCTGGTTCGCGGACTCGACGTGCCCGCGCTGTCGTATCTCGTTCTTCCACGTGTGGCGGGGCGAGGGCGGCGTGCGCGACCGCTCCCATACCCACACGCAGGACGAGCTGATCTACGTCGTCGGCGGCAGCGTCGTGGTCGGCGGCGTCGAGCACGGCCCGGGGACCTGCCTCGCGATCCCCGCCGGCCTGCGGTACTCGCTGACGAGCGGACCCGACGGCAACGCCTTCCTCAACTACCGCAGGGACGTGTCGGTGCAGGGCTACGCACCCGGCGAGCCCACCGAGCTCGAGAGCGCGCTGGCGCGGGGCGGCGTCCTCGTCGGCGACTTCCGCTGACGCCGGGCGGGCAGCGAGCGAGGCCTCGTCCGGCTGTGGGTAGATTCGGTGCGGATCCGAACAACGGAGGTGCGCCGGTGCTGATCTCTGCGGACTCGCACGTGGTGGAACCGGGCGACCTCTGGACGGAGCGCCTGCCCGCGCACCTGCAGGACCGCGCCCCGCGCGCGGTCCAGGATCCCACCAACCATCACTGGTACCTCGTCGACGCCCGCGGCGTCCGGGGCGTCGACCTGACGCTGTCGCGCACCGCCGGCATGACGACCGCCGAGGTGGACGCCGCGCTCGCCGCCGACCCCGACGCCGACGTCGGTGCGCTCGGCGGCAGCGACGCGGTGGCGCGCCTCCGCGATCTCTGGCGCGACGACACCGTCGCCGACGTGCTGTATCCGACCGCGGGGCTGAGCGTCCTGCAGCTCGACGACCTCGAGCTCCAGGACGCGTGCTGCCGTGCCTACAACGACTGG
Organism: Acidimicrobiia bacterium; assembly: GCA_035650535.1. Taxonomy (GTDB): domain Bacteria; phylum Actinomycetota; class Acidimicrobiia; order IMCC26256; family PALSA-555; genus DASRHL01. Next base: position 10,183 of record DASRHL010000436.1, read on the forward strand.
CTCGTCGAGCTGTGCGCGGTCGACGCGGAGCGTCTGCTCGGCCTGGCGATGATCCAGACGAACGACATCGAACGCGGCGTCGCCGAGCTCGAACGGACGCGGGCCGCGGGGCTGCGGGGTGCGATCATCTGGACCGCGCCGCCGGAGGGCGACTCCTTCTTCGACCCCGACTACGAGCCACTGTGGGCCGCGGCGGCCTCGCTCGCGATGCCGATCTCGCTGCACATCCTCGCCGGCAAGCGCGCCGACATCCGCCGGTACGGCAGCGACCTGCTCGGGACGTTCTACGCCGGGTTCGAGTCGCGCCAGGAGATGCACCGGTCGGTGTGCGAGCTGATCGCGGCCGGTGTGTTCGAGCGCCACCCCGACCTGCGCGTCGTCGCCGCCGAGGGGGGCATCGAGTACGCGGCCAACCTCGAACGGCGCCTCGACTTCAGCTACCGGAGCTTCTGGCACAAGTTCAGCGAGCTCACGATGCTCCCGTCCGAGTACTTCCGCCGCAACGTGTACCTCACGTACATGACCGACCCGCTCGGGTTGAACAACCTCCGGTTCACCGGCGCCGACCATTTCATGTGGTCGAGCGACTACCCGCACATGGCCGCCGTCTGGCCCGAGTCGCATGCCGCCATCGAGCGTGACGCCGAGGAGGTCGGCGGGCTCGACGAGGAGACGATCCACAAGCTGACGGTGGGCAACGTCGCCCGTCTGTACGGCATCGACGTCGATCGCGTCGCCCGGCCCAGCCCGGTGCTCGGCGCCGTCGCGACGGTGGCGGCGCCGTGAACGCCGACGACCCCCGCTTCAAGGTCGCCGCCGCCCGGCGCATCCTCGCCCGCAACGGGTGCGAGAGCCGCGTCGCGGGGCACGTGAGCATGCGGGCGGAGGGCGAGGACGCGTTCTGGGTGACGCCGTTCGAGTACTTCGACGAGACGCTTCCCGACCACGTGATCAAGGTCGCGATGGATCTGACGCTCCTCGAGGGTGACTGGGAGCCGTCGCCCGCCATCCGCTTCCACGCCGGGATCTACCGCGCCCGGCCGGACGTGAGCTCGGTCATCCACACGCACTCGCACTGGGTGTCGCTCTTCGCGACCCGGCGCGAGACGATCGGCATGTACAACGTCGTGTCGGTCCTGTTCTTCGACGACCAGGCGCTGTACGAGGACGACGGCGAGACGCACCCGGTCGCCGACCCGGAGCTCATGGCGCACGCGCTCGGTAGCCGGCGCGTGCTGCTCATGAAGAACCACGGCGCCGTCATCGCGTCGCAGTCGCTCGAGCACGCGACCATCGAGGCGTGCATGCTCGAGGTGGCCGCGCAGTACCACATCGAGGCCGAGGCGATCGGCGGCAGCGAGTTCCCCGAGGCCGAGGTGCGGCGCGGTCGTGAGAAGTACCACAAGTACTTCCTGCCGCAGATGTGGGACGCGAACCTGCGGCGCCTGCAGCGTTCCGATCCCGACCTCTGGGCCTGGCTCGACGGCGACGGCGCGGCCGGGGCGCCCTGACGATGGCGGGGTTCACGATCACGCGGGGCGTCGACGTCGAGCCGTCCGGCGCGTACGGCGAGCGTGGGTTCGCGGTCGACGGCGGGGTGACGGCGCGCGTCGTCAGCCCGCCCGACTTCTCGCTGTGGCTCGTGCGGGCCGAGCTCGACGACGGCACGACGATCGAGTGGCCTGCCGGGCACGGCGACGAAGCCGTCTACGTCCTCGAGGGCGCGCTGGAGGTCGACGGCAGAGTCGTCCCGCCCGCGGGCGCGGCGGTCGTCGAGTCGGGTGCGCCGGCGCGGGTGCGGGCCCGGGGCGCGACCGCGGTCGTCCACGTCGGGCCGGCCGATCCGGCACCGCCGACCGGCGGCTTCAACGGACCCGCCGACCCCGACGGCCACGGGGTGCACGCCGTCGGGCCCCGCGGCACCTACGCGCGGGTCGACGCGGAGGGCGACTCCCATTACTACGCCGACTCGACGTGCCCGACGTGCCGGATCACCCTGCTCTCGGTGGGCCGCTTCGGCGCGTCCAGCTCGGCGGTGCACAGCCACACCCAGGACGAGCTGATCCACGTCGTGGCGGGCGGGCTCACCCTCGGCGCCCGCCGGGTGGAACCCGGCGACACGCTGGCGATCGCGGCCGGGGTCCGCTACGGCTTCAAGGGCGACGACGGCGGCTTCCTCTTCCTGAACTACCGGGCCGACGCCTCGGAGCAGCACTGGCCCGACGGCCGGCCGCCGCTGACCGAGGGCGGGGCGGTCAACGGGCTCGAGCGCGTCTGGGACATGCTGTGACCGTGAGCGACCGCGACTACCGACTGATCTCCGCCGACTCGCACATCAACGAGCCGCCCGACCTGTGGCTCGCCCGCCTTCCCTCCCGGTACCGCGACCGGGCGCCGCACATCGAGCGCTTCGACGAGGGCGACGCGTGGGTGATGGAGGGCGCCCTCGATCCCATCAACTTCGGCAGCAACTGCTGCGCGGGCATCCCCGCCGCCGAACGCTCGAGCTGGATCACCTGGGACCAGGTGCGCGCCGGCGGCTACGACCCCGCGGCGCGCCTCACCGAGCAGGACGCCGACGGGGTCGACGCCGAGATCCTCTATCCGACGCCCCGCATCGGCAACCAGATCGTGTGGCACGTGAGCGATCCCGAGTTCCACGTCGCGTGCGTCCGCGCGTACAACGACTGGCTGTCGGAGTACGCGTCGTACGCGCCCGACCGGCTCTGGGCCGTCGCGCTCGTCCCCAACGTCGGTACGGACGTCGCGATCGCGGAGCTGGAGCGCGTGCGCGCGCTGCCCGGCATCCGCGGCGTCCTCATCGGCCAGTACCCGCACGGCGGCGACAAGATCTCACCCGAGGACGATCCGTTCTGGGCCGCGGTGCAGGCGGCGCGCCTGCCGGTTTCGATCCACGTCGCCTTCGCGACCGAACCGCAGGGCGACCGCGGGCGCATGAAGCTCACCGGGTCGACCCGCTTCTACGACGTGCCGGTGCGGATCACGCAGTTCGTCGAGAGCGGCGTGTTCGACCGCTTCCCCGACCTCCAGCTCGTGCTGGTCGAGGTCGACTCCTCGTGGACTCCGTACCTGCGCGAGCAGATGGACGACCGGTTCAAGCGGGCCAACCCCGCGACCCGACCGGAGATCGCACGCCTGCCGAGCGAGTACTTCTCCGACAGCATCGCGACGACGTTCATCACCGACCCGTACGCGATCGTCAACCGCCACTACATCGGCCTCACGCAGATGATGTGGTCGAGCGACTACCCGCACGGGGGCTCGGACTGGCCCGAGTCACGGGCCGCGATCGACGGCTACTTCGGCGGCGTCCCCGACGACGAACGCCACCTGATCCTCGCCGGCAACGCCCTGCGCATCTACGGCGCGCCGCCGCGCTGACCGCCCTCCCAAATCGCTCCAAACGGTCATTTGGGCAAGGTTGCGCCGGGTGCTGCCGTCAGGTTCGTGTGCTAATTCTGATGGGGCCGTTTGGGGGGCGGGACCCATCATCGACGACCCAGGAACCTGACCCATGCGACTGCTCTTCGTCGGACCCCCCGGGTCTGGCAAGGGGACGCAGTGCGAGGTCCTGAGCCAGAAGCTCGGGGCGCCGCACATCTCCACGGGTGACCTGTTGCGCGCCGCGGTCAAGGCGGGGGGCATCGCCGGCCGGCGCGCGCAACGCTTCATGAGCGCGGGCCGCCTCGTTCCCGACCGGCTCGTGCTCCGGCTGCTCGAAGCGCGCCTCGCCGAACCCGACGCCCGCGCCAACGGGTACCTGCTCGACGGGTTCCCGCGCACGATCCAGCAGGCGCGGTCCTTCGAGACCCTGCCCGGCGCCCGCGGGTTCGACGCGGTGGTCGAGCTCGTGCTGCCGCGGCCGGTCGTGCTCGAGCGGCTCGCGGCACGCGGTCGCGGCGACGATTCGAAGCACAGCGTGCAGCGACGCCTCGACATCTTCGAGCGCGTCACGGCTCCGATGGTCGCCTGGTGCGCCGAGCGCTACCCGCTGATCCAGGTCGCGGGTGACCGACCGGTCGAGGTCGTCACGGCCGAGCTCCTCCGGCGACTCGACGCGCTGCGCAACCCCGTCGCGGAACCGCCCACCGCGACCGTCGGCCCGGGGACGGGCGCGGCCGACGGCGACGCCCCGGAGCCACGCCGCTGATGCCGCGCCGCCCGATCCGGAACCCGGCCCGCGAACGTGACGGCGGTGGTGCGCGCCCGGCCGGTCGCGGCGACCTCGGCAGCTTCATCTCGAGCGACGGCTCCGCCGGCCGGCGCCGGCCGCTGCCCGCCTGGCTGCCCGAGGCACCCGATCCGCCCCCGCGCGGCGAGGACTCGGCGGTGCGGATCATCCCGTTCGACGAGGCGACGACGACGCCTCCGGTCCGCCACGTCCACCCGGTTGACGAGCACGGCGCCCGCCTCGACGCGCCGCCCGCCCCACGGCGCGAGCTGCCCGCCGACGACCCGACCCCGCCCTCGACGCCGGCGGTGACCGTGTCGAGCGCGCCGGCGGTCCGGGAGGCGCCACCGAGCCCGCCGCCGGGATCGCACGCGCCCCCGCGCGTGCGGCGCGTGCTCGGCGTCAACATCGACGGCGGCGTCGCGTACCTCGCGCTCGTCGACGTCCCCGACCGCGTCCGGCTCGACCGCGTCGACCGTCTCGCGCCCGTCGGCGACCTCGAGCCGCACGCCGCCCTGACCGACTTCTCGACCCGCTTCGCGCGACTCCTGCGCGAGCTCGAGGTCGACGCCGTCGGCATCGTGCGGCCGCTGCGGTACGCGAACTGGCGCTACGCCGACGCGTTCGCGCGCGTCTCGCTCGAGACGTGCATCATGGTCGAGGCGAGCCGCCAGTCGTTGCGCGTCGAATGGGTCGGCCAGCAGCACGCCGCCAACGTGCTCGGCGTTCCGGCCGAGCGACTCTCCGAGACCCTCGCCTCGCGCCTCGGCGTCGAACGAGGGCCCGGCTGGTCGAAGCGCAGCCCCGCGCTCGTCGTCGCCCTCGCCATCGCCAACACCTGAACCCGTAGGCTCCCCGGCGTGAAGATCACGTTCGGGACCGGGACCACGGTCAAGGACTTCACCGCGTACCGCGAGTGGCTTCGCGTCGCCGAGGCCAGCGGCTTCGCGCTGCTGACCACGGGCGACTCGCAGTCCCTCTGGGCCGATCCGTTCGTGTCGACGACGGTCGCGGCACTCGAGACCTCCCGCCCGCGCCTCGGGATCACCGTCTCGAACCCGGTGACGCGCAACCCGGCGGTCGTCGCGTCGTCGCTCGTCGCGCTGCACGACGTCTCGGGTGGGCGCGTCGTGTACGGCATCAGCTCGGGCGACTCGGCGCTGCGCAACATCGGGGAGCGCCCGTCGACCGTCGACGAGCTGGGCGAGTTCGTCGTCGCCGTCCGGTCGCTCTGCGAGACCGGAACCGCCCACTGGCGGGGGCGCGACCTCGCGTTGCGGTGGGCGTCGGCGCACGTTCCGATCTGGATGGCCGCCGAGGGGCCGCGCACCCAGCAGCTCGCGGGCCGCATCGCCGACGGCGTCGTCCTCTCGAACGCCTTGACCCCCGAGGCCATCGAGCGCGCCTTCGCCAACCTCACGGCCGGCGCCGAGGCCGCGGGCCGGTCGGTCGATGACCTGGAGGTGTGGTGGATGGCGAACGTCGTACCCGCCGCCACCGAGGCCGAGGGCGTCGACTCGATCCGCAGCATCCTGGCCGGCACCGCCAACCACGTCTTCCGGTTCACGCTCGACGGCAAGGGCGTGCCCGACGAGTACCGGGCCGGGCTCGAGGCGCTCATGCGCGAGTACGACTCGAGTCACCACGCGAACCCGGCGACCGCGACGGCCAACGCCGAGCTCGTCGAGCGCTACGGGTTGACGGCGTGGCTCGCCCGCCAGTCGACGGTCGCCGGCCCTCCGGCGCGCTGCGTCGAACGCCTCCACGAGATCGCCGGGTACGGCGTCGACCGCATCCTGGTCGCGCAGTTCGTCCCCGATCAGCTCGGGTTCATGCGGTGGTTCGCGGAGGACGTGGCGCCGCACTTCGCCTGACGGCCGTCCGCAGAGCAGACAGGAGCACGCACACATGGTCCGGGCAATCGTCATCGCGGACGACGACGGGAGCATCACGACGCGCGTCTCCGAGGTGGAGGAGGCCGACCTGCCGGAGGGCGACGTGGTGGTCGACGTCGCGTACTCGACGGTCAACTACAAGGACGCGCTCGCGATGGTGAACGGCCGGCCGGTCGTCGCGAGCTTCCCGATGGTGCCCGGCGTCGACTTCGCCGGCACCGTCGTGTCCAGCGAGCACGCGGCATGGAGGCCGGGTGACGCCGTGGTGCTGAACGGATGGGGTGTCGGCGAGCGCCGCTGGGGCGGGCTCGCCGAACGGGCCCGGGTCGACGGCGACTGGCTCGTCGCCCGGCCCGGGGGGCTGTCGGCGCGCGACTGCATGGTGATCGGCACGGCCGGCTACACCGCGATGCTGAGCGTGATGCTGCTCGAACAGCAGGGTGTGAACCCCGGGTCGGGGCCCGTGCTCGTGACCGGCGCGACCGGCGGCGTCGGCAGCGTCGCCGTCGCGGTCCTCGCCGGGCTCGGATACGAGGTCGTCGCGGCCACCGGCAAGGCGAGCGAGGAGGCGTACCTGCGGGCGCTCGGCGCCGCCGACGTCGTCGACCGGGCGGAGCTGTCGGGCGACGTGCGACCGCTCGCGAAGCAACGGTGGGGCGCGGCGATCGACAACGTGGGCAGTGTCGTGCTCGCCAACGTGTTGGCCGCGACCGCCTACGGCGGCACGGTGATCGCGTGCGGCAACGCGGGCGGGATGGACCTTCCGTCGTCGGTCGCGCCCTTCATCCTGCGGGGCGTCCGCCTGGTCGGGGTCGAGTCGGTGATGGCGCCGATCGAGCTGCGCCGCACCGCGTGGGCCCGGCTCGCCACCGAGCTGCCCGCGAGCGCCCGCGACGCCATGGCACTCGACGCGACGCTCGCCGACGCCCCCGACATCGCCCGCCGCATGCTCGCCGGCGAGACCCGCGGCCGCTACGCCGTCGACGTCCGCTCCTGAACCGCGTCCGTGCCGCGATCCGCCTCTGCGGCGGAAAGCCGACGCGGGTCGGTGGGGGCGGGTCGGTGGGGGCGGGTCAGTGGGGGCGGTGGAGGTAGGTGGTGACGGCCTGCTCGACGATGGCCTCGGCTGCGGCGCGGTCCTCCCAGTGGCCCGCCTCGGTGGCCTTGCCCGGTTCGAGGGCCTTGTAGACGCTGAAGAAGTGCTCGATCTCGTCGAGCAGGAAGCCGGGTACGTCGCTCAGCTCCGAGTACGAACGCCACCTCGGATCGGTCGCCGGCACGCAGAGGACCTTGTCGTCCTGGCCCTTCTCGTCGCGCAGCCGCAGCACGCCGATCGGGCGGGCGTGGATGTGGCAGCCCGGGAACGTCGGCTCGTCGAGCAGGACGAGCACGTCGAGGGGATCGCCGTCGCCGGCGAGCGTCTCGGGGATGAAGCCGTAGTCGGTCGGATACTGGGTCGCGGTGAACAGCATCCGGTCGAGCCAGATCCTGCCCGACTCGTGGTCGGCCTCGTACTTGTTGCGCGAGCCGCGAGGCACCTCGATGACGGCGACGACCTCCATCGACATCCTCCTGTTCCCGTGGGTCAGAGTCGGACGACGGCGCGCTCGTGCGTGCCCTCGCTGATCCGCGCGTTCGGCGTGTCGACGGTCACGTCGAAGGTGAGCCGGCGCCGGTCGATGCGGCTCAGGCGGCAGTGGATCGTGATCCGTTCGCCCTCGGTCGCGGCGGCCTGGTGGCTGACGCACACGTGCGTGCCGACGGTCGTCTCGCCCTCGTCGAGGTGCTCGGCGACGGCCCGGAGGCAGGTTCCCTCGATGAGGCCGATCATCGTCGGGG
>DASRHL010000437.1:0-7548 GCA_035650535.1 Acidimicrobiia bacterium
CCCGCCGTTGGTGCCGAGCGTGCCGTCGTAGAGCGGCATCGCGTAGAAGGGCGGGCGCTCGACCGCACCGAGGCAGTCGGCTGGTGACGGGAACCGGCCGCTCATGTGGGTCTCGAACCGCACCGTGCCCCGGTGGAAGTCGGTGTCCTCGCCCGCGGCGACCTGCTCGTTCCAGCGCGCGACCGTCGCTTCGAGCGCGTCGGGATCGACGCCGATCTGCTCCGCCAGGCCCCGGATCGTGTCGGCGCGCGTGAGCCACTCCGGCGCCGGTTCGCCGGGCAGGACCGACGGCAGGATCACGTTCGTGTCCTTGACGGTCTGGTCGAAGATGAGCCACACGTTCTCGGTCGGGTAGTCGAGCGCGACCGGGTCGTACGCGCCGAGCGCCTTCGGGAAGTCCTGGTAGGTCACGCCTTCGTTGACGAAACGCCGGCCGTTGCGGTTCACGAGGATCACGCCCTTGATGCTGCGCGCGGTCCCCATCTGGTAGAGCGGGTTGCCCTCGAACTCGACGTTCGGATCCAGCAGCGCCGGCTGGCCCCAGAAGGACGTCATGTTTGCGAGCGCGGCGCCCGCCTCCATCGCCATCCGGTGCCCGTCACCCTCGTTCTGCGGCGGGCTGAGGGGGAACAGCTCGCGCCCGATGAACGCCCGCACCATGTCGTCGTTCCACTCGAACCCGCCGCACGCGAGGACGACGCCCCGCAGCGCCCGGATCATCTGCGTGGCGCCGTCGTGCTCGACGGCGACGCCCACGACCTCGCCGTCGACGACCACGAGGTCGCGCCCGGCGGTGCCCGTCTCCATCGCGACACCGCGGTCGAGGAGTCCCTTCACCAGCATCGCGACGAGCGCCGGCCCGCCGCAGCGGACGTCGTCGGCCTCCCGCTTCGCGATCATCTCGAAGTCCGGGGCCTCGCCACCACGCAGGTACTTGGCGCCCTCCTCCATCGTCAGGCGCGCCAGGTGCGGGCTCGTGCGGGTCTTCTCCGCCCATGCCCCGAGCTCGGTGCGGGCGTCGTAGGGCACGGGCTCGATCGACCGGCCGGCCGGCTTCCCGCCGGGGATCCCCTCGAAGTAGTCGTTGAAGGTGCTCGGCGCGTACATCCGCACCGGCGTCTTCGACTCGAGGTACTCGACGACCTCGCGTGCGGTGTCGACGTACATCTCGACGAGCGCCGGGTCGGGCTCCCGCCCGTGCGTGAGCCGGCGGATGTAGCGGAGCGCGTCCTCCCGCGAGTCGTCGACGCCGACGTCGGCCATGTGCCGGTTCATCGGCACCCAGGGCATGCCGCCGGACACGCCGGTCGTGCCGCCGAGCACGTCGGCCTTCTCGAGCAGCAGCACCTCGGCGCCGCCGTCGTGAGCCAGCGTCGCGGCGGTGAGCCCCGCCGCGCCCGACCCCAGTACGACGACGTCGACCTCCCGATCCCACCGCGGCGGCGCTGACGTGATCATCGATGCTCCCCTTTCAGACGGCCGACGTCGGCTCGAAGCGGTAGCCGTCGCCCGTCGAGACGAGGTGGCCCGAACAGGGCGGCGCGAAATGCGTCCCGATGACGAGGACGTCGGTGTCGGCGAACTCGCCGAGCAGGCGCCGGCGGGTCGCGGTCGACTGCGCGGGGTCCGTGTCGGGAGCCGACGACCGCGCCGGCTCCGCCCACTGGATCGGGTGGTGTACGAGGTCGCCGGTGATGAACGCGTGCTGCCCGCCCGACTCGACGTGCACCGCGACGTGGCCGGGCGTGTGGCCGGGAGTCGGCTCGAGGCGGATGTCGTCGGTGACGCGGTGGTCGGGTTCGACGAAGTCGGCGAGTCCGGCGTCGACGACCGGGCGCACCGCGTCGTCGAGCGTCGCCGCGTAGGTCTCCTCGGTGCTCGCGGTCGACCAATGCTCCCACTCGCCGCGGCAGATGACGTAGCGGGCGTTGGGGAACGTGGGGACCCACTTGCCGTCGACGAGCATCGTGTTCCAGCCGACGTGGTCGAAGTGGAGGTGCGTGCAGATGACCGTGTCGACGTCCTCACGGGCGAACCCGGCTGCCGCGAGGTCCTCGAGGAAGGGCGTGTCGAGCGTCAGGCCGCCGAACGCGGGGATGACCCGGTCGTTGCCGATGCAGGTGTCGACGACGATCTTCCGGCCCTGCGACTCGACGCACAGCGCGTGGATCGAGAGCACCAGGTTGCCGTCGTCGTCCATGAAGTTCGGCTTGAGCCACGAGGCGTTGCGCTCGATCTCCTCTGCCGTCAGCGTCGGGATGAGCCCGTCGGGCGGTACGGGCGTGAGCATCTCCACGACCCGGGTGATCCGCACGTCACCGATCTGCCACTGCAGGTTGTCCATCGTGTCCCCCTCTTCGCTCGATCGAACGCTAGCCAGTCATCGGTCGGCCGTCAGAAGGAGGGCCGAGCCGTCCATCAGCGCGCCCGAGGTGACCGCGCACACCTCGTGGCGAGGTGCCTGCCGTACGCCACCCCGCCCCTGCACCTGCAGGACGGCCTCGGCGACGGTGTTCATCCCGTGCAGGTAGCCCTCGGCGAGCAGGCCGCCGTGGGTGTTGACGGGGAAGGCGCCGCCCGGTGCGGTCGCGCCGCTCCGGACGAGCTCGCCCGCGCCGCCCCGCCCGCACAGCCCCAGGCCCTCGAGGCCCATGAGCACGGTGCTCGTGAAGCAGTCGTAGATCTCGGCGAACTGCACGTCGGCGGGTCGGAGCCCGGCCCGGGCGAACAGCTCCTCGCGCAACCAGCTCGTGTAGTTGCGCGTGTAGTCGTCCCACAGGAGGTGGTCGCCGATGTCGAGACCCGACCGCGCACCCGCGTGGTACGCGGCCGACGCGACGACCGCGGGCGGGTGCCGCAGGTCGCGGGCACGCTCCAGCGACGTGACGAGCACGGCGCACGCGCCGTCGACCTCGATCGTGCAGTCGTCGGCGCGGAACGGCTCGACGACGAACGGCTCGGCCAGGTACTCGTCACGCGTGAGCGGCCGGCGCTTGTAGGCACGCTCGTTGTCGACCGCGTACGCACGCTGCGCGAGCGCGACGGCGGCGAGATCGTCCTCGCCCTGGCCCGTCTCGAACAGGAACCGCCGGGCCCACATCGCGACGTACATGAGGTAGGCGTCGTACCCGATCGGGTAGCGGTACTGCGCGCCCATACCGGCGAACTGCATGGTGCCGACGCGCGCGCCGCTGCGCCCGTTGAGGGCCCGGAAGACGAGGACGTTCTCGGCCTGCCCGGTCGCAACCGCCGACGCGGCGAGCCCGACGAGGTAGCAGGGCGCCTGCCCCCCGAGCTGGGCGTCGACCGAGAAGCGCAGCTCCGGGAGCGCGAGCCCGGTGGCGACGGCCTGGGCGGGGACCGAGTCGTGCATGAGCATGAAGCTCGCGATGCCGTCGACCTCGACCGCGGCCAGGCCGGCGTCGTCGATCGCGCCGCGGCACGCCTCGAGCGCCTGGTCGAGCACGCTGCGGCCCGACGCCTTCGTGAACGGGCTGTATCCCACTCCGGCGACGGCCGCGGGCCGCAGCGTCGGCGGGGTCACGGCACGGGCCGGAACCGCAGCTCGGTCCAGCCCTCGTGGTCGACGAACAGCGGTGCGACCGCGTCGCCGGCGGCGAGCGCGGCATCGCCCTCGACGCGGCCGACGGTGCGGCAGCCGGGCGCGAGCTCGACGGTCGCGACGGTGTACGGCACGTCGGACGCGAGCGCCGGGTTGAACGCGCGGTGCACGACGATCCACGAGTAGACGGTGCCGCGGCCGTCGAGCTCGACCGTCTCGCCGCCGACCGCGCCACAGTGCGGGCACGCGGGCATCGGCGGGAAACGGTGCCGGCCGCACGCCGCGCAGCGCTGCACGAGCAGACGGTGCGCGCGCAGGCCGTCCCAGTAGAAGGCGCTCTCCCGGTCGGCGACCGGCGGCACGGCCGCCGACTCCTCGACCGCCATCAGCGGCCCTGGAAGCGCGGCGGGCGCTTCTCGGCGAAGGCCTGCAGGCCCTCGGCGGCGTCGTGGGACGTGAGGCAGTAGAAGGCGTTGCGCTCGCGCTCGTAGCGAAGGCCGGCGTCGACGCTGCCGTTCTGGGTCCAGAGGGAGTTCATGACCTCCTTGGCGTTGGCGACGGCGAGCGGGCTCTTCTCGGCGATGCCGCGCGCCAGCTCGAGGCCGGCGTCGAGCAACGCGTCGTCGTCCACGCAGCGGTTGGCGAGCCCCCAGGCGACGGCCTCCTCGGCGTCGAGGAAGCGGCCGCTGAAGATCAGCTCGCTCGCCCGCTCGCGGCCGATCACGCGCGGCAGCAGCGTGAGCACGCCCCCGCCGCCCATCTGGCCGAAGTTGAGGTGGGCGTCGCCGATGCGCGCGGAGCGGGCGATCAGGGCGAAGTCGCAGTTGAGGACGAGCTCGAGACCGCCCGCGGCGGTCACGCCGTTGACGAGCGCGATCACGGGGACGCGCAGCTCGCGCAGCCGCCCGAACGCCGCGTGCAGGTCGGCGACGAACTGCGGGAAGCCGACCGGATCGCGCTGGAGCTTCACGTAGCTCTTGAGGTCGCCACCCGCGCTGAACGCCCGACCCGTGCCGGTGAGGAGGACGGCGCGGACCGACCGGTCGGCGTCGACGTCGGAGATCGCCGCGTCGAGCGCCCGCACCATCGCCCAGTCGATCGCGTTCAGCGCGTCGGGACGGTTGAGCCGCACGAGCGCCGCGAACTCGCGCCGGCGCCCGAGGCGGTGCCGCTCCACGACGATCGCGTCTGCGGCCGGGCGGCCGGGCGTCATCGTCACCGCTCCTTCGCCGCGCCCGCGAGCAAGCGCACGATCTCGAACTTCTGCACCTTGCCCGAGGCGGTCGTCGGCAGCGAGTCGAGGATCGCCAACTGCTCCGGGAGCTTGTAGGTCGCGAGGCCCGTCGCCCGCAGCCGCCCGACCATGTCGTCGAACGTGAGCGTCGCGCCCGGCCGCAGCACGACACAGGCACAGCCGCGCTCCCCCAGCCGCTCGTCGGGCACGCCGACGACGGCGGCCCGTTCGACCTCGGGCCACGCCAGGATCAGCTCCTCGATCTCTCGGGGCGCGATGTTGATCCCGCCCCGGATGATGATCTCCTTCTTCCGCCCGGCGACCGTCAGCGCGTTCTCCTCGCCGGCGACCGCGAGGTCGCCGCTGCGGACCCAACCCTCGGCGTCGAACGTGGCGGCGGTGCGCTCGGGATCGGCGAAGAACCCGACGCACGTGTTGGGACCGCGCACGAAGATCTCGCCGGTCTCGCCCGGACCGCAGACACGGCCGTCGTCGTCACGGATCTCGACCTGGACGTCCGACATCGGTGTCCCGTCGGTGTCCATGCGCTGCGTCAACGGCGCGTCGGGCCGGTTCCACGTCGCGACGAGCACCTCGGTCGAGCCGTAGAGGCGCAGCACACGGATGCCCTGCGCGTCCGCCGCGGCCACGAGCGCGGGCGGCACCGGTGCGCCACCGCAGCCGAAGCAGCGGAGGCTCTCGAGCCGGGCGCCGCGGCGGGCCGACTCCTCGACCAGGTCCTGCAGGAACGTCGTCGCCGCCAGCGTGTACGAGGCCCGCTCGGCCGCGACGAGGTCGACGGCGACCGCCGGGTCCCACCGGTCCTGGAGGACGAGCGGGAGCCCGTGGTAGAGCGCGAACCGCAACCCGTAGTTGAAGCCCGTGGAGTGCCCGACCGGCGACGGCATCCAGACGACGTCCGCGACGCCGACGCCGAGGTCACGCCGGGCGACGCGGACACTGAAGTTCGTCGTCTGCTCGGTGTGCATGATCGCCTTGGGCGTCGACTCGGTGCCCGAGGTGAAGATCAGCTCCGACACCGCGTCGGCCGGCGCGGCGGCGGTCAGCGCGGCGCCCTCGGGGGCGTCGCCTCCGAGCAGGTCGCCGAGCGGCGGTGCCCCCGGCCCGAGCACGACGTGGTGCGGCGTGACACCGGTCTCGGCGGCGACCTCGGCGATCAGGGTCGGATGGTCGAAGCCGCGGTACTCGGTCGGGGTGAAGACGAGGCGGGGCCGGGCCGTCGTGAACACGTGCGCCAGCTCGCGGCGCCGGTAGTTGGGGAGCAACGGGTTGATGACGGCCCCGACGGACTGCACCGCGACGGCGACCACGACCGTCTCGTACCAGTTCGGGAGCTGGACCGACACCACGTCGCCGGGCTCGACGCCCGCGTCGCGCACGAGGCGCGCCATGGCGACCGCGTCGGCCGCGAGCTCGCGGTAGGTGCGCCGGCGCCGGCCCTCGTCGTCGACGACGGCGACCGCGGCCGGCTGCGACGCCGCGTGGGCCGCGACCCGGCCCGCGAGCGTCCGATCGTCCCAGAGCCGGCGCCGCTCGTAGTCGGCGCGCCGCTCGGGCGCAGTCACGACGTCCCGCATCATCGGCCGGTTCATCCCGTGAACGTCGGCGTGACGCCGACGGCGGCGGCCGGGGCCGCGGTCGTCGTCGTGGTCGTCGGCGGCGCGACGACCCGGGTCCAGTTGACGACGAGCCCCTGATCCGCGGGGGAGATGCCGGCGAGGAGCGGCGAGGACGCGGCGAGCGGTGTGTCCCACACCGCCGCGCTCGCCACGACCGCGGAGTTGGGCGTGCCGTTACCGCCGCCGGTGACGACCTGGAAGAAAAGGAGGGAGCGCGTCGCTCCCGCGGGGACGGTCACGTCGAAGGTGGCCATCGCACCCTGCGTGCCGGCCGACGCGAACACGGCGGTCGACACCGAGCTCGGCGTCACGTCCACCGCGCCCGGCCCGAAGAACACGCTCGTGTTGACGATGTCACCGCCTGCCGTCGGGTCGTCGGCGGTCACGAGCCACCGGTCGGCGGTCGTGAAGCCGGTGTCGCCGCTGCTCGTGCCCGCGATCGTCGTCGTCGTGTCGCTGCCGAAGTTCGAGGCGTACGCGACGGTCGTCGAGATGTCGGCCGCCGTCGGGTTCTCGAGCGTCACGAGCACGCGGGCAGTGTCACCACCCGAGAACACGCGGTACGTATCGGTCACGTGCAGTCCGCCGATCGTCTGCGTCGACGGCGTGACCACCGTGTCGCCACCGCTCGGGCTGACGTCGACGGTGCCGTCGTCGTCCGCGACCACGGTGTTCCCGACCCACACGACGGCTCCGCAGTCGAACGCGTCGCCACCGCCGGGCCCCTTCGCCTCGAGGATGCCGAGCCCGGGACTGCCGTTCGAGGTGCCGCCCGTCGGCAGGCCGTTGCTCGTCCCGCACGCGTTCGACATCTGCCATTCGTAGCCGTTGACGACCACCGACGCGTCGAGCGGGGTCGCGGCGAGCGCCTTCACGCCGGGCGCGGCGGGCGGCGGCGGAGCGGCTTCGGCACCTGCGAACGCAGGCGCGAGGGCGGCGGCGAGCAGCGCGACCGCACCCGCGACCGCGAGCCGGTGCGGTCTCACGGGGCGGGCTGGAGCACGTCGCGCGTGCCGAGCTCGACCGTCACGTCCATCCAGAGGTGCGCCGTCCGCCACCCGTCGGGCGTGTGCACGAGGTCGTGGCGGTACGTGCCGAGGACCTCGTAGGTG